>DDEX01000071.1 GCA_002336845.1 Rhodobacteraceae bacterium UBA1943
GCGCCGCCAGCGCCGGGGCCAGCCATTCGCAAGCTGGTGCGCGCCGCCGTGGGGTGGTTGCAATCGTTCCCTCCTGCGCCTCCCACAGGGCGATGCAGCGTTCCGCCGCAAGGGCCACGGGGCCGGTGGTTGCAGCGCGCAGGGCGACAGCGGCTTCGGCCAGGAAGGCGGCCATCTCGGCTGGACGTGTCATTCCGAAGGCCCTTTTTGCAGCATGATCTCGCGCGATTGCGAGAGGAATTCGCGCCGCATGATCACCCCCGATACCGTCACCGTGGCGACAAACAATGCCCAGGGTCCGATCAGCGTGCCAAGCGCACCCAAGGCAAAATAGATCGACCGCATACCGCGGTTGAAATTGCGCGCGGCATGAATGTTGACCTCTGCCGCCTGCGCCGCACGGAAGCCAGCCATCGGGTCAGCGTGATCGTTCGGCACCGCCGCCATCAGGATCGCACAATAGCCGAACAACCGGTGCGCCCATATGAACTTGAGCAGGGCATTGGCCAGAAATCCCAGTGTCGGCAGGATACGCAACTGAAACTCCAGCGTTGTCGCCGTCTGCGCCAGATCATGGGTCAACCCCAGCAATGGCCCCGGATTGCCGATCAGCGCCACCCCGCCACCAATGGCGATCATCGAGGCCGAGACGAAGAACGCCGTGCCCTGCCGCAGGTTGTCAATGATACTGGCGTCAAAGATTCTCGGCTGGCGGGTGACAAGCTGCTGCATCCATTCGCGCCGGTATTTCTCGGCGATGGTGGCAACAGAGGGATGCCCCGCTGGCGGATGCTCGATTCGCCAGCCAAGGCCAAGCCAGGCCGCCAACAGCACGCCAAAGGCCAGAATGTCCGGCAGGCCGAATGGCCCGATTTGCAGTATCTGAGTCATGACAGCAGTCTAAAGCGCCCCGGACCGGGATGGAAAGCCCGGTCGGGCTTGCCTTTCGCCAAAATTGGTTATAATTTCTTACCAACGGAGGAAATGCCATGGACATGCCACAGCCTTCCCGCGCCGTCCTGTCGCGCCGCGATCAGATCGTGACAGGCCTGCGCGCCCTGCTGCCAGCCGATGCCGTTATCAACGATCCGACGGAAACGCGGGCCTATGAATGCGACGCGCTGTCGGCCTATCGTTGCCCGCCCCTGGCCGTGGTTCTTCCTCGCACAACCGACGAAGTGGCCGCCACCTTGCGGTTTTGCCATGAAAACCGCGTGCCGGTTGTGCCGCGCGGGGCGGGTACTTCGCTCTCGGGCGGCTCGATGCCAACTGCCGATGCCGTGGTTCTGGGTGTGGCCCGGATGAATGCGGTGCTGGAAACCGATTATGACAACCGCTTCATCCGCGTGCAGTCGGGGCGCACCAACCTGTCGGTGACGGGCGCTGTCGAAGCCGAAGGATTCTTTTACGCCCCCGACCCTTCCAGCCAGTTGGCCTGCGCGATTGCGGGCAATGTGGCGATGAATTCGGGGGGCGCGCATTGCCTGAAATACGGGGTGACGACCAATAATCTGCTGGGCGTCACCATGGTCACGATGGATGGCACAGTTGTGGAACTGGGCGGTCCCTGGGCCGAGACGGCGGGCCTTGACCTTCTGGGCGTGGTCTGCGGTTCCGAAGGGCAGTTGGGCGTCGTGACCGAGGCCACATTGCGCATTCTGCCCAAGCCCGAGGGCGCGCGCCCCGTGCTGGTGGGCTTTGCCTCGAATGAAATCGCCGGGGCTTGTGTTTCCGACATCATCAAGGCCGGCATCCTGCCCGTCGCCATAGAATTCATGGACCGCCCCTGCATCCGCGCCTGCGAGGCCTTTGCCAGGGCAGGCTATCCCGATTGCGAGGCGCTTTTGATCATCGAGGTCGAGGGCAGCGAGGCGGAAATCACCGAGCAACTGGCCCGCATCAAGGCCATCGCCCTGTCGCATGACCCGGTGGAATTTCGCGAGGCGGCGGATGAAGAGCAGGCGAAACGCATCTGGCTGGGCCGCAAATCTGCCTTTGGCGCGATGGGGCAGATCAATGACTACATGTGTCTGGATGGAACAATTCCCGTCTCTGCCCTGCCGCAGGTTCTGCGCCGGATCGGCGAGTTGAGCCGCGCCTATGGGTTGGAGGTCGGCAATGTGTTTCACGCCGGTGATGGCAACATGCACCCGCTGATCCTGTACAATGCCAATACCCCGGGCCAATTGGAAACCTGCGAGGCGCTGGGCGCCGAAATCCTGAAACTTTGTGTCGAGGTCGGCGGTTGTTTGACGGGCGAGCATGGCGTGGGCATCGAAAAGCGCGACCTGATGGGGGTGCAGTATGACCCGGCCGATCTGGAGGCGCAGATGCGGGTGAAGGATGTGTTCGATCCGCGCTGGCTGTTGAACCCGGCCAAGGTGTTTCCGTTGGATGCAAGCGCCACGCGGCGTACCGGTTGAAAGCGCCGGGGGTTTCACACCCCCGGACCCCCGTGGGATATTTATGAACAGATGAAGGGGGCCGCGATGCGCCCAAGGTCCGAGGTGGAGTTGAGCGAGGCTATCCGTGCTGCGGTGGGGCCGCTGGCGATTATGGGCGGTGGCACGCGACGGCTGGGCACGGATGCGGGCTTGGTTCTGGAAACCGGGGGGCTGGCCGGGGTGCGGCTTTATGAGCCGGGGGCGCTGACGCTGGTGGCGGGTGCCGGAACGCCGTTGGCCGAGGTGGAGCGGCTTTTGGCGGGCGAGCGGCAACGGCTGGCCTTTGAGCCGCCGGACCTGCGCGGGCTGATGGGGCGTGAGGGCGTCTCGACCATCGGGGGCGTGGCGGCAGAGGGGGCCAGCGGACCGCGCCGGGTGCAGGCGGGGGGGTGCCGCGATGCCATGCTGGGGGTGCGCTTTGTCGATGGGCGGGGCGAGGTGGTCAAGAACGGCGGGCGGGTGATGAAGAACGTCACCGGCTATGATCTGGTCAAGCTGGTGGCAGGCAGCCGGGGGGCCTTGGGGGTGATCACCGAGATCAGCCTGAAGGTGCAGGCGGTGCCAGAGACCGAGGTGACGCTGATTTCAGAGACGTCAGGGCCCGAGGTATTGCAAGCAGCCCTGCGGACGCCGTTCGATATCTCGGGCGCGGCCTCGACCAAGGGCCATGCGCTGCTGCGCATCGAGGGGCTGGCAGGCTCGGTCGCCTATCGGGCCGGTGCGCTGAAGGCCACCCTGAAAGGCGACTGGCGAGAGGTGGACGGGGCGGAAAGTGCCGCGATCTGGCGGGATGTGCGCGATGTGGCGGAATTTGCGGGCAGATCCGGGGCGGTGTGGCGGCTGGTGGTGAAGCCAACGGCAGCAGAAGGGATTGTGGCGCGGCTGCGGGCTGAGGCGCCGGTCGAGGCGCTGTATGACTGGGGCGGCGGACTGGTCTGGTTGTTGACCGATGCCGAGGCGCAGGTGCGCGAAACGGTGGGAAGCGACGGCCATGCCACCCTGGTACGCGCCTTGCCCGGCATGAAGCAGCCCCTGTTGCCACCCGAAGCCCCCGCCGTTGCCGCCCTGACCGCACGGCTGCGCGCCGAGTTCGACCCAAGGGGCCTGTTCGCCCAAGGAGCCGCCTGATGCAAACCCATTTCACGCCAGAGCAACTGGCCGACCCCGGCCTGAAGCGCGCCAACGAGATCCTGCGCGCCTGCGTGCACTGCGGCTTTTGCACCGCAACCTGCCCCAGCTATCAGGTTCTGGGAGATGAGTTGGACAGCCCACGCGGCCGCATCTACATGATCAAGGAGATGCTCGAGACCGGGCGGCCCGCCGATGAAAAGACCGTCAAGCATATCGACCGCTGCCTGTCCTGCCTGGCCTGCATGACGACCTGCCCCAGCGGTGTGCATTACATGCACCTGATCGACCATGCCCGCGTCCATGTGGAAAAGACCTATCGCCGCCCCCTGCCCGACCGCGCCCTGCGCTGGGTGCTGGCGAAGGTGCTGCCCTATCCGGGGCGGTTCCGGCTGGCGCTGCTGGGGGCAAAGCTGGCGCGGCCGTTCGCTCGCCTGCTGCCCGATGCGCGGCTGCGGGCCATGGCGGCGATGGCGCCGAAAACCGTGCCGCCGGTCAGCCGGAATGACGACCCGCAGGTGTTTCCGGCCATGGGCGAACGGCGGCATCGCGTTGCGCTGATGACCGGCTGCGCGCAAAAGGCACTGAACACCGACATCAACGACGCCACGATCCGCCTGTTGCGCCGTCTGGGGTGTGAGGTGGTGATCCCGCGCAGCATGGGCTGTTGCGGCGCGCTGACCCATCACATGGGCCGCGAGGACGAGGCGCATGGCTTTGCCGCCGCCAATATCGCCGCCTTTCTGGCCGAAAAACCCAAGGGCCTTGATTTCATCGTCATCAATACCAGCGGTTGCGGCACGACGGTCAAGGACTACGGCCATATGTTCCGCACCTCTTCCCTTGGCCCGCAAGCGGCGGAAGTGTCGGCGCTGGCAAAGGACATCAGCGAGGTTCTGGCGAAGATCGGCCTGCCGCAAGGTGCGCCCAAGGGGCTGCGCGTGGCCTATCACGCCGCTTGCAGCCTGCAACACGGACAGCAGGTCAAGACTGCACCCAAGGATTTGCTGAAACGGGTGGGGTTCGAGGTTGTGGAGCCCGCCGACAGCCACCTGTGCTGCGGATCGGCCGGCACCTACAACCTGATGCAACCCGAAATCTCGGCCGAGCTGAAGCGGCGCAAGGTTGCGACGCTTGAGGCAAAGGCCCCCGACATCATCGCAGCCGGCAACATCGGCTGCATGATGCA
>DDEX01000108.1:0-11790 GCA_002336845.1 Rhodobacteraceae bacterium UBA1943
CCGGCAAACCCGGAGCGGTTCAAACCGCCGCCGCTCGTTGGCCAGCTCGCGCAGCCGGCCGCGCAGCACCGTATCAGGCGCCCGCCGCGACAGGTGGCGGATGGTCTTCCGGTCTGCCCCGGCAATTCGGCACACACGCCGCTCCGACAACCCAAACCGGGCCCTCAGATGCGCGACAGCTTCGCGCTTCACAGCGGGCGCTACCATTTCTTTGACAGCAGTTCCTTCATCGCCGCCATGTCGAGCATCTGCTCGGCCAAGAGGCGCTTGAGCTTGGCGTTCTCATCTTCCAGCGCCTTCAGCCGCTTGGCCTCGGACACCGTCATTCCGGAATACTTCGCCTTCCAAGCATAGAACGTGCTCTCCGACATCCCATGCTTGCGGCACAAATCCGCGCACTTCGCGCCGGCCTCACCTCGTCGGGAAAACGGTCCCCCGGACCGATCTTTGATCCTCCTCGACCTGCAGGATGCCAATGATCTGCTCTTCGCTTCGGATTGTTCGTTTCATCGTCCGTCCCTTCCTTGGGGCGGACTCTAGTCGCAGATGGAGGTAAAATCCCGTGGCAGGTCAAGCTGGGCATCGCTCAGCCACTAAAGATTGCTCATCGAGCAGATCTCCTTGTGGAGCCTGATCATGCCAAACGCCTGAAATCAATGGGTCTGGAGACTAGGGCTCACCTCCGTCGGGCGGAGCGAGGAAGCGTTGCGACAGCGGGATCGAAGCCGCCCCCAGCGTGCGGGCCTGATCGCCGATGGTCCCCTCAAGGACAACGGGCTGGTCGATGCCAGAAAAATCCAGCGTCTGCAGATTGGCGCGGACGGCCGAAACCAGATCGGCGCGCCAGTCCACGGGCAGCCAGCCATCGATGATCAGTGCATTGATCTCGACCACGGCCGTCACGGTCAGCGCAGCATGGGCGATGCCCGCTGCGGCTGCCGATATCCAGTCGCGACGAATTTGCAGGGGCACCGGCCAGTCATGGGCCCGGTCCCAGATTGCGCGGGCGTCCTGCCCATTCGCCCGCATCAAATGCTCCAGCCGGGCAAGAGAGCCGACGTTGATCAACTGGTGCATGCCGCCATCGGCGCGTGGCACAGGCAGCGACGCGACGGCTGCCGCGTTGCCAGAGGGTCCGACATGGAGCTTGCCGTTCAGCACCAGCCCGCCGCCGATGAAATGGGCGATGAACAGATGCAGAAAATCCGGCGGCCTTTCTTCGCGTCCAAAGATCAGTTCGGCACCGCAGGCGGCGGTTGCGTCGTTCTGGATATAGGTTGGAAGGCCTGACAGGGCGGCAATCTCGGCCTGAATTTCACGGTGGCGCCAGGCATCCATTTCGGCCTGCGGTGCGCCGACGAACTGTGCCCAGTTCCACAACTGGAACGGCATGGCGATGCCGATGCCGGCAATGCGCCCTGCCCGATCCGCAGGCAGGCTGGCGGCCAGTTCAGGCAGGGCCTGCGCGACGAAATCCATCACCGCTCCGGGTGTTGGGTAAGGGTAGGTATGGCGTCTCAGGCCGATGGTCTGGCCGATAAAGTCCATCAGCATCAGGTCCGTTGACCGGCGCCCGACCTTCAGCCCCAGGAAATATGCCCCATCCGGTGCAAGGGCCATCGGCACCAGCGGCTGGCCAACCTTGCCGCGCACCTTTTCGCGTCGCACCAAGAGGCCTTCATCCTCCAGCGCGCGCATGATGACCGAGACGGTCTGCGCCGACAGGCCGGTCATGCGGGCGATGTCGGTCTTGGCAAGCGCGCCATGCGACCGGACCAATGACAGGACAAGCCGCTCATTCTGTGCCCGCATCCCTGCCTGATTGGTGCCGCGCAAGATGATGGCGTCGGTCGCCACGCGATCAGCCAAGGTTTCTGGCGGCAGATGCAAGGTTTCCTCCTCAGTTCCGGCCATCTGGCAGAATCACGCCTTTGCGCAGGATGACGTTGGCGAACAGGGCGCGCTCTCCGGTTGCGAAAATGCAGTATGCGGACTTGATCCTGGGGTAAAGCTGATCGCCCCCCAGCGGGCGTATGGTGAAAGACGGTGCCAGCCGGGCGCAGGTGGCGTCAATCCTGCGGTGTATGTCGGCAAACTGGGCGGGATCGTTATTCAACGCGGCGCGGAACACAGCGTCGGGCACCGCGCGATCCAGTGGCAGCACGGCGAGAATTGCTTCCAGCACCGTAAGCATGTCGTGGCCATCCATGCGCACCAATCTGCGTGCATGTTCGTGTGCGGGGTAATTGGCATCGACAAGGGCCACTTCATCCCCATGCCCCATAGATCGCAGCGCATGAAGTACGTCGGGCGACAGCAGGGGCGGGATGCCGATCAGCATCATTCATATCCTTCTTGCCTGAATTCTGGGCAAAGCCTGCATCAGCTTGGTTGGCGCGTCAATAATAAATCACTGTGATTTATCTATTGACGCAAAGGATGGAATCACGCCATGTTGCGCCCATCGGCGGCCGTTCGGGAAAACAGAGCCGCCGGATCTGCGGATTACGCTTTCGGGAGGAATGCGAATGAAACTGAAGACCACTGCCCTGCTGGGTGCGGCGGCATTTGCGCTGATGGCCGGTTCGGCCTCTGCCGCCGATCTTGTGTGCCTGATCACCAAGAACAACACCAACCCCTTCTTCGTGAAGATGAAAGAGGGCGCCGGAGCCAAGGCCAAGGAACTGGGCATGGATTTCCAGGCCTATGCCGGCGAGAAGGATGGCGATGCCGGTCCGCAACTGACCGCGATTGAAAATTGCGTCGCCGCCGGTGCCAAGGGCATCCTGATCACCGCCTCGAACGACTCGGTCGCGCCGGCGCTGAAAGATGCCCGCGCCGCCGGTATTCTGGTGATTGCGCTGGATACGCCGATCGCTGATCCCGAAGCGCAGGACATGACCTTTGCCACCGACAATTTCGAGGCAGGTCTTCTGATCGGCCAGTGGGCCAAGGCGCAATTGGGCGATGCGGCGGCTTCGGCCAAGATCGCCATGCTGGACATCAACAAGGACAACATCTCGGTCGATGTGCAGCGTGACACCGGCTTCCTGAAAGGCTTTGGCGTCGAAGTGCCGGATCTGAAGGTGATGGGTTCGGAAACCGACCCGCGCGTCATCGGCCATGAATCGTCGGACGCGAACCCCGAGGGCGGGCAGCGCGCGATGGAAACCCTGCTGGCCAAGGACCCCGACATCAACGTGGTCTATACCATCAACGAACCTGCCGCCGAAGGCGCCTATCAGGCCCTGAAGGCCGCTGGCAAAGAGGCCCTTGTGGTTTCGGTCGATGGTGGCTGCCCGGGCGTCAAGAACGTGCAGGCCGGCGTGATCGGCGCCACATCGCAGCAATACCCGCTGGACATGGCGTCGAAGGGGGTTGAGGCGGTTGCCGCCTTTGCCAAGGACGGCACCAAGCCTGCCGCCTCGGATGGGCTGACCTTCTTCAATACCGGCGTGAACCTCGTCACCGACAAGCCGGTTGACGGCGTTCCGTCCATCGACTCGGCCAAGGGGCTGGAGCTGTGCTGGGGCTGATGCAGCCCTGATCTGAAATAACTTCGGGAAGGGCGGCTTTGGTGTCGCCCTTCTTCACAAGGGCGGCCTGACCGCCGGACATTTCCCAAGGAGGGGGGCATCTGCGCGATGAGCACGGAATCCGCACCAACCAAGACCATCTCCGATTATGAAGCCGTTCTGAACAAGGCCGATGCCGCCGTGGCCAGCTTTGAACAGGACGACCGGACGCTGACGCATCGCGCCCGCGCTGTGCTGCGCACAAACCCCACGCTGATCCCGGCGCTGGTTCTGCTGATTGCCATCATTGTATTTGGCATCATTGCCGACCGCTTCCTTCAGGTCGGCGCATTGTCCACCATTCTCAAGCAGGTCACTGTCACGGGCTTTGTCGCGCTTGCGCAGACGCTGGTGATCCTGACGGCTGGGATTGACCTGTCGGTCGGGGAAATCTTGGTGCTGACCTCGCTGATCATCGGCAATCTTGCGGTGAACGCCGGGCTGCCGGTTGGCGTGGCCGTGCTGGTCGGCCTGTTCTTTGCCCTGCTGATGGGGTTGGTGAACGGGGTGCTGGTGGCCAAGGTTAAGCTGCCGCCCTTCATCGTGACGCTGGGCACCTTCTCGATCTTCCGCTCGCTCAAGCTGTGGTATTCGGGGTCGGAATCCATCCGCAACGCCGACATCGTGGACAAGGCACCCAACCTTTTGTGGTTCGGGAATGGCATCCCGCTGGGGGGCGGTGCGTCGATCCTCTACGGCGGGGTCGCGCTGATGATTCTGGCCGCGATCCTGTGGTATGTGCTGAACCACACCGCCTGGGGCCGCCATGTCCATGCCATCGGCGATGACCCGGATGCGGCACGCCTGTCGGGCATCAACGTGGACCGCACGCTGATCTCGGTCTATGCGGTTGCCGGGGTGATCTGTGGCTTTGCCGCCTGGGTCGCCATCGGCCGCGTCGGCTCGGTCTCTCCTATCGGGTTTGAAAACGTGAACCTGGCTTCGATCACTGCTGTGGTGATTGGCGGCACCTCGCTGTTTGGCGGGCGCGGCTCCATCGTCGGCTCGGTGCTGGGGGCCTTTATCGTGCAGGTGTTCATCACGGGCCTGTCGCTGGCGGGGGTGGACGACTACTGGCAGATGTTCGCTGCGGGCTGCCTTGTCATCATCGCCGTGGCACTTGACCAATCGCTGCGGAGGGCGTCGCAATGACCGTAGAACCCATTCTGAAAGCCACTGGCCTGATGAAGCGTTACGGCACGGTGGTGGCCATGAACGGCTGCGACTTCGACCTGATGCCGGGCGAGATTCTGGCGGTGATCGGTGACAACGGTGCCGGGAAATCGACCCTGATCAAGGCCCTGTCGGGGGCGGTCGTCCCCGACCATGGCACGATCGAGCTGGATGGAAACCCCGTCCATTTCCGCAGTCCCGACGATGCCCGGGCTGCCGGGATCGAGACGGTCTATCAGAACCTTGCCATGTCGCCGGCGCTGTCGATTGCCGACAACATGTTCCTGGGCCGCGAATGGCGCAAGCCCGGTATCATGGGCAGCCTGTTTCGCCAGATGGACAAGCCGCGGATGAATGCCTTTGCCCGACAAAAGCTGTCCGATCTTGGCCTGATGACCATTCAGGACATCAACGTCGCGGTCGAAAGCCTGTCGGGTGGTCAGCGTCAGGGCGTGGCCGTGGCGCGGGCGGCGGCTTTCGGCTCAAAGGTGGTGATCCTCGATGAACCCACTGCCGCGCTGGGCGTCAAGGAGAGCCGCCGCGTGCTGGAACTGATTCGCGACGTGCGGGCACGGGGCATTCCGATCATCCTGATCAGCCACAACATGCCCCATGTGTTCGAGGTGGCGGACCGCATCCACATCCACCGGCTTGGCCGCCGTCTGGCCGTGATCAACCCCAAGGACTACACCATGTCCGATGCGGTGGCGCTGATGACTGGCGCGATGGAGATCGACGGCAACAAGGCCGCGTGAGCCGCGCGCAGAAACCAAGCCCCCTTCGCGCAGGCGAGGGGGGTTTTCCTATGCCACCCCGTCCAGCACGATGATATCGCTGGCATTGGCCGAAACGGTCAACTCTTGCCCCGGCTCTGGCACCGTGTGGCCCTCGCGGTTGAAGCGCGCGATGACGAGGGGGGTATTGCCGCCCGCCATCACCCGCAGACGGATGATGGACCCCAGAAACTCGCTGTCCGCGACACGGGCGTTCAACACCACATTGCCGTCCTGACCGATGTGCAGCCCTTCGGGCCGTATCGCAAGCGACACCGCGCTGCCGTTTGCCTGAGGCAGGGTTCGACCAAGCGCGATCACGCCCGCAGGCGTTTCAATCGCCCCCGTCGCCGCATCGCGCACCGTACCGGGCACGAGGTTCAGGGAGCCGATGAACTCTGCCACAAAGCGCGTTGCCGGGCGGTTGTAGATTTCGGATGGCGCGCCTACCTGCTCGGCCCGGCCGCCCGACATCACGACCACGCGGTCGGACATCGACATTGCCTCTTCCTGATCATGGGTCACGAACAGGGTGGTGATGCCCAGCTCTCGCTGAATGGCGCGGATCTCGCTGCGCAGCGAAATGCGGATCTTGGCATCCAGCGCCGACAACGGTTCATCCAGCAACAACACCCGAGGGCGGGGCGCAATCGCCCGCGCCAAAGCCACGCGCTGTTGCTGACCGCCCGAAAGCTGGAACGGATAGCGGGCGCCAAAGCCCGAAAGGCCAACCATGCCCAGCATCTCATCGACGCGCCGCGCGGCTTCGGCCCGTGGCGTTCCAGCGATCTTCAGACCGAAGGCCACATTTTCCGCGACGGTCAGGTTGGGAAACAGCGCATAGGACTGAAACACCATGCCGATCCGGCGGCGGTTCGCAGGCAGGCCGCCCATGTCCTGCCCGTCCAGCACGATCGTGCCCGAGGTTTGCGTTTCAAACCCCGCCATCATCCGAAGAACCGTAGTCTTGCCGCAGCCCGAAGGGCCAAGAAGCGAGACGAACTCTCCCTTCTCGATCCCAAGGGTAAAGTCGCGCACCACTTGCGTTGCGCCAAAGGATTTCTGGATGTTTTGCAGCGTTATGAACGACATCAGCGGCGCGCCTGCGTGTGTTTGGAAAAGCGGGAGAAAAGCTGGATCAGCCCCATGGAGGCCCAGGTGATACCAAAGGCCACCACGGCCAGCGCGGCGGGTTCATAGGCCTTGTTGCCGCCCATCCAGACCATATAGGGGCCAAAGGCCGGGCGGTTCAGCAGGGCGGCCAGAACGTATTCGCCGATCACGATAGCAAAGGTCAGGAAGGCGCCCGACAGGATTGCCGTCAGGATGTTGGGCAGGATCACGCGGGCCAGAACCGTCACCCAGCCCGCACCCAGCGACTGCGCCGCCTCGGTCAAGGTGCCTACGTCAATCGCGCGCAGGCCAGTGTCGATGGCGCGATACATATAGGGCAGCGACAGCGTGGCATAACCGCAGACCAGCAGAAAATCCGACCCCGCCGCCGATCCCAGCAGCGGCAGCCAGCTCGAGGTGTTGTAAAGCCGGATATAGCCGAACACGATGACGATGGGCGGAATGACCAAGGGCATCAGCGTCAGAAACTCTACCACCGGGCGCAGGCGCGGCAGTTTCAGCCGCACCCAGAAGGCGGTGGGGGCAACGATCAAGACGCCCAGCACGATGGTCGCCAGCGACAGGATGAAGGAATAGCCGATGGTCTGGTGAAACTGCGGATCGGCCAGCACGTTCCTGTAGGCGTCCAGCGAATATTCCCCGCGCCGGGCGCGCAACGAAAACTCCAGCGTGCCGACCAGCGGCAGCAGGAAATAAAGGCAGGCCAGGCCGAAAAACAGGGCTGAGAAAATGCGGCCGGATTTCATTTCTGCCACCTTTCGGCGCGGGCGCGCAGCGTGACATAGATCAGGTTGGCAATGCCTGTGAAGAAGATCATCGCAAAGGCGACCGCATAGCCAAGGTGCGGGTCTTGCAGCACATCGCCCCGGATCTGCGCGAACAGGATGATCGGCAGGATCGACAGCGACGATCCGGTCAGCGCCATGGCGGTCGCCACTGCGCCAAAGGCATTGGCAAACAGCAGCGCGAATGTGCCCAGCAGAGATGGCCACAGAACCGGCAGCGCCACCATGCGCCAGTATTGCGCGCCCGTCGCGCCAAGGCTTTCAGCAGCCTCGCGCCAATCCTTGCGCAAACCGTCCAGCGCGGGGGTGATGATCAGCACCATCAGCGGGATCTGGAAGTATAGATAGGCCAGCGCAAGGCCGGGAAAGCTGATCAGGTTAAAGCCGGTCGCCATCAGGTTGATGCCGAACCAGTCGCGCAGGATCACCGTAATCAGCCCCAGCCGCCCCAGCGTAGCGATGAAGGCAAAGGCCAGGGGGACGCCCGCGAAGTTCGAGGCGACACCGGAAAAGGTCATCGTCACGCCACGCAGCCAGCCGGGCAATCCGCCGCGCGTCACCGCCGCCGCCAGCAGAAGCCCCAGCACACAGCCCAAGGCCGCCGTCAGCAGGCTGAGTTTCAATGACAGCGCCAGCGCGCGCAGGATGCTGGGCGTCAGCAGGCCCTTGATGTTCTGCAAGGTCGCAGAGCCGTCCGGCGTGCGGAAGGCGCCTGTCACCACCTGCAATGTTGGCAAGATCAGGAACAGAAGGGCAAAGAGCAGGAAGGGCACGACGCCCAGCCAGACAAGTAATCTGGCAGCCGGGCGATCTGGGGCAAGCGGCATGTGCGGCATCCGGAAATGGGTGACCCCGCCACGGGAAGCGTGGCGGGGCCGGGGTCAGGTCAGATCACTCGGCAACCTGGGCGCCGACGACGGCATCCCACTGGCCCGAGACGACGGCCTTGTTGGCGGCTTGCTGTTCCACACTCGGGAAGACGGCGCGGGTATAGGCCTCGGCCGGGGGCAGCGCGTCGAGCAGTTCCTTTGGCACCTCACCCGCCGCGACCATCTTGTTGAAGCGCGCGGTGTGGCAATAGCCCTTGACGTAGCCGTTTTGTCCTTCGTTCGAGAAGATATGCTCCATCCACAGCTTTGCAGCATTCGGGTGCGGGGCATAGGCGCTGATGGCCTGCACATAGACACCGGCCAGAACCGGGCCTTCGGGGATGACAACCTCAACCGGTGGATTGCCCTTCAGGCTGTCGCGCCAGGCCAGCAGGTTATAGTCCCAGGCGGCGATGATCGGGGTCTGGCCTTGGGCCATGGTGCCCGATTTTGCGGTGACCGGCACGAAGTTGCCGGCCTTGTTCAGGGCGGCCATGAACTCCAGACCCTTCTTGCCCGTTTCCTCACCCGGCTGCGCGCCCTGCGACATGCCCATGGCCATGATCGCCAGGATCGCCTGGTTCGAGGCGCGCGGATCGCCCGTCAGCGCGAAAGAGGCCGCATAGTCCGGCTTTTGCAGGTCATCCCATTTGACCGGGTTGTCCTTGATCAGGTCCTTGTTCACACCCAGCGCCATAACGCCATAGTAGGAACCGGCCCAGAAGCCATCGGCATCCTTGATGTCGGCCGGAATGTCATCCCAGGTCGAAACCTTGTAGGGCTGGATCAGTCCTTCCTGCTTGGCTTGCGGACCAAAGGCGAGGCCCACGTCCACCACATCGGGTGCCTGCGGACCGGTGTTGTCCTTGTTGGCGCGGATCGCTTCCAACTCATCGGCCGAACCGGCATCGGGGTTCAGCTCGTTAACGGTGATCTCGGGGTATTTGGCTTTGAAGCTCGCGATGATCTCGCCATAGTTGCACCAGTCATGCGGCAGCGCGATGGTGGTCAGCGTGCCCTCTTTCTTGGCGGCAGCTTCAATATCTGCCAGCGTTTCAGCGGAAGCCGCGTTCGAGGCCAGCACGGCAAGCAGGCTGATGCCCGAAGCGAGGCCCTTGAGAGTGGTCATTGGAAACTCCTGTCATGTCAGCGGACGCAAGCCGACCCTGTAGCACGCCGATGCGTCCGTCAAGCTGATGCGATGTGCTGGTCGGCGCATCCTGCCGCTGGCCTAGAGACGGCGCGTGACAGGCAGGTTTAGATTTCGTTGCAGTTTTATGACCTTACGCATGGTCAAGCCGGTGCACGGCCTGTCCCTTGAACAGCGTCAGCAAAACCCGTGTTTCGGCAATCTCCTCTGCCGGGCAGACAAGGATGTCGCGGTCCAGCATGATCAGATCGGCGCTGCGCCCTGCAATCAGCCGCCCTGCCTCGGAACCCAGCCAGGCGGCATCGGCGGCGTGGCAGGTATAGCCGGCCACCGCCTGTGCCACGGAAATCGCCTGCTCTTCATGCAATGCGGCGCCACCCGGCGCCCGGCGCGTGACGGCGGTAGCGATGATCTCGAACGGGTTCAGGGTCGAGACCGGGAAATCCGATGACAGGCAATAGGGTGCGCCTGCGCCCAGCAGGCTGCGGAACGGATAAGGCACGCGTCCCTGAACCATCGCCAGCCAGCCTTCATCGCCCTCGTCTCGCCTTGCCCAAAGGGGCTGGATGTTCGCCGCTATCCCCAGTTCGGCAAACCGCGCCACGTCGGCAGGATCGACGATCTGGCAATGGGCGATCTGGTGTGCGGCGGGCCAGGGACCGTTCGCGACCCTTGCTGCCGCAACCGCGTCCAGCGCCGCCCGCGCCGCAGCGTCGCCGATACAGTGGAAATGCAACTGGAACCGTGCGGCATCAAGGGTGGTGCAAAACGCGTCAAGCTGGCCTTGGGGAAACATCACCGGCGCATTGCCGCCCGGTGCGTCGGAATAGGGCGCCAGCATCGCCGCCGTGCGGTTTTCCAGCACGCCATCGAGGAACAGCTTGGCGCAGGTCATCCGATAATCGCCGCCGCTTTCTGCGCGCATCGCCGACAGGCGGCGCAGAATATTGCGCTCCGTTTCACCCGCCCAGATCTTTGCCGCCCCCGTTACCCGCAGCGTCAGTGCCCCATCTGCCGCCAGTTTCAGATAGACGGCGTGAAAGCGGTCATTCACCGCCGGATCGACGATGCCGGTGATGCCGTGGGCATTTGCATGAGCCTGACCTGCCAGCATTCCGCGCCGATACCAGTCATCGGGCAAAGGGGGCAGGCCGTTTTCCCACGCCCAGTCGATCGCCTCTTCATGCAGCATCCCGGTGGGCCGCCCCGCTGCGTCACGGACGATATGGCCGTTCGGCGGATCCGTTCGCTTGCGATCCAGCCCCACGGCGGCGCAGGCGACAGAGTTCAGGCAAGCGAGGTGGAAGCTGGAATCATAGGCGATGCAGGGCCGGTCGGACACCACAGCATCCAGGTCGGCCCGCGTGAGGCCGTCATCGCCGAACAGCGTGGCCTGCCAGCCCGCGCCATAGACAAGGGGGCCCGGCACCCGAGCCGCCACATCGGCAAGTGCTGCCTGAAGTTCGGCGATGCTGCCCACCTCATGCAGGTTTGCCGCGCAGGCCAGGTTCATGCCGCCGTCCATCAGATGCACATGGGCGTCGATGAATCCCGGCAGCACAAGCCGCCCGCCCGCGTCGATAACCTGCGCCTGCCGCCCGGCCAGTGCCTGCATCTCCTCGTCATTGCCCAGGCCCAGTATCCGCCCCCTGTCGATCACCAGCGCACGCGCCTCGGGGTGGCCTGCGTCCATAGTCACGATATGGGCGTTGGTCAGCAGGGTCTTCACAGGATCAGCGCCTCCAGCGCGGGCCAGTCGGTTGCGGGCAGGACACTGGCAGGTTCGTTCACGTCGCGCGTCCAACCGAAGAAGGCCAGGAAGGGGGTGGGACCGACCTTGGTCAGATGAGGGCGGAACGGGTCGTTCCAGACCGGATCATGTGCGGGCTTCAGAACCAGCGGGCGGTCCACGCCAAAGCGCCAGCCGTGCGGGCCGGTCAGCGGGGCATAAAGCTCCGGTGCGGCATGGCAGTGGTCGCGGTAAAGAACATGCGGCGCGACAAGGAACAGGCCAAAATCGAAATCCGCCGCAAAGTAGGGTGCTTGGGTGCCGATCAGCGAGGCGAAGGCATGGGCATTGCGGAATGCCGCGCCGATCTGATCGGGGGGGTAGCTGTCATAGGTGATCCAGTTCAGCGCCGGGCTTGCCCCGGCAATTGCAGCGGCCAGTGCGAGGTGCGTGGGGGCCAGTGCCGCCAGCGCGTGACCCAGTTGGGCGTCAACCACCGCATTCGCTTGCGGCCGGGGCAGGTTGATCTGCCCGCGCCGCGCCAGACCCAGCCGAACCTCTGCCGCGCCGGGGCCGGGCAGGGCAGAGAGGTAGATCGCCGC
>DDEX01000108.1:11820-112403 GCA_002336845.1 Rhodobacteraceae bacterium UBA1943
GCGGCGCTGATCAACCCATCTCGGTAAAGGGCCATCGCGCCGCCATAGCGAACCCGGCCGGAACCGGGCTGGCCCAGGGCCGTGCCAATCAGGGTGCCCGGATCATTCATTTGCACGATAGGCCAGCCTTTCATCCCTTGCGCGCCGCGCCTCCGCCCGGTTCAGGACGATGCCCGCGATAATGACGCCCGCGCCCACCGCCAGAACGATCAGCGTGGCCAGCGCATTGATGTCGGGCGTGACGCCCAGCTTGACCTTGGACCAGATCAGCAGCGGCAGGGTGGTATTCCCTGGGCCGGTGGTGAAAGAGGTGATCACCACATCATCGAGCGAGATGGTGAAAGCCAAAAGCCACCCCGACAGAACGGCGGGAAAGATGGTGGGCAGCGTCACATCCCATAGCACCTGCCATGGGCGTGAGCCCAGATCCATCGCCGCCTCCTCGATCGCGCGGTCCGATTGCGAGACGCGGGCCTGCACGACGGTGGTGACGAAGACCATGGAAAAGGTGATATGCGCCAGCGTGATGGTGGTGAATCCACGGCTGCCTGGCCAGCCCACCCAATCGGCCATCAGGATGAAGAACATCAGGGTGGAAATGCCGGTGATCACCTCTGGCATCACAAGAGGCGCCGTGACCATGCCGGTAAACAGCAACCGCCCGCGGAATTTGGTGAACCGCGCCAGCGCCAGCCCCGCCATCGTGCCCAGAATGGTCGCCACCGTGGCCGAGATCAACGCGATCTGTACCGACAGGACCAACGCCGCGCCCACCTGCCGGTTGGAAAACAGCGACGCATACCATTTAGTCGAAAACCCACCCCAGACGGTCGCCAGCCGCGAGCCGTTGAAGGAATAGACGATCATCGACAGGATCGGGATGTAGAAAAACGCAAAGCCAAAGGCCAGCATGGTGAACAGGAACCAGGGGCGGCGCTTCATTTCCGCTCTCCCGTATCGGCCTTGGCCTGATAGTGGCTGTAGATCATCGTTGGCACCACCATGATCAACAACAGCGCCACAGCGACCGAGGAGGCCATCGGCCAGTCGCGGGCCGAGGCGAATTCGTCCGAGATCACCCGCCCGATCATCGGCTGCGCGGCATCGCCGACCAGCGTCGGGATCACCAGCTCTCCCGCCGCCGGAATGAAAACCAACAGCCCGCCGGCAATGATGCCCGGCACAGATTGCGGCAGCGTCACGTCCAGAAAGACGCCAAAGGGCCGGGTGCCAAGATCCATCGCGGCCTCGTCAAGCGCGGGGTCCAGTCGTTCAAGGCTGGAATACAGCGGCAAGATCATGAAGGGCAGGTAGGTATAGACCATCACCAGCACGACGGCGAAATTGCTGTGCATCATCGGTATGGACGTGACCGCCCAGCCTTCGGGCGTGGCCCAGTTCCACAGGCTCGTCAGCAGGCCGTTGAACCAGCTATTCTTGCCCATCAGCCCCATCCAGGCATAGACGCGCAACAGGAACGAGGTCCAGAACGGCAGGATGACCAGCATCAAGAGCACGTTGCGCCAGTTCTTCGACACCCGCGTCAACCCCAGCGCCATCGGATAGCCGATCAGCAGGCACAGGATCATCGCATTCGCGGCATTCAAGAGCGAGGTCAGGAAGGCACGGATATAAAGATCGTCGTGGAGCAGCCGGGCATAGCCGTTCAGGTTGATGACCGGATTGTCTCCGCCATAGCCGAAAGGCGGCGCGGTCGGGGTGCGGGTCGCCACGCTCATCGCCACCACGATCACGAAGGGCAGCAGGAACAGGACCAGAAGCCACAGATAGGGCAGGCCGATGATCAGGTCGGACCAACCCCGGCGGTGAAACCATTCGGCAAGCGGGTGGCGGCGCGTCTGGGGGCCCATCGCCTAGTCCCTAAGCAGGATGGCAGAGGCCGGCTCGAACCCCAGCCAGATCTTGTCATACCAGTCGGGGCGGTTGTCCTCTCGTTTCGCATTCACCGCATGGACCGAGATCAGTTCGCCCGAGGGCAGGATCACGCGGTAAAGGCTGTCTTTGCCGAAATAGGCCAAGTCCTTGATTTCGCCCGGAATGGCATTCAGTCCGGCAGGCTTTTCACGCAGGATCGTCAACTTTTCGGGGCGGATCGCCAGCGTCAGCGCCTCGCCTGCGGCAAGGCCGGGGATCAGCCCGGTTTCCACCGTGGCGCCAAAGGCCGGAACCTCCACCGTGGCGCGGTCCGTTGCGACAGAGCTGACGCGCGCCGGAAACTGGGTGATCGAGCCGAGGAAATTCGCCACGAAGCGCGAGTCGGGATGCTCATAGACATGCCCCGGCGCGCCAACCTGTTTGACCTGCCCCTTGTCCATCACGGCGATCCGGTCGGCCAGCGTCATTGCCTCTTCCTGATCATGGGTGACGACGATGAAGGTCACGCCGGTGCGTTCCTGAATGCTCATCAACTCGAACTGGGTATGTTCGCGCAGCTTCTTGTCCAGCGCGGCCAGCGGTTCGTCCAGCAGCAGCAGTTTCGGCTGCCGGGCGAGCGCGCGGGCCAGCGCCACGCGCTGCCGTTGGCCGCCCGAAATCTGGTGCGGCTTGCGGTCGGCAAAGGGGGTCAGTTGTACCAGATCCAGCATCTCGCGCACCCGCGCCATGCGCTGATCCTTGGTCAGCTTTTCATGCTTTAGTCCGTAGCCGATGTTTTTCGCCACGCTCATGTGGGGAAACAGCGCATAGCTTTGAAACATCATATGCACCGGCCGCTCCCACGGGGGGACGCCGGTCATATCCTGCCCGTCCAGCCAGATGCGGCCTGCCGTTGGCTCCTCGAAACCCGCCAGCATCCGCAGAAGGGTGGTCTTGCCGCAGCCCGAGCCCCCCAGAAGTGCGAAGATCTCGCCCTTGGCGATGGTCAGGCTGACATCCTTGACCGCCTGAAAGGTGCCGAAGGTCTTCGACACGCCGTCGATGCGCAAAAAGGGCGCAGGCTGATCCGGCATTCTCAGTTGCCCGCCTTGATCGAGGCCCAGATACGCGTCAGCTCGCGGTCCTGCTCTTCGGTCTGCGGCTTGGGCGTATACATCCGTTTCAGCGTCTCGGGATCGGGATAGACCGCCGGGTCAGAGGCGATGGAGACGTCAACCAGCGGCGTTGCCGCCTTGTTGGCATTGGCATAGCCGGTGAAATTGGTGCAGGCGGCAATCACCTCTGGCCGCAGCATGTAATCAAGAAACTTGTAGCCGTTCTCCACATTCGGCGCATCTGTTGGCATGCACATCAGGTCAAACCAGGCGGGTGCCCCGGTTTTGGGCACATAATAGGCCAGGTTCATCTCGATCCCGGCATCTTTGGCGCGTGTCTTGGCCACGCCATAATCGCCCGACCAGCTGTTGATGGCGCACAGCTCTCCGTTCGGGATGGCGGTCAGATAGTTCGAATTGTCAAAGGTGGTGATGTATTGCCGGATGGGCGCGAAGGCCTCGGCCATCTTCTTGTATTCGGCCGGACCCGCGGTATTCACGTCGATGCCCAGATAGCTGAGAACCATGAAACCGATATCGGTGGGGCTATCCAGAATGGAGATCCCGCAATCGGCCAGCTTGGCGGCATTCTCGGGCTTGAAGATCGTATCCAACGAGGTGAGGTCGGCGTCGGGCAGACGTTCCTTCACCATGTCGAGGTTATAGGCCATGCCGACCGAGCCCCACATATAAGGCACGCTATAGGCGTTGCCGGGGTCATAGCCCTCGACGATGCGCAGGATTTCGGGATCAAGGTTGCCCCAGTTTGTCAGCTTGGTGTGATCGAGCTTCTGATAGATGCCAGCCTTGATGAACTGGGGCATCGTCAGCCCCGCCATCACCACGACATCATAACCCGTCTGTCCGGCCAGCATCTTGGCCTGCATTTCCTCGGCGCTGGCATAAAGGTCATAGACCACGCCGATGCCGGTTTCTGCCTCGAAGTCGGCTATTGTGGTCTCGCCGATATAGTCGCCCCAGTTATAGACGTTCAGCGTTCCGGCCTGTGCCCAGGACGGACGGACCCAAGGGGTTGCCAGCCCGGCACCAAGAGTAACAAGAGCAGTGCGGCGTGTCAGTCTCATCGTCGTCTCCCTGTTTTGCGGGCCGGTTATTCGGCTTTTTTGAAAGGCTAGGCGCTGTCAGTTGTTCTGACCAAGCATTTCTGCGTTACGTTTTGCCATGGTATCCTCTGGTGGTGGCGCGGTCAGCGTCATCACCGGCAGCAGTCGGCGCAGCCCATCATGGTGACGGCGCAGGCCCCATTCCAGATCGGAAAGATGGAACCCTTCGAAGGCCGAGGATTTCATCGATTCATTCGACCAGATCGACAGTTGCTGATCTTCGGCCGAGGTATCCCGGTCGATCCGCATCGCCAGATACCGGGCCAACCGTTGCTGGCGATCCTCGTGGGGTTGGCGGTACACCTTGCCGGTCAGCCGCGTCAGGCCGGGGGCAAGGGGCAGATCGTGATAGAATTGCGCGCCTTCGGGCGTGAAGGCGAAAACGATGTTCGGGAACAGGCCATAATAGGTCCACGCCCGTTGCAGATGCGGTGGCAGATGGTCCTGCCGGGGCGCATGTTTCACATAATTGCGCACCGACCATGACCGCCCCGGCTTGTCACCAAAGTAGCCGACCGACACATGCAGCCCCCGCGGCAGATAGATGTCACGGTAATCGCGGCCATAAAGCTCTTGCAGCGACGGATGGGCCAACGGCACATGATAGCCCTCATTGTCCACATCCCGTACCGATTTCCAGTTTACCGGCAGATCGACCGACCAGTCGGGCGTGGCAACGGGCACCAGATCCTTGCCGCGATAGGCTGCGAAATCGGCGGCATAGGGGGCCAGCAGGTCGGCGATGGCGGGCTGCGGGCCGGGGTGGAAGCGGATGAAGACAAAGCCGTGGAAGATTTCCATCTCGACCGGCTTCAGACCAAATGCCTTGCGGTCCAGCGTGCCGAAGGTTGCCGGCTGCGATGCCCCGCGCAAACTGCCGTCAAGGTTATAGACCCAGCCATGGAACGGGCAGACGATAGCCCCCTTGCAGTGCCCTGCCTCGCCATCCACCACCCGGGCGCCCCGGTGACGGCACAGGTTATGAAAAGCCCGCACCACCCCGTCCTGCCCCCGCATGATCACGGCGCGTTCGCCCAGCAGATCAAAGGTGATCCAGTCCCCGGGCGCGGGCACATCATTCTCATGGCCCACAACCTGCCAATGGGTCAGGAACACCTTTTGCCGTTCCAGATCGAACAGCGCCTGAGAATGGTAACACCAGCCCGGCAGGCCATTGCGTTCCCATTCATTCGGTATGGGCTGGGACAACATCGGAAATTCGGTCACGGCGCGGCCTCCATCTCTGCAAGCAGCCATTGGTGGAAACGATGGATTTCATATTCTTCGGGCATCAGTCGGCCGCCGGCATAGGATGGAGACCGGATGCCACGCTGGTTCATTTCGGCTGCGGCGCCATCCTGCTCCATCACCAGCTTTGGAAAGGCGGCGACCTCTGCGGCGTCAAAGCCGGGCTGGGCAAGGGTTTCCGCCGGGAAATACCATTCGGCGGTCAGCCGGGTTTTCTCGGGCGACAGGGGTTCGATTCGCACCGAGCGGACGTAATCGACATGCGCCACGATATAGACTGTCGGCCAGATAGTGACAAAGTGATACCCGGCCTCGCGCTCTGCCATGGTCAGATCGGGAAAAACCGGACCGCAGGGCGCGCCGGTGGGTGTCCAGCTTTCGGCGCCGGGGCGCAGATTGCGGGCGGCGGGCGTGTCAGGTGTCCAGCCCAGTGCTTCACTCTGCCCCATGATGCCTTTGGAATAGAGGGGAACCATCTCGCACAGCTCTGGGTGAATGCCGGGGCAATGCAGACATTCCGAGTAGTTTTCCCAGAAAACCTTCCAGTTGCAGTCCAGCGCGGTTTCCCAACGATGGCCCGTCACGAGGGATGCGACGGGCCAGTTGTCCAGCGTGGACAACGGCACATCGCCACGCAATTCGGGCGGAGCCGGGCTGGCGGAGACAAAGATCATCCCGGCCCAGATCTGCACCGAACAGGGCACCAGACCGTGATCTTCCCTGCGAAAGTCATCGGTGGGCCTGGCAAGCGCGGTTGATACAAGGCGCCCATCATCCGCCGCATAGGACCATGCGTGATAGGGGCAGGTGATCAGGCGATTCAGGCTCTGTTCGGCCTTTTGGCACAGTTCCGAGCCGCGATGCCGGCAGCTATTGTGAAAGGCCGTAACCTTGCCATCCGGTGTGCGGCACAAAATCGCTTCGGCATGGCCCAGCCGGATGCGCCGCATGATGCCCGGTGGCAGATCGGCCAGTCTGCCGGCGAAATGCCAATTGCGGGCAAAGACCGTCGTCATCTCTTGCGCGAACCAGTCCGCACCCAGATAGGCGGCCTGAGGCAAGCCCTGCGGGCAATGGTCGAGGCGCGGTGACAGGGGATGGCGTTCGGCTGCTCCCATCAGAACCTCCCCGGTGGAGTCGCGCGGCGGCGGTCGGGCGCAAAGAAGGGGCGGTCCACCACCCGCACCCGCTGCATCAACTTGGCATAATGCAGTTCGCGCAGCGCATAAATCTCGGCCCATAGGTTGCCCTTGGCCAGAAACCGCCGCTCCACCTGCGCCAGCGCAATGCTTTTCTTCAGGGTCGGCGACCAGCAGGCCCCGGTCACGACCCCTGCCTCGGTCTTGCGGTCATGATACAGCACCGCGCCCTCTGCCGAGATGTTTCCGTCAATCTCGACCCCGACAAAGGCCCATTTCGACCCCTTGGCCTTTTCGGCCAGCAGCGCCTGCCGCCCGGTAAACTGACCCTTGTCCCAATCGATCAGCCAATCCAGCCCCATTTCAAACGGGGATCGTGCCCGGTCTTCGCGCACCGCCTGTTGTGCGGGGGTAAAGTCGTAATTGGTGATGACAAAGCCCGTCTCAAGCCGCGCAAGGTTCAGAGCGTCCGATCCGATGGGCCGGATGCCCAGCAATTCCCCGGCCGCAAAGATGTGATCCCAAAGGTTAAGAGCCAGATCCGGCGTTGTCCACAGCTCATACCCCAGATCCCCGGTGAACCCGGTGCGAGAGATCATCAACCTGCCTCTGCCGAAGGGGAAATCCGCCATGCGGAAGGGCTTCAACGCCGTTACATCGAACCCCGCCGCGCTAAGAGCCGCCGCCGAGGTCGGCCCCTGCAGCGACAGCGCCGCGACCTCTTCGGTTTCCTCGCGCACCGCTACGTCGAAGCCAAAGGCGCTGTCCAGCAGCCAGGGCAGATGCCGCTCTTGACAGCACAGGCGGTAATCGTGCGCACCCAGACGAAACAACGTGCCGTCGTCTTCCAGCTTGCCGGCGTCATCGCACCAGACGGTGTAATGCACAGAGCCGACCGACAGTTTGGCCGCATTCCGCACGGTCAGCCGATTCAGATAGGCTGCGGCATCGGGGCCGGTGATGCGGTATTTCACCATTGGGCAAAGATCATAGACAGAGGCCGTGTTGCGGATGGCCGCATGTTCCATTGCCAGATCTTCATAGGTCAGAACCGAGGCATAGCCGCCCCAGTTCCCCCAGGAGTGCATCTTGTTCGCCGCAGCCGTGCGGGCGTGGAAGGGTGATTGCAACAGCGGGGTTTCGTAATGCGTCAGCACGTTCATTCGCCCGCCCTTTCGATTGCAGCCGCCGCATTCCATCCGGGCGTGCCGGAAACCCCGCCGCCGGGATGGCACCCGGCAGAGGCGAGCCACAGGCCCTGAACCGGCGTCCGGTATTGTGACAGGCCGGGCAGGGGGCGCAGGAACAGCATCTGTTCGATGCTGAGTTCGCCTGCGTGCCAATTGCCGCCGGGCAAGCCCCAGATGGTTTCGATATCATAAGGCATCAGCAGCTCGGCGTGGGTGATCAGTCCACCGATACCGGGGGAATGCGCCTCTAGCTGGGCCAAGGCGGCTTTCAGCATGTCTGCCCTTGCGGCATCCCGGTCTGCCGGGTTGTGGGGCGCATATTGCACCACAGCAGTCAAAAGGTGCTGCCCCGCAGGGGCATGTCCGGCCTCATGGGCCGAGGGCAGCAGCACCTCCATCACCGGGGTATCGGGCACCTGGCCGTACTTCACCGGGTTGAAGGCACGTTCGACATGCTCTTCCGAAGGTGCCAGAACAAGGCGTGTTTTCAGGTCGGCGCCGCGGAAATCCGGCACGCCGGACAGGGCCAGGTGCAGCTTGGCCGCCCCGCCGCGTGCTTTCTGGTGGCGGATGCGATTGACGAGTCCGGTATCCAGGGCTTGCGGGCCGACCAGCCCAAGAAGCGTGGACTTGGGGCTGACGGCTGACACGATCAGCGGTGCGCGCAACTCTTCGCCGCCGTCCAGCACCACGCCGGTGGCACGACCGCCTTCGATCAGTGCACGGCCAACGCTGGCGCCGGACCGGATCGTCACACCCGCCGCCATGGCCGAGTTTCGCATCGAGGCCGCCAATGCGCCCATCCCGCCCGCAGGCAGCCTTGGCCCGCCGCCTGACAGGCGATCCAGCCAGGGCAGCAGCGAATTGGGCGAGCGCGGCCCAAGCCAGGTTCCCAACGTGGCATCAAAGGCCAGGGCCCCTTTCAGCAGCGGGTCCGACAATTCGTCATTCAGTACGTCATAGGTATTGGTCAGGAACATCCGCAGCAATTCGCGGAATTCTGCCTTGCCCATCAGCCGGGCGCGCAGGCCAATCTTGGCCAAGGCCCAAAGGTCATTGCCCACTCCCTTGGCCAGCCTGGGGGGAGGCATGTCGCGGAATGGGCGCAGAACCGAGGCAAAGCGCGTCAAACGCGCGCTCAGCGCGGCCCAAGCCAGCCGATCCTCGGGCGAAAGGGGGCCATCGACCTTGCCCAGGTCACGGCCTGACAAACGCAGATGATGGCCGTCTGACGAAACAGCGGTGGTGTCCAGCACAGGTGCTGCCCACGTCAGGCCATGGCTGGAAAGGTTCATCCCGGCCTCGACGCGCGGATCGAGGTTATAGCTCAGATGCGCGAGGGGCGGGGCGGTGAAGCCCGGTGCAAAGCCAGGCCGTTCTGTGGCCTGCCGTTCCAGGATCAGCACCTTGCGGCCAGCCTTTGCCAGCCGGATCGCCACGGCCAGCCCGTTCGGCCCCGCGCCGATGACGATCACATCACAGGACCGGGTAGGCATCGGACAGATCCTTGGCTGGCAGTTTCATGTCGCGCAGGATTTCGGCCGCCGCATTGCGGCCCGGCGCACCCATCACGCCACCGCCGGGGTGGGTGGATGACCCGCACAAATACAAATCCCGAATGGGTGTTCGGTATTGGGCATAGCCCGGCACAGGCCGGTTGAAGAGCAGCTGGTCGAAGGTCAGCTCTCCCTGGAAAATATTGCCCTCTGTCAGGCCGACCTCAGCCTCCAGTTCGCGCGGGGTGCGCACCTCTACATGCAGGACAAGGTTCTTGAAGCCCGGCGCATAGGCCTCAATCTGGTTAAGGCAGGCGTCACGAAAGGCGTCGCGGTCGGCATCGGTCCAGTCGCGCCCTTCGATCTTGGGCGGTGCATATTGCACGAAGCATGACATGAAATGTTTGCCCGGCGGGGTCATCGTCGGGTCGATCATCGTGGGGATCATGCAGTCCTGGAACGGGTCGGCGCTGAAATGGCCAGACTTCCAGTCATCATAGGCGCGCTCCATCTTTTCGATGGTGCCGGTGAAATGCAGATCGCCCTTGATGTTGGGTGCGCCCTTGGGAAGCGCCGGGAAATTTGGCACCCCGTCCAGCGCGATGTTCAGCTTGCCGGAGGAGCCGCGCGTCTTGAACCCCTTGACGCGCTTGACGAATTCGGGGGGCAGTTCCGTTTCCTCGACATGCTTCAGGAAGGTGCGTCGCACATCCATGTTGGAAACCACGCGACGGGCGATGACCTCATCGCCATTGGCAAGCACGACGCCATGGCTGCGGCCATTCTTCACCAGAACCCGGTCAACGCCCGCGCCGGTGATCACCTCACCCCCTGCCGCCCGTAGGCTTGCGGTCAGCGCCTTGGTCACGCCGCCCATGCCACCGCGCGAATAGCCCCAGGCGCCGACATTGCCATCGACATCGCCCATCGCGTGATGGAGAAGAACATAGGCCGTGCCGGGCGACATCGGCCCCAGCGCCGTGCCGATGATCGACCCCACGGCCTGATAGGCCTTGACCGCCGGGTTCTCGAAATACTCATCCAGATAATCGGCGATCGACATGGTCCAGAACCGGATCATGTCCATCATCGCCAGTTCCGACAGGCCGAACATCTGCTTGCCCAGCCAGGCCAGTTCGGCAAGGTCGCGCGGACGGAAACTTGCCGGATCGGGCGGGGTGCGCATCAGCATCGGCCGGATGAAGCGGCAATGGCGCAGCACGTCGCGCGCATAACGGTCATAGGCCTCGGCATCGCGCTTGGAATGGCGCGCAATCTCGCGCCGGTTGGCGTCATGGTCGCGAAACATGCCCAGATAGCCACCGTCTTCCGTCATCAACGCACCACCCTCATAGGGCAGGATCTGCAACCCGTGCTTCGGCAGATCAAGGTCGCGCATGATCTCTGGGCGGAACAGGCTGTTGACATAAGAGCAGTTGGAATAGGTGAAGCCGGGGTAAAGTTCGCGGCTGACGGCCGCTCCGCCGATCCAGTCATTCTTTTCCACCACGCAGACCTTCAGCCCGGCCTTGGCCAGATAGCAGGCCGCGACCAGTCCGTTATGGCCTGCGCCGATGACCAGAATGTCCCAGGCGGTCACTCTGCCGCCTCCTGATGTTCCAGCGTCAGGTCCACGGCGGTTTCCACCGCACGCAGGGTGTCGGTCAGGCAGGTGTCGTCCAGCCCATGCGCCTCACACATGAACCACGGCTCTCGGCTGTCGGGTTCGACGATCACGCCCAGATCATGCAGATAATAGGCCATCTGATCGTAGAAACTGTAGTCCGACGTTTTCCACGCCCGGTAATTGTCGGGTGGGGTTTCGGCAAAGAACAGGCCGAACATCGACGGGTGGCCGGTATAGGAATGCACGATGCCGCGCGCGTTCAGGATGCCGGAAATTCCCTGCATCAGCCGCTCGCCATAATTTGCCAGAGTATCCAGTGCCGGGGTTTCATCCAAGATCCGCAGGCATTCCTCGGCCGCCGCAAGTGAGACGGAATGCGCGGTATAGGTGCCGCCGTGGCTGGCCCCGCCATAGCGGAAGGTCCGCATCACATCCTCGCGCCCCGCGACGACCGCGATGGGGTAGCCATTGGCCACCGCCTTGGCAAAGGTGGTGATGTCGGGCCGCACGCCCAACAGCCCCTGCACGCCGCCCTTGCCGACGCGGAACCCGGTTTTCACCTCATCGATGATCAGCAGGACGCCGTATTGGTCGCACAGCTTGCGGGCCAGCTCGACATAATCCTTACGGGCAGTGATACCGCAGCAATTGCCCTGAATCGGTTCGATCAGCATGGCGGCAAGGGTGCTGCCATGGCGTTTGAAGGTATCCTCCAGCCGCTGCATGTCGTTCATCGGCACCAGATGGGCCAGTTGCTTCAGGGTCATCGGAATGCCCTTGCCATAGCTGACCACCTCTGGGTCGGCGTTTGACCCGGCCTGCCAGTCCTCGACATTGGCCATCCACATGGCGGCGTCAAACAGCCCGTGATAGCCGCCTTCAACCAGCAGATAGCTTTCGCGCCCGGTATAGGCACGGGCCAGCCGCAGCGCGGCCATCACCGCCTCGGTGCCCGAGTTGGAAAAGCGCACCAGTTCCGCCGCAGGAACCATTTTGGCGATGCGGTCAGCCACGATCAACTCGCGCTCGGTGGACAGGGCGAAGACGCCGCCTACCTCCATCCCACGGCGCGCAGCCTCATCCACCCGGTCGTCGGCATAGCCCAGAATCGCCGGGCCATAGCCCAGCCGATAATCGACGTAACCATTGCCGTCGATGTCCCAGGTCCGTCCGCCCTTGCCGTGATGAACATAGATCGTCCGGTCATCGCCCCAGTATCGGAAGGTCGAGGCGACACCCAGAGGCAGGCGTTTTGCCGCCTTTTGAAACTGCGCGTTCGACTTTTCCAGGTTGCGATGGGGCAGCGTCGTCATGTGGATTCCCTGTGGCGATTGCCGATGGACAAACCGTCGCACCGTATTGACTGGTCTGTCAATCAGAATATCCGCGACTTACGTTTGACCTTGCGATACGCTATGGCAGGTGCAGAAACCGGAGCGCCCATGAACAACGCCGCCCTAGCCGCCGCCGATGCCCCGACGCCGCGCAAACAGCCGCGCGATGCGCGTCGCGTGCAGCTTATGGAAGCGACGATCGAGGTGATCGCCCGGCAAGGCTATTCCCGCACCACGCTTACCGAAGTGGCGCGAGAGGCCGGGCTTTCGCATGGCCTTGTGAACTTTCACTTCCAAAGCAAGGAAAACCTGCTGGTCGAGACGCTGCTCTATCTGGCCGAGGAATACCGGCTGAACTGGACAGGGGCGCTGGATGCGGCGGGCGACGACCCGGCCGCCTGCATCCATGCTGTGTTGACGGCAGATTTCAACGCCGAGATTTATACCCCGTCGCGCCTGTCGGCCTGGTGTGCCTTCTGGGGCGAGGCGCAAAGCCGCCCGATCTATCAGGAGCGGTGCAGCGGCAATGACGATGCCTATATCCGCACGCTGGAGGGGCTATGCGCCCGAATGATCGCCGAGCACGGTTATTCCGGCAATGCCGAGCGTATTGCCCGCGTGCTGCGTGTCACGGTCGAAGGTGTCTGGCTGGACATGATGACGATCAGCACGCCCTATAACCGGGATGAGGCGCTGGCGACCGTCATGACCAGTTGCACCGCATTCTTCCCCCGTCACTTTACCGAGGCCGGACTGATCCTGCGATGAGCGAGGCGCTGAAAGCCCGCCTTGTCGCGCAGGCCGAGGCCGAGGGCTTTGCCCGCATGGGCATTTGCGCGCCTGATGCGGCGCCCGAAACCGCCGCCCGGCTGCGGGCATTTCTCGCGGCCGGCTACAATGGCCAGATGGGCTGGATGGCCGAGCGAGAAAGCTGGCGCGGAAATGCCGCGGCCCTTTGGCCCGAAGCGCGCAGCGTGATCATGCTGGCCGAGTCCTATACGCCGGAAACCGACCCGACCCTTGGTTTGGCGCAACCTGACCGCGGCGTGATCAGTTGCTATGCTCAGGGCCGGGATTATCACGATCTGGTCAAGCGACGGCTGAAACGGCTGGGCCGCTGGCTGCTGGATCAGGCGCCTGAAGGGGCAGAGATCAAGGTTTTCGTCGATACCGCGCCGGTGATGGAAAAACCGCTGGCGCAGGCGGCGGGTTTGGGCTGGCAGGGCAAGCATACCAACATTCTGTCGCGCGATCTTGGCAACTGGTTCTTTCTTGGCGCCATCTTCACCACGCTGGACCTGCCCAGGGATGCGCCAGAGGTCAGCCATTGCGGCTCTTGCACCGCCTGCCTGACCGCCTGCCCGACCAACGCCTTTCCCGCGCCCTATCAGCTGGATGCCCGGCGCTGCATTTCCTATCTGACCATCGAGCATAAAGGCCCGGTCGATGAGGGCCTGCGCCCCCTTCTGGGCAACCGGATCTATGGCTGTGACGATTGTCTTGCCGCCTGCCCTTGGAACAAGTTTGCCGTGGCCGCGCGTGACATGGGCTATCAGCCAAAGGCCGGGCTGCCGGAACTGGCCGATCTGGCCGGCCTTGACGATGCCGCTTTCCGGGCGCGGTTTGCGGGCAGCCCGATCAAGCGCATCGGGCGCGAGCGCATGATCAGGAATGTGCTTTATGCAATCGGCAACTCGGGCCAGCCAAGCTTGCGCGCGGCGGCCGAGCGATTGCGTTCAGACCCAGACCCGGCAGTAGCCGATGCCGCCGACTGGGCGATCAGCCGACTTGACGCAATTGGTCACGCAACTCGGTGATCGCGTCACGCAGCGCGGTCAGTTGATCCAGGTTCAACCCGCAGTGGTCAAAGATGCAGGCGGTGATGGTGCCAGACTTGGACTGAAGTGCGTGGCCCTTTTCCGTCAGCGTGACATGCACCTGCCGTTCGTCTGCGTCATCGCGGTTGCGTGACACAAGTCCCATCGCCTCCATCCGCTTGAGCAGCGGGGTCAGTGTATTTGATTCCAGTTGCAGCGCCCGGCCAAGGGCGCCAACGGTTTGACCATCGACCTGCCAAAGCGACACCAGCACCAGATACTGCGGATAGGTCACGCCCAGATCGGCAAGCAGCGGCGCATAAACCCGCTGCATCGCATGATTTGCGGAATACAGCGCGAAACAGATCATATCGGGCAGGGTGGGGTTGGCAGATTCTGGCATTGGTCACCTCTAGGCCAAAATAAATCGCACACGATTAAATCGCAAGGCCGTTGACTCGAATCGCTAATGGCGCTATTTGATCGCATACGATATAATCTTTCACGATTGGAAAACCGATGTCCGTTGATCCGAAATACTGTACCGAAGCCACAGCAACCGGCGGCGGCCGTAATGGCCTGTCGAAACTGGCCGATGGCAAGCTGACCGTCACCATGGCATCGCCCAAGGAGTTGGGCGGTTCCGGCGCCGGTCACAACCCCGAAGAGCTGTTCGCGCTGGGCTATGCGGCCTGTTATCTGGGTGCCATGCGCTTTGCCGCACAGTCGGAAAAGCTGGGCACTGTTCCGGATGACGCCAGCGTGACGGCCAAGATCGGCATCGGCCCGCGTGCCGAAGGTGGGTTTGGCCTTGCCGTGACGCTGAAGGTCTCATTGCCCGGTCTGCCAAAAGATGTGGCGGAAAAGATTGCCGAGCGCGGCCACTTTATCTGCCCCTATTCGCACTTCTCGCGCGGGGGCGTGAAGGTCGAAACCGAAGTGGCCTAAAGACAGGCGGACATTCCGCCATCGACAAACAGCACCTGCCCGTTGACATAGGACGCCGCATCCGACGCAAGAAAGATCGCGGCGCCCTGCAATTCGGGCAGTTGCCCCCAGCGACCCGCCGGGGTGCGGCGGGAAATCCAGTCGGTGAATTCTGGGTCGGCCACCAGCGCCGCATTCATCGGCGTATCGAAATAGCCCGGCGCGATGGCATTCACCCGCAGCCCCTTTGGGCCCCAGTCAGTCGCCATGCCCTTGGTCAGATTGGCCACTGCCCCCTTGGTCATCGTGTAGGGCGCAATGGTGGGCCGTGCCTGCGCGGTCTGGATCGAGGCGATGTTGATGATCCGCCCCGAGCCCCGCCCGATCATGTGGCGGGCGCAGGCCTGGCCGACATGAAAGACCGATGCGATATTGGTCTGCATCAGTGCCTCGAAATCACCCGCGTCGAAATCTTCCAGGGGTGCGCGGCGCTGGATGCCCGCGTTGTTGACCAGAATGTCGATAGGCCCGTGGCTGGCCTCATACCCGTCCACCGCTGCGCGTGCGGCCTGATGGTCAGTGACGTCAAAGGGCAGAAGGTCCACCTTGATCCCTTGGGCTTGCAACAGGGCTTGTGCCTTGACCAGCCGTTCCGCATTCCGCCCGTTCAGCACGATCCGCGCGCCTGCCGATGCCAGCCCCTGCGACAGCGACAACCCGATCCCCTGACCGGAGCCGGTAATCAGCGCCGACTTGCCCGTCAGGTCGAAAAGGGGATGGTTCATTGTCGCCTCCTGCATTGCGGGCAGATGATAGCGGGGTAAGGTGGTGAAAACAGGGGTATGATCATGGGCGAGCGTTTGAAGGGCAAGGTGGCCATCGTTTCGGGCGGTGCCACGGGCTGCGGGGCTGCGGCGGTAAGGCTGTTTGCTGCCGAAGGGGCGGCGGTGGGCATCATCGACCGCAATGTCGAAGGCGGGCAGGCCTTGGCCTATGAAATGGTGCAGGCCGGGCACCGCGCTGTCTTTGCCTCCGCGGATGTCAGCCGCAAGGATCAGGTCGAGGCGGCGGTGGCCAGCGTTGCCGCAGCCCTTGGCCCGGTGAATGTGCTGTTCAACCATGCGGGCACCATCGTCATCAAACCCTTCCTTGAAACCGAGGAAGCCGACTGGGACATGCTGTTCGATGTGAATGTGAAATCCATGTACCTGATGACCCGCGCCGTCCTGCCGATGATGCTCGATCAGGGCAAGGGCGCTATCGTCTGCACCTCGTCCATCTCTGCCGTCTATGCCACCCCGAACGAGGTGCTGTATGACGCGACCAAGGGTGCCTGCCATATGTTCGCCCGCGCCATCGCGGTTGAGTTCCGCGACAAGGGCATCCGCTGCAACGCTGTCTGCCCCGGTTTCATCGAAACCCCGCATGGCAAGCGCGAGGTCGAGCAGTTGACGGCCTTGGGCGTTGACGTGTCCGAAGCAGCGTTGAAGGCGGCCCAAGGCCGATTTGGCCAGCCCGAGGATATTGCGCGGGCGGCGCTGTATCTCGCGTCCGACGATGCCGAGTTCGTCAACGGCACGCAGTTGTTCGTCGATAACTGTTTCTCTGCCGTGTAAGGTGGCGGCGAATTGCCGGGGCTGCGCGGGTTTGGGCATCTTTCGGGCCATCCACGCAGAACGGATTTGAGAAAAGACCGATTCGGCCCTACCTTGGGGCGAGAGAACAGGAGGATCGAGATGAAACATCTGGCTGATCACCGTCAGGCGGCAAGCCCCGCCCGCCTGCAACAGTTCCTTCGCCTTGATCGTGACCGCAGCGAAAGCGCCTGGCACGGGCAGTGGCAAAAGCCGCAGGAACAGGCCGAAAAAAACCGCCGCGCGGTCGAATTCGCCCGCATCGAGCGTGGTCGCACGACCTAAAAAGTGACAGGCCGGTAGGCCCGTCACTCTCAACGCCTCTGCATAGACCAGGTCGTGTTGACCAAATGGATTCACAGGGCGCGCCGATCGTGCTTCAAGCTGGTATCTATGATGGAGACCGGCTTGACACGAGACCTGCTGCCAGACGGGGCGTGGGCGCTTCATCTTCGCCGTTCGCGCCCCGAACGGGTACAGGCCCTGAACCATCGCCTTGTTTTGGATTGAACTTTCTGGATCGCGCGCACCGGGTCGCCGTGGCGCGACCTGCCCTAAAGTTCGGCAAGTGGTCCAAGGTCTGTCGCCGGTTCCGGCGTGGACCCTGGCCGGGCTTTCGGAGCATATCCTGGACGCCCTGAACGAAACCGGGATGGGCGGTTCGGCGCCTGAGGAAGCAGATACTCCAATCGTAAACTGCCGTTCTCCGGCGCGGCAACAATTCCCGAAACTTGTCTTGACTTCACAACTATACAATCTAGAATGTTTATAAACGATGGGGCTCTTTCGGGGGCCGTGCCGGTTCACATTGGCGGAGGAGGCCAGGTGCGAACAAGCAAGCGCAAGAAAGCGCGCGCCGTGGTGGCTGGGGCCGCTCGGCGCGGCGCTCTTATCTGCATGACCCTTGATGTCAGCCCCGCCTTGGCGGCGCTGGCCATGGGCGGGTTATTGGGCAGCTTTCTGTCCCGCGAAAACATCTTGCAGGAAGCCCACAAGCAAACCGCACCCCAGTGAGATGCAGGCGGCGGCGATGCTCCGCCAGGGGCACACCCCCGGCCCCTCTGACTGATAGGCAAGCCCCCGTGCCTCGTGGGCTTGAGAGTTAACGACGAACAACTTCAACTTGAGGGATACCATGTCTCAAAGCGCCGAAGGCCCGGACAAGCCACATTTACTCCTTCGCCTTCTGGCGATCGTCATCGGGCTGGCCGGATTGCCGCTTGCCATCGGCGGGGTGTACCTGCTGAGCCTTGGCGGCTCGTTCTACTATATGCTGGCTGGTGCCGGGCTTGTTGCGACGGCGGTGCAACTGTGGAGCGGGCGGATGAGCGGGGTCCACATCTACCTTGCCGTCCTCGCGCTGACCTTGCTCTGGTCGCTGTGGGAGGTTGGAACCGCCTTCTGGCCATCGGTCCCGCGGCTTGTCGCCCCGATCTTCCTGGGCGCATGTGCGCTGCTGGTCGTGCCGCTGATCCGGCCGCACCATGGCCGGCCGGCCCATGCCCGCCTGTATGCAGGCGGCGGTGCGGCGCTGGCGGCCGTGTTCGTGGGCTTCGTTGCGTTGATGTTCCGGCCGCATGGCGTGATCCAGAATGATTTCACCGTCGTGCCCGGCGAGGTCAGCGCCACCACCGCCGCCAGCGGCGACGACTGGTATTCTTATGGCAAGACGGGCGAGGGTGCGCGCTATGCTCCCTTTGACCAGATCACCCCCGAAAATGTCAGCCAATTGGAAGTGGCCTGAACAGCCCGCACCGGCTTCATCGCCGATCAGGCGAAGGAGATTCAGGACCAGAACACGCCGCTTTATGTCGATGGAACGCTGTATCAATGCGCGGGCGGCAGCCAGGTGACTGCGCTTGATGGGGTGACCGGCGAGATCAAGTGGCAGTTCGATCCCAAGGCTGAAGACAAGAACCCTTACTACAAGCGTTGCCGCACCCTGGGTTATTACGATCCGGGTCCGGGCGACCAATGTGGCCCGCGCGTGGTGCTGACCACGGTCGATACGCGCCTGATTTCGCTGAAGGCATCCGACGGAAAGCCGTGCGAAACCTTTGGCCAGGGCGGTTCGGTCGATCTCAGCATCGGGATGGGGCAATGGACGCCGGCCGATCCCCTGAACGAGAATCAGGATGTGCCGACGATCCCCGGCTATGCGTATATGATCGAGGACTTCTGGTCGCCGATCCGCATCCCCTGCCTGGAGCCGCCATGGGGCACTGTCTCGGCGGTCGATCTGGCGAGTGGTAAGCTGATCTGGCAGCATCCGGCAGGCACGTCGCAGGACTTTACCCTGCAGGGTGTGGAGGCTCAGCCAGGGATCGGCTTCTATGTCGGGATGCCGGCGCTTGGCGGTCCGATCACGACCGCGAGCGGGGTGACCTTCCACAGCGGGACGCAAGACTACTATCTGCGGGCCTATGCCACCGAGACCGGCAAGCTGCTGTGGCAGGGCCGCCTGCCCACCGGCTCGCAAGCGACGCCGATGACCTATATCGGCAAGGACGGTCGGCAGTATGTCGTTCTGACGGCAAGCGGCGCGCGCGATAACCCGAAGGATTGGGGGGATTACATCGTCGCCTTTGCCCTGCCGAAATCGAAATAGGGCCACGATCAGGCTTTTATCCCAGTAAGGGTGGGCGGCTCAGTGAGCCGCCCATTTTTCTGTGACGGTCGAGGTGCCGCCGGGAAGCTGGCGGCGCCGCAGCCCTATCGACGACAGCTCTTTGACGCGGTCAAGATCGCGAAGCCAATCTTGACTCTCAAACTGTACAATATAGAATGTTACGAAACCTGCGATGAGTTTGTTCAACTCGCGACGGTGTGGCTTCGTCTCAACGGAGGAAGATGGATGCGAACGAGCAATCGTGAGAAGGCCCTTGACGCTGTGGCCGAGGTCATCCGGCGCGACGGCGTGACCGCTGTGACCTTCGATGCCATTGCCGCCGAGACAGGCCTGACCCGGGGTGGACTGCTGTATCATTTTCCGTCCCGCGAACACCTTATGCAGCAAGCGCACAAGCATATCGCGTCCCAATGGGAAGCGGAGATGGAAGTGCTGGCGGGTGGCAGCGACGCGCCGCCCGAAGCCCGCTATGCGGCCTACATCCAGACCTGCGCCCAGGCGGCGAGCCGCGTTCAGCTTCTTCTGATGCTTGAGGCGATGGACGACCCGGAACTCGCCAAGCCGTGGCGGGATGTTCATGATCGCTGGGGGCCGCCGGTTCCGGCCGATGACGACCCGGCGGCGCAAGAGCTGTTTCTTGCCCGGCTTGCGGCTGAAGGGCTGTGGATCCACGAGGCGATCACGAACCGCCCGCTTTCTGCAGATCTGAAGGGCCGATTACTTCGTGCAATCGCAGGAAATCTCAAGACAAACCAGACTGGTTGATCATCACGCAGCGGGCGGATTGCCTGCGATGACCGGCCAACCCTAGCAAATGTGGTTCCCCCATGAAGCGTAGAACTTTCATCCTGGGCGCAGGCGCCCTTGGCACGGCTGTCGCCGCAACCGGCGCAGGCGTTCTCGCCTCTCGCCCCGGGTCCAGACTTGTGCCCGGCAAATCCCGGGCGCGCAGCATTGTCGGTGACGAGGTGCTGCCGCAATCGACCGAGGTCGTGATCATCGGCGGCGGTTTCGCCGGCGCCAATGCCGCGCTGACCCTGGCCGAGCGCGGTATCCCCGTCGTCTTGTGCGAAAAAGGTGTCGTCGCGGGCGAGGCCTCCGGCCGGTCGATGGGTTTCATGAACGGGCAGTTCGCCGACCCGCTGAAGACGCCGATGATCCTGCGCTCGAAAGAGCTTTGGGCGGGCATGAATGCGCGGCTCGGCGCGGATTCCAGCTTCCGTCCGCGGGGCGCGACCCTTGCGCTGGCCGACGGGCAGGTGGATTTCGCGCAAGCCTGGATCGACAGGAATGCCGCGTTCGACAAGTTCGACTACCGCATCGTCACCGGCTCGGAGCTTGAATCTCTGCTGCCGGGCAACCGGAACCTGCCGAAGGCAGCACTGTTCAGCCCTTCGGACGGGGCGGTGGATTCCTCGCTGGCGGTGCCCGCCATCGCCGAAGTCGCCCGCAGCCGCGGCGTCACCCTGTTGCAGAATTGCGCTGTGCGCGAGGTCGAGTTGAGCGGCGGTCAGGTCAGCGGGGTCGTTACCGAGAAAGGGACCATCGCCTGCAAGACCGTGATCGTGGCCGGGGGGCACTGGACACCCCTGTTCATGTCGGGGATGGGTATCCGCATGCCCCAGGTCGATGTTTACCTGTCGCAATGCGCGCTGAGCGCCGTTGACGGGCCGACGATGCCTTATCAAAGCGAACGTTACGGCGTGCGCATCCGCGCCGACGGAACCTTTGCCTTCGGTGTCGTGACCGTGGTGATGCCCATCGAACCAACCGTCATCCGCAACCTTCCGCTGCTTGGACCGGCGAGAGAGGCTGCGGGGGCGATGGCGACGCTTGGGCTGTCGTTCAAGGATTTCTGGAACGACCTGACGGAAGACACGCATTCGATCCCGTCACCTTACGAAAACCGCCGCATCCTGATGCCCGAGGTGAATGTGGCGCCGATGACCGAAGGGATTGCCGCGCTGGCCGAGGACTACCCGGCCTTCAAGGATGCCAAGGTGATCGAAGAGTGGGCAGGTGCCATCAGCAGCACGCCTGACAACATGCCCTACATTACCGGCATCCCGTCGCATCAGGGCCTGTTCGTGGGCAGTGGGCTTGAGGCGGGGCTGAGCTGGGGGCCTGCCGTGGGAGAGGCTCTGGCTGATCTGGCGATGGGCAATACCCCTCAGTTTGATCTGGCGAACTATCGGTCGGATCGTTTCACCGATGGCAGCCCGATCGCGTTCCACTGACGCAGCGGGCCTGTCTATCCGACTGGGTGCGGCGCTGTCGCAAGGCTGACCTTCAGCAGAAGCCCTGGCGCTCTGCTTTCGAAAATGCCCGGTCGGTTCCTTTTTTCGGCGTTGCGCGAGGGGGACTCAACCTCCCTCCGCGCAACGTCCTTGTCGTAATGGGATGCGAAACATGATTGCAGACAAGAACCCCTGGCTGGTGCTGGCCATCGTTTCAGCCGGACTTTTCCTGATCGGCGTCGATATGACTGTGCTGAACGTGGCGCTGCCGGTGCTGGCGCATGAACTGGGCGCCACGACGGCCGAGAAGCTGTGGATGGTGAACGCATATTCGCTGGTGCTGGCCGGGCTGCTGCCGGGCTGCGGCACGCTGTCGGACCGCGTCGGCCATCGCCGGATGTTTGTCGCCGGACTTGTCGTGTTTGGCGCCTCCTCGGCCGTTGCGGCTTTTGCGCCGACGCCGACGCTGTTGATCGCGGCGCGGGCCGTGCTGGCCATCGGCGCGGCCATGATGATGCCGGCCACGGTCTCGATCATCCGAGTGGTTTTTACCGACGATCAGGAACGCGCCGTCGCCATTGGCATCTGGGGTTCGATCTCGGCGGGCGCCGCGGCACTCGGCCCGATCCTGGGCGGCTTCCTGCTGGACCATTTCTGGTGGGGGTCGGTGTTTCTCATCAACGTGCCGGTGGTGCTGCTGACGCTGATCCTGACCTTTGCGAAGATCCCCGCGCTGCCCGGCAACCCCGAGCGGCATTGGGATGCCGCGACCTCGGCCGTGCTGACCGTGGCGCTGATTGCGCTGCTTTATGCCCTGAAGGGCGTGCTCAAGGCAGACATCCATTGGGCCGAAGTCGCCATTGCCGCCGTGTTGGGATCGGCCTTCTTCCTTTGGTTCCTGCGCCGCCAGCGACTTGCATCGCCACTGATCGACTTCACCCTGTTCCGCAACCTGCGCTTTTCGCTGGGCGCCGCCGGGGCGCTGTTCGCCAGCTTCATCATGATCGGCCTGCAATTCGTGCTGAGTCAGGACTTGCAGCTTGTGCGCGGGTTCACCCCGCTCGAAGCAGGGCTGTTTGTCCTGCCCATCGCCGCCGGTGCCTTTGTCGCCGGTCCGGCGCTCGGCGCGATCCTGTTCCGGGTGGGTGTCGAGCGAATGCTGGCCCTGACGCTGGCGATGGCGGCAATCGGTATGGTGCTTTACACGTTCACGGGAATTCATGCGCCTCTTTTGTGGCAGATCGTGACGCTGGCGGTCGCGGGCTTTGGCTTGGGCGGGATCATGTCGGTCAGTTCGACCGCGATCATGATCAACGCGCCAGAGGAAAAGGCCGGCATGGCCGGCGCGCTGGAGGGCATCTCCTATGAACTGGGCGGCACGCTGGGCGTGGCTGTGATGGGCAGCGTGATCGCCTCGATCTACACGCGGTCCTTTGCCCCGCCGCCCGAGGCCGGGCTTCCGGCCAGCGCCTGGGATAGCCTGGACCAGACCCTGATCGCCGCCAGCACCCTTGCCGGCGATCTTGGCGCGCGGGTCATGGAGGCCGGAAAGCTGGCCTTCTCTGGCGGGGTGCTGACAACCCTGAGTGCCGCCGCCGTTCTCACAGTCGCGCTGTTCACGCTCATGGTGCTTTACGCGCGCAACAAACCGGCGGACGCTGCTCCGCCTGCATCCCATCAGCATTAGGAGATACAGATGGCAAAAGTCGCCCTTATCGGAGCATCCGGCAATGTCGGCTCGCGCATTCTCAGGGAACTGTCGGATCGCGGTCATGTGGTGACGGCGATTGCCCGCAACCCCGACCGCATCGCCGGACTTCCCGGTGTGCTGGCGGTGAAAGGCGACCTGTTCGACACCGACGCGCTGGCCGGGTTGCTGCACGGCCATGACGCGGTGATCAGCTCGGTCTCCTTCGTTGACAGCGATGCCGCGCGGCTTGTCGCGGCGGTGCGCGACTCCGGCGTGAAGCGCTATCTGGTCGTCGGCGGCGCCGGCAGCCTCGAGGTGCCGCCGGAAGGCAAGCGGGTCATTGACCAGCCCTGGTTCAACGACGCATGGAAGCCCGAGGCCCAGGGCGGCATCGACTTCCTGAGCCTGCTGAAAACGGTCGAGGATCTGGACTGGTCGTTCCTGTCGCCCTCGGCCATGTTCATTCCCGGCGCGCGCACCGGGGTGTTCCGACTGGGCAAGGACACCCTGCTGTCAACCGAAGCCGGGTCGAGCATATCCCACGAGGATTATGCGGTGGCCCTGGTGGATGAACTGGAAACCCCCGCCCATATCCGCCAGCGATTCACCGTCGGCTACTGAGCCCTTCAGGCAAAGAGAGGATTTTCGACATGCCCGCAACCACCGCCATCGTGACGACCGAACATGCCAGCCGCTATCTTCAACAACTCTGCAAACACTGGAGCCACCGGTTCACGGTGGAATTCGATCCCGCACAGGGCACCATCGACTTCGGCAAGGGCCAGTCCGTCGCACTGTCCGCATCGCCCGCGGCACTGACTGTAACCGTAAGCGATACCAACGGCGACGGGGCATTCGACGAGCTGGAGCGGGTTGTCGAAGACCACATCAAACGCTTTGCATTCCGAGAAACGCTGCACTTCGATTGGAAAAGGGCTTGAGGTCCGGGCAATTTTGAACTTGCAATCCGCGTCGGTCGGAGGCGCGGCGACGATCCTTCCCGGAACGGGATGTCGCCTGCTAACCGTCGGCCGACGCGTGACCAGACAGGCAAGGAGCAAGGACAGCAGAACTGAAGGGCGCGTCACCGCTCGAAGATTCTGGCGATCTCGGCCTTCACGCGCAGCAACACCTCCATCACCTGATCCTTCTGTATGTCAAAGCGCTAGATTGGCACCGGGACTGAGATGGCATGGAGATCGCCCGAGAAATCGCTGAACGCGAAGCAAAGCGCGCTGATCCCTTCGGTATGGTCATCATGGTCTTCGGCAACGCCGCGGGCGCGGGCGGCATGGATTGCCCGCGCAGCCTTGCGAAATCGGGCTCGATGCCCAGTCGGGTCCACTCGTCCTGCGCCAGCTTGCGCACTTCGGTGTCCGAGAGCATCGCAAAGACAGGCCAGCCCATCGGCCGTATTGGTCAGCGGAAACGCATCACCGACGGCCGAAACCGCGCAGCCGATGCGTGCCCTGGATCTGGTCGAGGAAGATCATCCGGCCGCCGCGCAGCACGGCAAGGTCCACCGTCTCGCCCGTCTGCTCGACGTTGGCCTGAAGATAGGGGCGACAGCGTTCGGCGACGTTGTAGCGCGCGGCCCCCGCCAGCGCATGATGCTTTGGCCCCAGACGGACACCGCCCGCGGTCCGGGTGCCGGACGAGGCGTGGGCGTTTCATCTTCGCCGTTCGCGCCCCGAACGGGCGCAAACCCCTGAACCATCGTCTTGTTCCGGATGGAGTTTTCTCGATCGCGCGCAGCGGGTCGCCGTGGCGCGACCCGTCCGAAAGTTCGGCAAGTGGTCCAGGGTCTGTCGCCGGTTCCGGCGCTGGACCCTGGCCTGGCTTTGGGAGCATATCCTGGACGCCCTGAAGAAAGCGTCCTGGGATTCATCGACATAACGTCGATCAGGCCCCGGCTCCGCCATTTGTCAACATGACCTAGCTGCGCACGAGCTTTTCGTAGTCGGTGGCAATTTCGCGCGTCAGCGCCCCCACCTCGAACGTATAGTCGCCGATCTGGCCCACCGGGGTCACCTCGGCTGCCGTGCCGGTCAGCCAGCATTGCTGGAACCCTTCCAACTCGGCCGGCAGGATGTGGCGTTCATGCACGGTGATGCCCTTGGCGCGCAGCATCCCGATCACCGTCTGGCGGGTGATGCCGTTCAGGATGGCGTCGGGGATCGGGGTATGCACCTCTCCGTCCTTGACGAAGAAGATGTTCGCGCCGGTCGCTTCGGCCACATAGCCGCGATAGTCGAAGAACAGCGCATCGCTGCACCCCTTGGCTTGGGCCGCGTGCTTCGACATGGTGCAGATCATGTAAAGACCCGCCGCCTTGGCCGCCGTCGGGATCGTCTCGGGCGAGGGGCGCTTCCACTTGGCGATATCCAGCTTGGCGCCCTGGAACTTGGCGTCGCCGTAATAGGCGCCCCAGGTCCAGCAGGCCACGGCAAGGCGCACCGGATTGCCAAGGCTGGCCACGCCCATCTCATCGCCCGCGCCGCGAAAGGCGACGGCGCGCACATAGGCATCGGTCAGGCCATTGGCGGCCAACACCTGATCCTTGGCGGCGTTGATCTCTTCGACCGTATAGGGGATCGGCATGTCCAAAAGCTCGCCCGATTTCAGCAGGCGCCGGGAATGCTCGGTCGATTTGAAGATCTTGCCGTTATAGCAACGCTCGCCCTCGAACACGGACGAGGCATAGTGCAGCGCATGGGTCAGGATGTGGACCTGCGCCTTGCGCCATTCCACCAGTTTGCCATCCATCCAGATGAACCCGTCGCGATCGTCATAGCCAGCCATCCGGCCCTCCTCATTTTCAAATGTTGCGCCTGCAATGTCCGGATCGGACATAAAGTTGCGTCAAACCGCGGAATCGCTATCTTTCATGACTTGGAATGTCAATAAGGCTGACGTAAGTTCATGCCAGTGGAGGATGGCATGGCCGAGAATATGACCGGGGGCGAAAGCCTTCTGTTCCTGACGGACGAACAGCTGAGGAAGGGCATCGAGGCGATGTTCTTCGCCTATCGCGGCTTTACAGCCGACCCCGACCGGATACTGGAGGGCATGGATTACGGCCGCGCCCATCACCGTGCCATCCATTTCGTCCACCGCAGCCCCGGCACGACCGTCGGCAATCTGCTGGCCATTCTGGGCGTGACCAAGCAAAGCCTGAACCGCGTGCTGCGCACGCTGTTCGATGATGGTCTGGTCGAGGCGCGGGTCGGCAAGAAGGACAAGCGCGAACGCCACCTGTTCCTGACCGAAAAGGGCCGCGCGCTGGAGCGGGAATTGTCCGATGCGCAGCGTGCCCGGATGCGCGCCGCCTATCGCGCCGCGGGGCCCCAGGCGGTGCAGGGCTTCCGCACCGTGCTTGAGGCGATGATGGACCCCGAGTTGCGCCAGCAATATCAGGGATTGAAGGAGGGGCGGCCATGACGGACCCGCAGGCCCATTTGCTGATTGTCGATGACGACGAGCGGATCAGGGGGTTGTTGCAGAAGTTCCTGATCCGCAGCGGCTATCTGGTCTCTGCCGCCCGCGACGCGGCACAGGCGCGGCGGCTGCTGGCCGGGCTGGAATTCGACATGATCGTGCTGGATGTCATGATGCCGGGCGAGGATGGCATCGCCCTGACCCGCGATCTGCGCAAATCCAGCGCCGTCCCCATCCTGCTGCTGACGGCGCGGGGCGAAAGCGCCAACCGGATCGAAGGGCTGGAGGCGGGGGCCGATGACTATCTGGTCAAGCCGTTCGAGCCGAAAGAGCTGCTGCTGCGCGTTGGCGCCATTCTGCGGCGGGTGCCGCAGGTGGCCCCGGTGCAGGCTGCGCCCAAGGTTCTGCATATGGGCGCAGTGCGGTATGATCTGGACCGGGGCGAGCTGTGGCGCGGACAAGAGATGGTGCGCCTGACGGCCACCGAGGCCGCCCTGATGCGCAGCTTTGCCGCCCAGCCCGGCGTGCCGATCAGCCGCGACCGGCTGGTGGGCGACAGCCCGTCCGATGACAGCGCGGGGCAAGAGCGTGCGGTGGATGTGCAGATCACCCGGCTGCGGCGCAAGATCGAAGACGATCCCAAGACCCCGCGCTATCTGCAAACCGTGCGCGGCGAGGGATATCTGCTGCAACCCGACTAAAGCGCGCTGCCTGCCGGATGCTGACCCGCGGATCGCGTGTTTCCCGCCGGTGGCGCAACCATGGTCGCGCACCGGACATTCAGGCCAAGATGAAGGACTGTTATGGTGCTGGTATTCACCCATGAGGATTGTCTCGGCCATGCCGCGCCCGACGGGCACCCCGAATCCGCCGACAGGCTGCGGGCGGTAGAGCGGGGTTTGGCCGGCCTGCCCATGACGCGGCGCGACTGTCCGATCGGGGCAGAGGCGGACGTATTGCGGTGCCATCCGCAAACCTATCTGGACCGGGTGAAGGCCGGCATTCCTGATGCCGGATTGGCGATGCTGGACGGCGATACGTTCCTGTCGCCCGGATCTTTCAGGGCGGCCATGCGCGCGGTGGGTGGGGCCTGTGCGGCGGTGGATGCCGTGCTGGGGGGCGAGGCTACGCGCGCCTTTGTCGCCTGCCGTCCACCGGGGCACCATGCCGAGACTGCGCAGGCGATGGGGTTCTGCCTGTTCGGCACGGTGGCGATTGCGGCAAAGCGCGCACTGGACCATCACGGGCTGTCGCGCATCGCCATTGTCGATTTCGACGTGCATCACGGCAATGGCACACAGGATCTGATGTGGGACGAGGGGCGGTGCCTGTTTGCATCCTCGCATCAGATGCCGCTTTATCCCGGTTCGGGCCACCCGCGCGAGGTGGGCGCGCATGGGCAGATGCTGAATGTTCCCTTGCGCGAAGGCAGCGGCGGCTCTGCAATGCGGGCGGCCTATCAGGCGCAGGTCTTTCCGCTGCTTGAGGCTTGGCAGCCCGAACTGCTGCTGATTTCCGCCGGGTTCGATGCCCATGCAGATGACCCGTTGGCAGGGCTGGAGTGGCAGGCAGAAGATTTCGGCTGGCTGACGCGCGAATTGGTGGCGCGGTCCGGCGGGCGGGTGGTCTCGGTCCTCGAAGGCGGTTATGATCTGGACGCGCTGGCCGAAAGTGTCGCCGCCCATGTTGTTGCGCTGAAGGACTGAAGATGACCGACAAGCCCGTTGCCGAGATGACATTCGAAGAGGCCATGGCCGCGCTGGAAAGCGTGGTGGGCCAGTTGGAGCGCGGCGATGTGGCGCTGGAACAGTCGATTGCGCTTTATGAACGCGGCGCGGCGCTGAAAGCACATTGCGCGGCCAAGCTGAAATCGGCCGAAGAAAAAGTCGAGCTGATCCGCGTGCAGGAAGGCCGCGCGGTCGGCACCACTCCGGCGGAGGGGCTGTGAGCTTTCCGACGGTTCTGGCAGGCGATGCGCGGGCCATCCAGGCCCGGCTGGATGTGGCTTTGGCGAGCCTTGACGATCAGCCGGTGATCCACGCCATGCGCTATGCCGTTCAGGGCGGCAAGCGGCTGCGCGGGTTTCTGGTGCTGGAAGGCGCGCGGATGCTGGGGGTCGGAACGGATCAGGCCATCAGTGCGGCGGTGGCGGTCGAGGCGCTGCACGCCTATTCGCTGGTGCATGACGACCTCCCTTGCATGGATGATGACGACCTGCGGCGCGGCCTGCCCACGGTGCATGTGAAATGGGATGAGGCGACGGCTGTTCTGGCGGGCGATGCCTTGCAGACGCTGGCGTTCGAATTGCTGACCGACCCGGCGCTGGGCAGCGCCGAGGTGCGGCTTGCGCTGGTGGCGGGGCTGGCGCGCGCCAGCGGGGCCGAGGGCATGGTGCTGGGTCAGGCGCTGGACATTGCCGCCGAAACCGCGTCTGCGCCGCTGACTTTGCCGCAGATCACCCGGTTGCAGGCGGGCAAGACCGGCGCGCTGATCCGGTTTTCGGCCGAGGCAGGGGCGATGATTGCCGGGACTAACCCCGCACCTCTGCGCGTCTATGCCGAGGCGCTGGGCCTTGCGTTCCAGATCTGGGACGATGTGCTGGACGTGACGGGCGATGCCGCCAAGACCGGCAAGCGCGTGGGTAAGGATGCAGGTGCCGGCAAGGCCACCTTCGTCTCGCTTTTGGGGCTCGATGGCGCCAAGGCGCGGGCGGCGGAACTGGTGGCGCAGGCCGAAACCGCCCTGCGGCCCTATGGCGACGGGGCTGCGAACTTGATTGCAGCGGCGCGCTTCGCTATCTCGCGCGAAAGCTAGGAGCGCCCGATGGCCGACCTTCCCGCCACCCCGATTCTCGACCGTGTAAAGCTGCCCGCCGACCTGAAGGGGCTGTCGGACCGCGAGCTGCGGCAACTGGCCGATGAATTGCGCGCGGAAACCATTTCTGCCGTGTCGGTCACAGGCGGGCATCTGGGCGCCGGTCTGGGTGTGGTGGAACTGACCGTGGCGCTGCATGCCGTGTTCAACGCGCCGCGCGACAAGATCATCTGGGATGTGGGTCACCAGTGCTATCCACATAAAATCCTGACCGGGCGGCGCGACCGTATCCGCACCTTGCGGACCGAAGGGGGGCTGTCCGGCTTTACCAAGCGCAGCGAAAGCCCCTATGACCCGTTCGGCGCGGCGCATAGCTCGACCTCGATTTCCGCCGCGTTGGGCTTTGCCGTGGCGGCCGATCTGGGAGGCGACCCCGGCGATGCGGTGGCGGTGATCGGCGATGGCTCGATGAGCGCGGGCATGGCGTTCGAGGCGATGAACAACGCCGGGCACCTGAAAAAGCGGCTGTTCGTGGTTTTGAATGACAATGAGATGTCGATCGCCCCGCCAGTCGGCGCCTTTTCGGCCTACCTCAGCCGGATGTACGCGGGCGCGCCCTTTCACGACCTGAAATCGGCGGCGCGGGGCATGGTTTCGCTGCTGCCCGAACCCTTTCAGGAAGGGGCAAAGCGCGCCAAGGAAATGCTGAAGGGCATGGCCGTGGGCGGCACTTTGTTTGAAGAGCTGGGCTTTTCCTATGTCGGCCCGATTGACGGCCATGACCTTGATCAGCTTTTGCCCGTATTGCGCACGGTTCACGCCCGCGCCAATGGGCCGATGCTGATCCATGTGCTGACCAAAAAGGGCAAGGGCTATGCGCCCGCCGAAAACTCGCCCGACCGGGGCCATGCGCGGGCCAAGTTCGATGTGGTGACGGGGGTGCAGAAAAAGGCCCCGTCGAACGCACCCAGCTATACCAAGGTTTTTGCCGAAAGCCTGATCCGCGAGGCGGAGGCCGACCCCAAGATCGTCGCAATCACCGCCGCCATGCCCGATGGCACGGGGCTGGACCTGTTCGGCGCGCGGTTCCCGAAACGCACCTTTGATGTGGGCATCGCCGAGCAGCACGCCGTCACCTTCAGTGCCGGGCTGGCGGCGGGCGGTATGAAGCCGTTCTGCACGATCTATTCCACCTTTCTGCAAAGGGGTTACGATCAGGTCGTGCATGATGTGGCGATCCAGCGTCTGCCGGTGCGGTTCGCAATTGACCGGGCCGGATTGGTCGGGGCGGATGGCGCGACCCATGCCGGCAGTTTCGATGTGGCCTTCCTCGCCAACCTGCCCGGCATGGTGGTGATGGCTGCGGCAGATGAGGCGGAACTGGTCCACATGGTCGCCACCGCCGCCGCGCACAACGACGGCCCCATCGCCTTCCGCTATCCGCGCGGTGAGGGCGTTGGGGTGGACATGCCTGCCAAGGGCGTGCCGCTGGAGATCGGCAAGGGCCGGGTGATGCGCGAAGGCGGTCGTGTGGCGCTGCTCTCCTTCGGCACCCGTCTGGCCGAGGTTCTGAAAGCCGCCGAGGCGTTGGCCGCCCGGGGTATCACGCCGACCGTGACCGATGCCCGCTTTGCCAAACCCTTGGACCGTGACCTTATCCTGCAACTGGCCCGCAACCATGAGGCGCTGATCACGATTGAAGAAGGTGCCGTGGGCGGTTTCGGCAGCCATGTCGCGCAACTGCTCGCGGATGAGGGCGTGTTCGACCACGGCCTGAAATTCCGCAGCATGGTGTTGCCCGATACGTTCATTGATCAGGCCAGCCCCGAGGCGATGTATCGCATCGCTGGTATGGATGCGCCGCAGATCGAGGCCAAGGTTCTGGAGGTTCTGGGCGTGTCGGTCGTGGGGAAAAGGGCCTGACCCGATCAGCCGAGACATCCCGGCGCATGGACCTTTCAACCTCGCTGCGCCATACTCGCCCCATGGAAAACGATGTTCTGATCGTCGGCGGCGGCCTGAATGGCCCCGCGCTCGCTCTGGCCCTTGCGCAAGGGGGCCTGAATGTCACGGTGGTGGATGCGCGTCCCGCACCCGCGCGGGCCGAGGCGGGGTTTGACGGGCGCGCTTATGCGCTGGCCATCGCGTCGAAGCGCCTGTTGTCGGCGGTGGGCGTGTGGCAACGGATGGCCGACAAGACCCAACCGATCCAAAAGATCGTTGCCAGCGACGGTCGCGCGGGCGAAGGCCCTGCGCCGTTCTTCCTGACCTTCGATGCCGCCGAGATCGAAGAAGGCCCGATGGGCTTCATGGCCGAAGACAGGCACCTTTACGCGGCCTTCCTTGCCGCCATGGCGGAAGAACCGCGCATCCGCCTGATCTCGGGCCAGACGGTCGTCGCGCAGCAGGTGGGCGCGGGCGGTGTGACGGCAACGCTTGCCAATGGCGAAACGCTATCGGCCCGCGTGCTTGTGGGCTGCGATGGCCGTGCCTCGGGTGTGGCGCAGCGGGCGGGTATCCGCCGGCAGGGCTGGGGCTATGGCCAGACCGCACTGGTCACGGCGGTGCGTCACGAAAAGGATCATCAGGGCACGGCGCATCAGTTCTTCATGCCTTCGGGCCCTCTGGCAATTCTGCCGTTGCCGGGCGGGCACCATTCCTCGATCGTGTGGAGCGAAAAGGACGGCGCTGCCCAAGCCATTCAGGCGCTGGATGATGCCGCATATCTGCAGGTGCTGCGCCCGCGCTTTGGGGATTTTCTGGGCGAAATTGCACTTGCTGGCGACCGCTTTACCTATCCGTTGAACCTGACGCTGGCCGAGAAATTCGTGCTGCCCCGCATCGCTCTGGCGGGTGATGCCGCGCATGGGGTTCACCCGATTGCCGGGCAGGGGCTGAACCTTGGCCTGCGCGATGTGGGGGCCTTGGCGCAGGTGCTGGTCGAGGCGGCGCGGCGCGGTGAGGATATCGGCGCGATTGACGTGCTGGAACGCTATCAAACCTGGCGGCGGTTTGATTCCACCTCGCTCGCACTGGGGATGGATGCGGTGAATCGACTGTTTTCCAATGACAACCCGATCCTGAGGCTGGGCCGTGATATCGGCCTTGCGGCGGTCAGTGCGATGCCCGGCCTGCGGCGCGGTTTTATCCGGCAGGCGGCCGGGCTGAAGGCTGACCTTCCGCGGCTGCTGGCAGGCCTGCCGATCTGACGGGGCGCCCAGGTCGCAGCCCTGTCACCGGGCGACGGTGGCGAAGGCTTGGAACCCTTTCGTGGCCGGTGCAGCCTGCCAACATGCCCCAGCCACCCTTTGGCCCCGGATTACATTTGCTGCTTGATCTTTTTGGTGCCGCGCTGCTGAACGTGTTGGCACGACGGCGATTTCCAGCCATTTCAAACGCTCCGGTGGCGGGGTGACGGGTGTTGTCTTGTTGGCCGAGTCTCATATCTCGATCCAAACCTAGCCCGAGATCGGCTTTGCGCTGTCGATATTTTCATGTGGTACGCTAGGAGATAGAGGTCGCACTTCACCCAACCCATAGCTGTTTGCGCCGATGGTCATGCCCTGACCCCAGCGGAAGAGTTGCGGTGCATTGTGCATGACACCAGCCTGACCGGCGGGCACGAATTGATCGTCCTGCAGGAACGAAGTTGTGCCGCAAGGCGCACCGCTGACCATTTTGAGGGCCCGAAGCCGGGGTCCAGGGTCGGCACCGCATTTCGGGCAATTCGTCTCGATCATGGAGAGAGGATGGCGCGAGTGTCGGCGCAAAACCACGGGGATCCGTGCCGCGGTGTATCCGCGCGCCGCGGCGTTGACGCCCATGGCCGCGCACCAGGCCCGGTCTTGCCCGCCCGCCGTTTGCCGGGTCATACTGCGCCAAGGTTGGCAGGGCACCATGACCTTGCCGGGCGGTGCACATGGGATGGCGCACAAGGGGGCGATGACAACCATTCTGGTCACAGGCGCGCGGGCGCCGGTTGCACTGCACATGGCGCGCTGTCTGGCGCGGCCTGGCTTTCGCATTCTGCTGGCCGACAGCCTGCATCGCCCGATTTCGGCGGCAAGCGCCTGCCATGGCGGCTATCATGTGTTGCCGCCGCCACGGCAAGACCCACAGGCCTTTTCCGCCGTCATGGCCGATCTGGTCGCGCGAGAGGCGGTCGATCTGGTGGTGCCGACCTGTGAAGAGGCGTTCTATCTGGCGCAGACCTGGAGGGATCGCTCACCCCGTGCCCGGCTGCTGGCCCCATCGCTTGCCGTTCTCGCCGAGGCGCATAACAAATATGCTTTCATCCGGCGCTGCGCGGCCCTTGGGCTGGCGGTTCCCAATACTGTTTTGATCGATAGCCCTGCCGCCCTGTCCACGCTTGGCGACCGCGCGGGCGAACTGGTGTTCAAGCCCGTTTGGTCGCGTTTCGCATCGCGCGTTCTGGTTCGCCCCCGCCGCCACCAACTGACGGCCATCCAGCCCACCACCGCAATGCCCTGGGTCGCACAGGAGTATCTGGAAGGCGAAGAAATTTGCGCCTATGCGCTTTCACACAAAGGAAGGCTGACGGCACTGGCCGCCTATCGCGGGCTTTACCGGGCGGGGCGGGGGGCTTCGGTCGCCTTTGCGCCGGTGGTCGATCCTGCGGTGCGGCGGTTTGTCGAACGCTATGTCGCAGGCACCGGCTGGACCGGCCAGATTTCCTTTGACCTTATTCGGCGCCGGGACGGCCTGATCCTGCCGCTGGAATGTAACCCGCGCGCGACAAGCGGGCTGCATTTCTTTCGCGGCCATGACTTTGCCGATGCGGTTCTGGCAATCGACGGCCCTGCGCAAGTGATAGACCCCGATGTCACCCGGCCGCAGGGCGTGCGGCTGGCGCTTTGGCTTTACGGTCTGCCACAAGTATTGCGACGCGGGGGCCCGACGCGGTTTCTTGCCACCCTGCGTGAGGTTGAGGATGTACTGGACTGGCCGAACGATCAGGGGCCGCGCCGCGCCCAGCTTGCCGCCTTGCGCGAAATCGCGGTCAGGGCCTTGCGGACCAGAACCAGCCTGCAACGTGCCGCGACCTGGGATATCGAGTGGGACGGGCCGGATCAAAGCTCGATCTGATGACGCAGGGGCGTGGTCGCCGCTGCGGGCAAAAGCCCGGCATCAATCGCCGCCATATCGGCGCGCAAAAAGTCCAACGGGCCGATCAATGGCGCTTGTGCCGGGCCATGTCCGGCATTGGCGGCGGCAAGGGCCAGCATCCGGCGATCCTGCGCTAGGGCGATGCGGAACAGCGGGGTGAAGGCCTGCATTTTCAACCAGCCCCACAGGCCCTGATGTGGGCCGGCCAGAATGCCGATGCCTTCCACCATGTCCGCCGTGGCCTGCCGCAGATGGAACGTGGTAGATAGAACCAGACCCTTCGGTCCCCAATACTCCAATTCGGCAATGCCGGGCGCGCGATAGCGCCCGATGGTGCGCACACGCGCTCCCTCGAGCAGGGCGCTGACAATGCCTTGCTGGCGGTCCTCTCCGCTATAGGCCGCCTCGACCCAGCCCGGTCCACCCGTCACCTCGACCTGCACGCGGTAGCGTTTGGCCGACAGGCCGCGCAGCAGCCCGCGATGGGTGAAATGGGTATGTGTTGCATCAAGAATATTTTCCGCCACATCTATCAACCGGCCCTGTGCGGCACTCTGCATCAGCCGCAGGCGCAGGGTTCCCGCAGCATCAATCGCTGGCGGCGTGCCCATAGGCTCACCTTCGGAAAGATAAATGATGCCGCCCTGTTCGTGCGCACGAAAGGCGGGCAGGCGATAGCGGGGCATCTGGTCCAGCAGGCCAGGCAGATGGGTGCAATGCCCCGCCCCGTCGAACCGCCAACCGTGATAGGGGCATTCCACCGCCCCCGCCACCACCCGCCCCGCCGACAAAGGCGCATGGCGATGGGGGCAGCGGTCGATAAGCGCGGCAATGCCTTCGGCACCGCGAAACAGCACGAGGGGCCGGTTGTTCCACCAGATGCGGCGGGGGTTCACCCCAAGATCGCGGCTTAGGGCGACCGCCTGCCAATAATTATTTTCTGTCACAATCCGAACCTCTGCATCAGGGGAACGCCAATTCCTGTAAGCACCGCCTCGACCAGTCGCAGCGCCAGCCTTTGGCGCGGGGTCATGCGGGCCATATGAACGGCGGTATATTCGATGACCGGCACCGCTCCGCGCCGCCGCTTGAAATCGGCCGCCCCGGCGGAGATGTTGAAAAACAGACCTTCGGCAACCGCACGGTCGCGCGCCATGGCCATCACCATGCGATAAAGGCCGGCCTGTATGGGCAGGGCGGTATCATAGCCGACAATCGGCTGGGTCAGGGTGCGGCCGTTCTGGAAATAGCCGGTCACGGCGACCAGTCTGCCCGCCGCATCACGCAGCCCCTCCATCTGCAACAGGCCCAGACGGTGCATTTCACCGATCCACAAGGCGGTATATTCGGGGTTCAGCGGGGTGTATTTGTGCAGGTAAAGGGCCGTATAAAGCTCGGCGCAGCGCGGGTAATCGGTGGCGGTGAAGTCTTTGTCCGCCACGCGGAGATAAGGGGTTGCGGCCAATTTGCGCCGGTCTTCCTTCATGCTTTTTGTCTGCGCCCCGCCCGGTCTGCCAGGATCAAGAACATAGATCTGGCGGGCGGGCAGCAGGCGGAACCCTTCGGCGCGCAGGGCGGCAAGGGTCACGCCGTCGGCAAGGCCGTTCAGCGACCGGATCACGATGGCGCGGTCGGGGTAGCGGGCATGAACGGCGTCGCGCAAGGCGGCGGCAGTCGGGCGGTCCAGTTCCGGCGCGGGGTTGGTTGAAAACAGCCAGTTGTTTACTTGCGCCTGACGGTCCAGGCCCATCGCTTGCACCAAGGGGCGGCAAAGGTGGATCAGCCCGCGCATCACACCTTGCAGTATGGGCGAAAACCCCAGCGTCCGGGTCTCTTCCAGGGCATAATCCACATAGGCTGTGGTCGGGCTGCAAAGATAGCAGGTCGGCGCACCGTCGTTCAGCGTCAGGGGCAGGGTCAGGCCTGCGACCTTCAGCATCTCGACCCGAGTGGACAGATTGGCGATCAGTTCTGGGACGCAATGACGCTGGAACAGGCCGACAAAAGCCGCCACGCGATCCGGGTCGTTCATGGCGGGCCATCCTGCCAGCGCCGCTCGACCCGGCGCAACTTGCGCGCAGGGTCAGAGGCAAGGGGTTGGCGGATAAGAGTTAAGCCGATCTGGCTACCCTGCCGGGACAGCAGGTTGCGCAAGGATGACAGGGCGGCAAGGGCTGCATCATCCGGCAGATCGGGTGGCAAGACCAGCGTAACGGCATTGCTTTCGGTCTGCCACAGCCGGAAATCGGTGATCCGCCGGTCGGCGTCGATCACCGCGTTGCGCAGCACATCGGGGGTGATCAGCCCACCCGGCAGATGAAAGCAGTCATCGCTTCGGCCCACCACCTCATCGACAGCCCGCAAGGCCGAGCCGCAGGCACAAGGCGCGGTTGACAGGCGCAGCAAGTCGTTCATCCGGTAGCGCGCCATGATCTGGGTCTGGCGGCAAAAGGCGGTGATGACCGGGCTGACCAAACCGTCGCCCACTGCCGTAAATTCGAAATGAACCGAGTCTTCGGCCAGATGCAGGCGTCCATACCGGCAGGTCGCAGCCAAGAGCCCCTCGGTTGCCATATATATCTGATGTAGCGGTTGCTGAAAATGTGCCTCGATCAGGGGGCGGTCGATTTGGTCCAGCGTTTCGGCGGCAGCAAACAGGCGCCGTGGCGCCAGGCGCAGGCCCAACCCTGCCATCTCTCGCAGGGCGCGCGGCGGGGCGACGATGACATCCGGGGCAAACTTTTCCAGCGCAAGGCGTTGGGTTTCAATGCCTTGGGTCAGGTCGAAAAAGCGCAGGTCGATCCAGCGGAATCGCCGGGCTGCGTGATACAGCCGGGTGTCGCGCGGCAGCACGATCGCCACCCGGCGCGGGCGCCACAGCAGGTCGGCCATGGTCTTGGCCAGCATCGCCCCCAGCCAGCGGAAGCGCTCGACCTCCGAGATCACGAACAGGCCCCGGTTGCCGCTGGTGCCGGTGCTGGCGCCTACCGTGAATCCGCGCACCTCCCCGCCATTCGGGATGGCGGCCCAGGCTTCTTCTGCCGTCACGCCGGCGGTGTTGAAGGCGGCGAAGTCAGCCATCAGCCCCGCCTTGTCGGTGACCGGCAGGTCCGTCAGGTGGCGGGCCGGTTTGCCATAGGCCGGGGCACGCGGCAGCTCATGCGCCAGCCAACGCGCCAGAGCGCGGCCTTGCCACGCCTCAAACCCGGCACGGTCCAGCCCCGGCCGCATCAGGCAGCGGGTCCGGACAAAGGACAACAGGGCCTCGGCGGCGGGGATCATGATACGTCATCCAGCGAATGTGGATGGGGGTCGTGGCACAGCATAACATCCCCGCCAGCATCGCGGAACCGGCGCAGAATAGCGGTCGAAGGGGTCAAGGAGCCGGGCATCTCGGCAATCAGGCGGGCGGGCCAGATCGGGCTGCGCGCGGGGTCGAGCGCGGCCCCCAGCCACTGGGTATCGACGCCATACAGGAATGGGCAGGCCGCTTTTGGAAAGGCCAGCCCGAAATGGCCATCGGCATGGCCCGGTAGGTCTATGGCAACCACCGTTCCGTCGCCGAACAGGTCGCGACCCGGCGGCAGGTTCGGCACCTGCACCGTTGGACAGCTTTCAGCCGGGTCAAGCCGGTCTGCAAAGCCGTGTGGCAGCAATTCCGGAAAGACGCCATGGCGCAGGTTCTGCCAGCCAGACCGTGCCATGATCCGCGCAAAAGCTGCACCATTGGCCAGAAACCGCGCCTGCGGGAAAAGGCCAAGGCCAGAAATGTGGTCGGCATGATAATGCGTGACGATGATGTGCCGGATGTCCCTTGGCTCAAGGCCGTGGCGGGCCAGAAAGGCCTCTGGCTGGCCTGCCGCGATCAGGTGCGGCGAGAGAAGGCGACTGTACAGACGCAGGCCGACCGATCGGCCCGGTCCTGCAAGGGAATGGTGGGTATAGCCGGTGTCGATCAGCACCGGCCCCTGCTGTGGGTGACGGATCAGCCCGTAGCGCACGCAAAGGGGCACCCTGCGCCACCGCCCATGGCGCAGGATCGTGGCCTCGGGCGCGGGAACGGCGGCGCTGTTGGCGAAGATCGGCGTCATGGCGTCACGCTGCGGGGCAAGCCCTCGGCAAGCGATATCCTGGGTGCCCAACCCAGCATCCGCTGCGCCTTGGAAAGGTTCAGGCCTTGGGCATAGGCGAACAGGCCCAGACCATAGCGGGTGACCGGCGGTTCCGGTTGTGACGGCAGCGCAAGCGCCGTCGCTTCGGCCAGACCGGCGACCCATAACAGGGGGCGCAGCGGCAAAGGGCGCCAGCGCGGCGTCAACCCGATGCGGGCGCAGGCCGCCTCGACGATGTGCCGGACGGGCAGCACCTCGCCCCCCGAAATGTTGAAAGTCTGCCCTTCGGCCTCTGGCCCGGCCCGCAGCGCGGCAAGAATGGCCGCAACCACGTCATCGACGTGGGTCAGGTCAATCCGCGCCGCGCCTTGCCGGAGCAGTGGCAAAGGCCCCGACCGTGCGGCGCGCAACAGACGTGGCAGCAGGCTGCGGTCGCCGGCCCCGTAAATTCCACGCGGGCGCAGGATGACAGGCCCCAGATGCGGCGCGGCCAGAACAAGCGCCTCGGCCTGCCGTTTGCTGTCGGCATAGGCGTTGAAGGGCGGCGGCAACGGCTGATCCTCGCGCTGATCCAGATGATCGTGCAGCGCAAAATAGACCGATGGGCTGGAGATATGAACGAACCGCCCAACCCCCAGTCGCCCGGCCAGATCCAGAACCGCCTGCGTTCCGGCCACATTGGCAGCCATGAAATCGGCCCGCCGCCCAAAGGGTGACGACAGCGCCGCGCAATGCACGATGGCGGTGATGCCGGTCAGGGCCTTTGCATCCGGCGGCTGGTCAGTCATCTCCCATCGCAGCGTCGAGAACCCGTCCTGCCGCAGAGACGCCAGATGCACCGGGTCGCGACCCTGACCGATTGCTGGCAGGCCCAGCCGGATCAGCCTTCGCAGAACCTCCCCGCCCAGAAAGCCCGTTGCCCCTGTGACCAGAACGCGCATTCAGGTTTCCACCGCCAGCCCGCCGAACGATACCCCTGCCGAGGTGCCAAGAAACAGCACCTTGCACCCTGGCCCTGCCCGCCCCGCCTTGCGTGCGATATCGAAGGCGATGGGGATCGAGGCGGCAATCTGGTTGCCATGGTCGCGCGTGATATCGACAACGCGGTCGCGGGCCAGCCCGCTTTGGCGGATCATATGGACCAGGGCGGCGGGACTGGCCTGATGCGGAACCACCAGATCAACCTGATCGCGGTGCCATCCCGCGCGGTCCAGCAGGTCTGACACAAAGCCCGCAAAATGGCGCGAGGCCAGCCGGAACAGCTCTTTCCCGTCCATCGCAAAGGTGGTGTTGCGGGCAAAAGCCTCGGCCTCAGCCCTGAAATCGAACCTTGTGCCCCCGGCTGCCAGCGAACAGGCCTGATAGGCCGACGGATAACTGCGCATCAGGCTGGCGCGAACGCCCCCCGGCGCGCGTGCGGTCAGCACAACCGCCCCCGCGCCATCGCCAAACAGCGCCGCCACCTCTGGCTGATCATCCCACGGCAAGGCACGAGAGGCGATTTCGGACGACACGACAAGCGCGGTGCGCGCCTGCCCTTGCGTGATCATCCGGCTGGCCACTTCGAATGCGGTCAGAAAGCTTAGGCAGGTGCTGTTCACGTCAAAGGCCGCAGCACTGCCATCGGGCAGGCCCAGCCGCCCCATGATCAGGGGGGCAGTTGCTGGAATGAGCTGATAGGGCACGGCATTGCCGCAAATGATCAGGTCGGGTTGCCCTGCGTCCGCCTCGTCCAGCGCGATGCGGCTGGCGGCGATGGCCATGTCGATCTGATCTTCGCCGTCGCAGACAAAGCGGCTTTCGATGCCGGTAGCCGCGGCCAGCGATCCCGGGGCAAGCCCGCACACCGCATCCATCTGAACCGAGGTAACGCATTTGCTGGGCAAGAATCGTCCACTTCCAGCAATCATGAAACCAATCCCGACCTTGCGATGACGCCATTAGACCCCAGTCGGCGGGCCACACAAGCCCGCCCGCCGCAGCGGTACATTTCGGGCCCTCTGATGCAATCGGAGCGGGCGAAAGTATCGCCCGCCCCGATTGCCGTTCAGCCTTGCCGCCGCATGGCGTTGATCCATTCGGATCAGTCTTCTTCCGCCGCCAGTTGCGACAGCATCTGCCCCTTGCCGCGCATCCGCAGAACCATCGGCACCACCAAGGCCAGCACCGAAAAGGCCAGCAATGTGGCCGACAGAGGCGATCCGACCAGCGTGAATACATCGCCCTGTGCAATCGACAGCGCGCGGCGCAGTTGTTGCTCGGCCATCGGCCCTAGAATCAGGCCCACGACCACCGGCGCGATGGGATAGCCATGCACCCGCATCAAATAACCCATCAGGCCGAAGATCAGCAGCATGGTCAGTTCAACCGGCGAGGGGTTGGCGCCGATGGTCCCCAGCGTGGCGAAGACCATGATGCCCGCGTAAAGCCACGGCTTCGGGATGGTCAGCAGCCGAACCCAAAGCCCGATCAGCGGCAGGTTCAGGATCAGCAGCATCACGTTGGCGATCAGCAGGCTGGCGATCAGCCCCCAGACCAGTTGCGGGTTGGTTACGAACAACAGCGGCCCCGGTTGCAGGCCGAACTGCTGGAACCCTGCCAGCATGATGGCCGCTGTCGCCGATGTAGGCAGGCCCAGCGTCAGCAGCGGCACCAGCGTTCCGGCGGCGGATGCGTTGTTCGCGGCCTCTGGCCCCGCCACGCCCTCAATCGCGCCATTGCCGAACTCTTCGGGGTGCTTGGTCAGGCGCTTTTCTGCGGCGTAGGACAGGAAGGTGCCAATCTCGGCCCCGCCCGCCGGCAGCGCGCCGATGGGGAAGCCGATCACCGTGCCGCGCAGCCACGCCTTCCATGACCGCGCCCAGTCATTCGCCGTCATCCAGACCGAGCCTTTGACCGCGATCACCTGATCGTCGCCGGTGGCGCGGTTGCCTGCCACAAAGAAGGCCTCGCCAAGCGCGAACATGGCCACGGCCAGCGTTGTCACCTCGATCCCGTCCAGCAGTTGCGGCACCCCGAACGACAGGCGCGCCTGCCCGGTCAACTGATCAATCCCCACCAGTGCCAGCGCAAGGCCGATGAACAGCGAGATCAGCCCTTTGCGCGCGCTGTCGCCAAAGGCGGACGAGACAGTGATGAAGGCCAGGCACATCAGCGCAAAATAGTCGCGCGGTCCAAAGGCAAGGGCGACCTTGACCACATAGGGCGCCAGAAACGCCAGCGCCAACGTGGCAATCAGCCCCGCGATGAAAGACCCGATGGCGGCGGTGGCAAGGGCCGGGCCACCCCGACCGGCGCGGGCCATCTTGTTGCCTTCCAGCGCTGTGATGATAGAGGCGCTTTCGCCCGGAGTATTCAGCAGGATCGAGGTGGTCGATCCGCCATACATCCCGCCGTAATAGATGCCCGCGAACATGATCAGCGATCCGGCAGGGTCATGGCCATAGGTGACGGGCAGTAGCAGCGCCACGGTCAGCGCCGGGCCGATGCCGGGCAGAACGCCCACGGCGGTGCCCAGCGTGACGCCGATCAGCGCGTAAAGCAGCAGCATCGGGTCCATCGCAACCGAAAGCCCCTGCATCAGGAAGGAAAGCGCCTCCATCCTATTTCCCCAAAAACAGGTGTTCCAGCGGACCGGCGGGCAATGTCAGCTTCAACAGCCCCGCAAAGACCAGATAGACCACCAGTGCAAAGATGATGCCCACGGGAATGGTCAGCGCCAGGTTGCGCTTGCCAAAACCCCGGGCGGTGAAGGCGAACAACAGGCCGGTCGCAATGGCAAAGCCTGCGGTTTTCAGCAGCAGGATCTGCGCGGCAAGTCCGCCCGCAACCCACAGGACCGAAACCACATCCTGCCGGGGTGGACGAACCGGAGTTTCGCGGAATGCCGCGATGCCGGACCAGATAGCAAGGCCCAGAAGGGCATAGCCAATCCATCGTGCCACATCGCCAGGGCCGACGCCGCTGTAGCCGCCAATCTCATGCAGCCGTGCTGCGTCCCACAGGATCACGCCACCCAAGGCCGCCAGCAGCCCCGCCATGGCCAGCGCCGCCCCATCGGGGCGACGCTGCGAGGGGTTATACCCGCTCATTTCACCAGACCGATGTCCTTGAGGACAGCCGAGGTCGAGGCGATGTCGGCATCAAGCTGCGCCTTGAAGGCGTCGCCAGCCAGATAGGTGTTGGCCCAACCCTTGGTTTCCAGCGCGGTTTTCCAGGCATCCGAATTCACCATCTTTTCGATGTCTGCGGAAATCGCGGCCTTCTGCTCGTCGCTGATGCCCGGTGCTGCGGCGACCATGCGCCAGTTTTGCAGAACCACATCCAGCCCGGATTCCTTCAGCGTCGGGGCATCGACGCCGGGAATGCGCTCTTCGGAGGTGACGGCCAGAATGCGCAGCGCACCGGCGTCGGCCTGCGCCTTGAATTCGCCCAGGCCCGAGACGCCTGCCGTGACCTGCGAGCCGAGGATTGCGGCCAACGCCTCGCCACCGCCGGAATAGGCAATGTAGTTGATCTTGGTGGGGTCCACGCCCGCCGCCTTGGCGATAAGGCCCACGGCGATATGGTCAGTGCCGCCAGCCGAGCCGCCAGCCCAGGAAACAGCGCCCGGATCGGCCTTGAGCTTTTCGACCAGACCGTTGATGTCCTGAATGTCGGACGATGTGGGCACCACGATGGCTTCATATTCGCCGGTCAGGCGGGCGATTGGCGTCACATCGGCCAGCGACACGGGCGAGGCATTGGTCAGGATCGCGCCGACCATCACGAAGCCGCCGACGATCAACTGGTCGCCCTTGCCCGCGTTCTGCGACACGAACTGCGCCAGACCCACGGTGCCACCGGCGCCCGGCACGTTCTGCACCTGAACCGAGGTCGAAATACCGTCGGCTTGCAGAACCTCTTGCATGGTGCGGGCGGTCTGGTCCCAGCCGCCGCCCGGCGAGGCAGGCGCCATGATCATATAGTCGTTGGCGTAGGCGGGCAGTGCGAAAGCAGCCGCCATCATCCCTGCGAAAAGGGTGTGTTTCATTGCAAGTCTCCTCCCATAGCCGGCATGGCCGGATATGGGCAACCTGCATGGCGAACCTGTCACAAAGCTGACATGGCCGAAGAAAAATGCCCAAGGCTTGGGCAGTGTGAAAACTACCTCCCTGCCAAGGCCGCCTGCCAGCGCGCGATCAGCCGGGCGCGCTTGGACTGATCCAGATAGACCAGAAGGCCGGGCGAAACCGGCACCGGGCGCAGTTGCGCGCCCAAGGCCGCTTCCATCGCGCCCGCGCTGTTTTCGGCCGAAACCTCAAGGCTGACGGCGGGCAGACGCAATTTTTCCGCAAGGATGGTCTGGCCAGACTTCGACATGACAAAGCCCAGAAACCGCGCGCCCAGATCGGGCCGCGCCGCCGCGCGAGGCACCAGCCCCACGCGGCTGACAACCACAGTGAAATCGCGTGGCAAGACAAGGCCCACGTTCGGATGGCTGCGCGCCCAGTCGGCGGCATAAGAGCCAAGGATGTTGTAGCCTACCAGAAGCCGCCCGTCAGACACCCGCTCCAGAATGTCCTGAGAGGTCGGAAACTCCTGCACCTCCGCCTCGCCCATCGCCCGGATCACCGACCAGATGTCGGGGTAATGTTCCTGATCACGGGCCAGAAACAGAAAACCCACGGCGGATTTTTCGATGTCATAGGTGCCGATCCGGCCGTTCGCCGCCGCACCCTGCCGGGCCAGCCATTCGACCAGTTCAAACCGGGTGGAGGGTGGGGTTACGCCGGAAAAAGCGGGGCGGTAATAAACCAGAACGGCAGGTTCGAATGTCAGCGCAAAGGCCATGTTGCGCCAGTTGGCCCAGCGGGGCCAGGCGGCGCTTTCGGGCACCTGCGCCTCTTGCGCATAGCCGTCATTGGCCAGTTTCACCTGCAAGTCCATGGCCGAGGAAAAGGCAAAATCGGCCGTCATGCCGCCCGCGTCGGTTTCCTCAATGATGCGTGTGGCGATCTGGCCTGTCAGTAGGTCTTCATAGCGCACGGTCACATCGGGGTTCTCAGCCTGAAATCCCGCGATCAGTGGCTGGGCCAATCGTTCGTCCAGCGAGGAATAAATCGTCACCACCTTGTCCGATGCCCCCGAAGGGGCGGGGAAGGTGAAAACCTCTGCCTGCGCGGGCAGGCAGGACAGCATCAGAACAAAGGCCAGACGCATCAGCATGGGCACATCATGTCAGCGCCAAGCCCGGTTCACAACGCCGCCGTGGTTCCGTAGGATCAGCGGCAGGGGGGCAAGATGCGCATTCTCTTGGTCGAGGATAACGAGCCGCTGGCCGAAGGCCTGGCGCAATTGCTGAGCGGTGCTGGCTATGCCGTGGACCGGGTGGGCGATGGCCTCTCTGCCGAGGCATTGGCGGCGGCAGAGAGGTTCGACCTGATCATCCTTGATCTGAACCTGCCAGAGATGGACGGCCTTTCGTTCCTGCGGGCCATGCGGGCGCGGCACAATCAGGCGGCAGTGCTGATCCTGACCGCGCGCGGCACGCCGGAAGACCGCATTCGCGGGCTTGACCTTGGGGCTGACGATTATCTGGTCAAACCTTTTGATATTGGCGAGTTCGAGGCGAGGGTCCGCTCGCTTCTGCGGCGTCAGGCGGGATTGCGTGCCGCCGAGGTGACGGTGGGCGCGGTCAAGCTGGACCTTGCCGCCCGCCGCTTTTCTGCCGACGGCCAGGCGCTTGACCTGCCCGCGCGCGAACATGCGTTGCTGGAGCTGTTGTTCATGCGGGCGGGCAAGGTGGTGACCAAAGAGGCCATCGTGCAGTCGATGACCAGCCTTGATGACAGCCTGTCCGACAATGCCATTGAACAATATACCAGCCGCCTGCGGCGGCGCCTTGCGCCTTTTGGCGTAAATCTGCGCACCGCGCGCGGAATTGGCTATTACATCGAGCGTGGCACCTGATGATGGGCAGCCTGCGCCGCCGCCTTCTGGCCTGGCTTCTGGCGGCGACGGTCGTTCTGGACCTGCTTGCCTTGGCCGATACCTGGCGCGAGGCGGCCGAAACCGCAACCGACCTGTCCGACCGGGTTCTTGCCGGATCGGCGCTGGCGATTGCCGAGCGCGTGACTGTCAGCGAGGATACGGGCCTGTCGGTCGATATTCCCTATTCCGCGCTGGAGATGCTGACATCGACCGCGCAGGACCGGGTGTTCTACCGGGTGGACGGGCCGCAGGGGTTCATCACCGGCTACGAACGGCTTGCGCGCGCCGAACCGGGTGCCGATGGCAAGGGTTTTGCCGACAGCAGCTTTGCCGGCGATCCGATCCGCCTGATCACGCTTGCGCGCACCGCCACCACGGGCATCGGGGCGGTGCCTTTCACGGTGACGGTGGCGGAATCGACCCTTGCCCGACGGGAGTTGACACAAGCCATCCTGCTTTCATCGGCCCTGCGACTGCTTGGCATGATCCTTGGGGCGGCGGCCATCGTGTGGATTGCGGTTCCCCTGGCGCTGCGCCCGCTGAACCGGCTGAGCGAGGCAATTGCCGACCGCTCGCCCGACGATCTGTCACCCATCCGTGCCGAGGTGCCGACCGAGGTGCAAGGGTTGGTAGAGGCGGTGAACTCGCTGATGCTGCGGCTTGAGACGGCTCTGGATGCCTTGCGCAACTTTACAGGTAACGCGGGACATCAATTGCGAACGCCCCTGGCGGTGATCCGCACGCAACTGGCACTGGCCGAGCGATCGGATACCCCCGACGCTGCGCGTCAGGCCACGGCCAAGGCCGATGCCGCCCTTGCCGATGCCGAACGCATTCTTGCGCAGCTTTTGCTGCTGGCGCGGGTCGATGCCGCCGCTGGCCAATCGGGGGCCCCGGTCGAGGTGGCGGCGCTGGCCCGCGAGGTGACTGGCGAGATGATACCCCGCGCCGCCGCAGCAGGAATCGACCTGGGCTTTACCGGCGGCCCGGCCTTCGCGCGGGCCGAGCCGGTCCTCTTGGCCGAGGCGTTGAAGAACCTGATCGACAATGCCCTTGCCTATGCCGGAACGGGCACTGTGGTGACGGTAGAGGTGGCGCGCGGCGAGCAAACCGTTGTTCTGGCGGTCGAGGATGACGGCCCGGGCATCCCTGCCGCCGCCCGCGCCCGGCTGACGGCGCGCTTCGCCCGTGGCGCCTCGGGACAGGCGGGGCTGGGCCTTGGCCTGCCCATCGTGGCCGAAATCGCGGCGCTGTTCGGCGGGCAGTTGCTTTTGGTGCGCGGCCCGCAAGGCAAGGGCCTGCGCGCCGAATTGTATCTTCCAAACGCGGAGATCCCAGCATGATGGACCGTGAACAGCGCCCGCCTTCCTCGCCAGTCTGTTCGCTGGCTGAAGTGGAAGGGCATGACGTGCAACAGGAACTGGAGGTCGCCCGCTGGCGGCGTGCCGAACGCGAACGGTTGCGCGCCGAACGCATGGCGCTGGGCGTGGCCGCGCGGCAGGATTGGGCGACTGCCCTCATGCGTCATCTTTCGGCGGGCCTGCCCGGCTGGCTGGGCGATCCGAAAGGCCGGGTGATCTCGGGCTATTGGCCGATCAAGGGAGAGGCGGACTTGCGCCCCTGGCTGACCGCATTGCACGCGGCGGGGGCGCTTGTCGTGCTGCCGGTGGTGGTTCAAAAGGCCAGCCCGCTGGTCTTTCGCCGCTGGCACCCCGGTATGACGATGGAGCGGGGCGACTGGAACATCCCTGTGCCGCCTGCATCTGCCGAGGTGCTTCATCCAGACCTTGCACTGGCGCCCTTGGTCGGCTGGGACCGCGCAAATTATCGGCTGGGCTATGGCGGCGGGTATTTCGACCGCACGCTGGCTGCATCCCGCCCGCGTCCCTTTGTGGTGGGCGTAGGTTTGCAATCGGCTGAACTGCCCACCGTCTTCCCGCAATGGCACGATATTCCGATGTCGGTCATCGTGACCGAAGCGGGCACGGTTGGAACGGGTGCTCAGTCGATCTGACGTGCCTCGCTGACCAGCATGATCGGAATGCCGTCACGGATCGGAAAGGCCAGATGCGCGGCCTTGGAAATCAGCTCCTGCGCTTCGGCGTCATAGGTCAGCACGGCGTGGGTGACCGGGCAAACCAGCGCCTCGAGCATACGCCGGTCGTAAAGGGGGGTATCGGTCATTGCAGAGCCTCGTCAGGGGCGCCGCCAGAGCGCAGCGCGAATTCGATCAGGGTCACCAGCGTTTCGCGCCGGGCAGTCAACGACGGGGATTCCAGCAGCGCCTGTTTGTCCTCGGGCGACAGCGGTAACAGCATGGACAGCGCATTGATCAGCATCTCTGTCTCGGCATCCTTCAGGCTGGACCAATCGGTCCCCAGCTTGCGCGCCGCCAGAAAGCGGCCCAGCAGATCAAGAAAGGCGTGCCTGTCAAAGCCGCTGTCCTCCTCGGGCAGGCCGAGGTCGCGGGCGAAGGGCGCCCAATCCACCAGGCAGCGGCGATAGGGCGAAAAGCCTTGCACTTCTTCACGGATGCGAAAGCGCGACACGCCAGTCAGCGTGATCATGTAGCGCCCGTCCTCGGTTTCGTTGAACGCGGTCAGCCGACCGGCACAGCCGATGGCTGACAGCCGCTTTTCGCCCCCCGGCACGTCGCGCGGCTGGATCATCCCGATCAGCCGCGCGGGCGACTTCAGGCAGTCGTCCAACATCGCCAGATAGCGCGGCTCGAAGATATGCAAGGGCAACCGGGCGCGTGGCAGCAGCAGCGCACCCGGCAACGGAAAGACCGCAATCGTATCGGGCAGGTCGATGGCTTTCATCATGCCCCCGAAAATAGCGCGAAAAGGGTTCAGGCGAAGATCATCGACGACAGGCGGCGGCGGCCCTTGAGGACAATGGGATCCTGCGGCTTCAGCGCATCGAAAATCGTGAAAAGCTGCGCGCGCGCGGCACCGTCGTTCCATTCGCGGTCCAGCTTGAACAGGTCAAGCAGGGTATCCACCGCCCCTTCGACATCGCCGGTGGCGTGCAGCGCGGTGGCCAGATCAAACATCACCTGCCGGTCGCCGGGGGCCTTGGCCAGTGCTGCGCGCAATTCCTCAACCGGGCCAGCCTTGGCGGCTTGCTTGGCCAGTTCAATCTGCGCCCGTGCCGCCTCGACCTCTTTCGACTTGGCAAGGGCGGCGGGGGCGTTGGTCACCAGCACCTCGGCCTGATCCAGATTGCCCACCGCAAGATGGGCGCGGATCAGCCCGCCATAGGCACCGGCATTCTCGGGCTCTTCCTCAAGGATCGCGGCAAAGGTTTCAGCCGCATCGGCAGCCGCGCCCTCGGCCAGCATCTGCTCTGCCGCCTCAAGCGCCTCGGCCAGACCGCCATCGGCGGCACCTGGACCCATCGCCCCGACCGTCTCGACGAACCGCTTGATGTCGGACGGCGGCAGCGCGCCCTGAAAGCCGTCAACCGGCTGGCCCTGCCAGAAGGCATAAACGGTTGGAATCGACTGGATTCGCAATTGGCTTGCGATCATCTGGTTTTCATCGACATTCACCTTGACCATCCGCACGGCCCCCTTGGCGGCGGTGACGGCGGCTTCCAGCGCGGGGCCAAGCGTTTTACAGGGCCCACACCATGGCGCCCAGAAATCGACGATCACCGGAACCTCGCGCGAGGTTTCGATCACATCCTTCATGAAGGTGGCTTCGCTACCGTCCTTGATCAGGTCGGCGTTGGCAGGTTGCGCGGCGGTCTTTTCGGCGGTCCCGAACATGGCATCCTCGAACGGAAAGGGTGGGTTGCCCGCAATATGAGGTGCTTTGCCGCCGAATTGAAGGGGGTGGTCAGGGTTTACAGTCGCCGAGGCGCCGCCTAGCCTGCCCGGAAAAGGAGGCTGCGATGCCCGTTCTTCTGTGCTTTGGCGACAGCAACACCCATGGTACGCCGCCGATGCGGCGGCAGGGCGAATACAACCGCTTCGACGCCACCACCCGTTGGCCGGTGCTGGCGGCACGGGCGCTTGGCTGGGAGCTGGTGGAGGAAGGGTTGCCGGGGCGCACCGCGCAATTCGCCGACCCGGTGATGGGCGCGCATATGGATGGGCGCGACGGGCTGAAAATTGCCCTGCAAAGCCACGGGCCGATCGATTTCCTGTCGATCATGCTGGGCACCAATGATGCCAAGGCCCGTTATGGTGCCAGCCCCGAACTGATCACCGGCGGAATTGCCGCGTTGCTGGACATCGCGCAGTCCGTGGAAATGCAGGATCGGCATGGCGGTTTCCGCATTCTGCTGATCTGCCCGCCGCCGGTTCTGGAGCAGGGTCCGATCATGGATCAGTTCTATGGCGCAAGGGCGCGGGGGCTGGCCTTGCCGCCGTTGTTCGCCAACCTTGCCCGCGCAAGGCGCTGCGGTTTTCTGGACGCGGGCACGCTGATTGAGGTCAGCCCGCAGGATGGCGTGCATTTCGAGGCAGCCACCCATGCTGTGCTTGCCCGGGGTGTGGCGCAGGCGCTGGCCGATCTGGCGGCAGGCTGAGGGTTTCAGGCGGAGGGGCCCAGATCGACCCAGCCGCAGCGGCGCGCGAATTCTTCGGGCCGGACCTCGGTATCAATCGCCATGTTCTGGCGGAAGTCGCGCGACCGCCAGTCGTTCCAGCGGTTGCGCCAGATATGCAGGCCCGACCGGGAAATCTTGATGATCGGCGACCGCAACGGCAGCACCGCCCGCCACTTGCGGCGCATATAGTGGTAACAGGCGGTGAAGTCGCTGTCCAAAGCCTCGTGATAGCGGTCGTTGTGAATCAGCGGCAGCGCACCGGCATAGGCGCGGAACCCCTTGGTCCGTGCCGTGGCCACAATGTCAGTGCCATACATATGCCAGCCCGGCAGCCCCTCGTCGAACCGCAAACCCGCAGACCGCTTCATGATGATCAGCAATTCGTCGAAACTTTGCACCTCGACCGGGGTAAGGGCCACGCTTCCTGCGATCAGCCCGATGGAAGACGACCACACCGGCCCGATATGTGCCGCATCAAGACCGACGCCAAAGCTGCCGAACAGCGCCCAGTCCTCGGGCAGTTCGGCCAGTCGGGCGCGTAGTACGGCGTCCCAGCCCTTCGGCAGATAGACATCATGGTGGACGAACACCACGATGTCGGCGTCGGTGGCATCCAGTGCGCGATTATAGGCGACCGAGGCCGACGGCGCGCCCCATTCGACATAAAGCGGCAGGCTGCCATCGACGATGCAGGGAGAACGGCCAAGGTTGGCGTTCAGGATCGCCTCGGAATGGCTGGCACAGCACAGGACGATGTTCATGGTTGCTCTCCGAACAGGCGGGCCAGCTTTGCCGCCTCTTGATCAATATCGTGCCGGGCAAACACCCGGGCGCGCGCAGCCGCGCCCATGGCCCGTAGTGTCTGGGGCGGCGTGGCGGCCAGCGTGCCGATGGCCATGGCAAGGGCTGCCGCATCGCCCGCAGGCACAAGCCAGCCCACCTCTGGTGTGACCAGTTCCGGCACCCCGGCAATCGTGGTCGCAATCACAGGCCTGCCTGCCGCCATCGCCTCCATCACCACCACGGGCAACCCCTCGGCAAACGAGGGCAGGATAAGGGCCGTCGCATTTGCCAGTGCCTGCTTGACCCCGGTCTCGTCCTGCCAGCCGGCCAGACGGATGCGGCCCGACAGACCGGCGCTGGCAATCGCGGCTTCGATCTGGCTGCGCAACTCGCCGTCACCCACCAGTGTCAGGCGCAGGCCGGGCAGGGCAGGGGCGGCAAGCGCCATTGCATCGACCAAGAGGCCAAAGCCTTTTTGCCCGGCCAGGCGACCAATGGCGACCAGGTGCGGCCCTCCGTCGGGCAGGGGGGCCGGGCTGGCAAAGCCGCCGGGTTCGATGCCGCAATGAACCACGGCAATCTTGCTCCAGTCCTTGGGCGCAGCCCATCGGCACAACTGGCTGCGGCCATAGGATGAAATTGCCACCACCGCCTTTGCGCCGGCGATCTTGTCTCCCAGTGCCAGGGCGTGGGGGGCGTCGAATTCCTCAGGGCCATGGGCGGTAAAGCTATAGTCCGGCCCGCCCATCAACCTTGCCAGCATGGCGACGGTGGCAGAGTTGGTGCCGAAATGCGCGTGCAGATGGCTGACACCTTCATGCTTGCAACGCCGGGCAACATGTGCCGCCTCAAGCCAATAGACCACATGGCGCAACCGCCCGCCGGTTCCAGGCACACCGCCCGCGCCACGCGCGCCGCAGGCCAAAGCCAGCCGCAACGCCTTGACGGCCTGCCCCGGGCGCGCCGCCATCCACCCAAAGGCCGAGGTTGCCAGCCGACGCCCGCCCATTTCCAGCACATGCTCGGTGCGCCGGTTTTCGGCCAGGTCGGCCGCATCCTTCAGGGCCGCACGATCCGACCGCATCGACAGACGCAGCACGCTGTGCCCCTGCCGTTCCAGCGCGGCAATCTCGCGCCGGATGAACGTGTGCGAGGCACGCGGATAGGTATTGACCAGATAGGCAATCTTCACGGGGCACCTTTTTCGGCCCGCCTAACGCTGCCCTGCGGCAAAGTTGTGGCCAAGACCTGTGCCCGCAGCCATAACCCGGACAGAAGCCACTGGTAAAGCGGGTCGGAATCGGCTTTCGCAGGTGCAAAGGTCGTTATGGGTGCTGCGATGGGATTTGCCCGAGTGTTGTCTGGTCAGGGGCTGTTTTCGCGTGCGATGCGCGGCTCGATGGTGACGGCGGGGGCCTATGCGGTGTCGCAGGGGTTGCGGCTGGCCTCCAACCTGGTTCTGGCACGGCTGCTGTATCCTGAGGCATTCGGGATCATGGCCCTGGTCTCGGTCGCGCTGGTCGGGCTGGCGATGTTCTCCGATCTTGGGCTTGGCCCGGCGATCTCGCAAAGTCCCCGGGGCGATGACCCCGATTTCCTGAATACTGCCTGGACCCTGAATGCCCTGCGCGGGCTGGTTCTGTGGTTGATGACCTGCGCGCTGGCCTGGCCGATGGCGCGGCTTTATCAGGCGCCGGATCTTGCCTGGCTGCTGCCCGCCGCCGGGATCACGCTGCTGATCAGCGGCTTCAACCCGACACGGATCGACACGGCGAACCGTCATTTGCTGCTGGGCCGGGTCACCGCGCTGGACCTGACCTCGCAGGTGATCGGGACGACGGCGATGATCGGGCTATCGCTATGGCTGCGATCGGTCTGGGCGCTGGTGCTGGGGGCCATCATCGGGTCGCTGGCCAAGCTGGTGCTGAACTCGATTTTCTTGCCAGGGCAGGTTAACCGCCCGCAATGGGAGCCGGTGGCCGCGCGCAGCCTGATCCACTTTGGCAAATGGATCTTTCTGTCCACGGCCTGTGGCTTTCTGCTCTCGCAGGGCGACAAGGCTATTTTCGGCGCGTGGCTGACCCTGCCAGAGCTGGGGGTCTATAACATTGGCTGGTTCCTGGCTTCTTTTCCGGTGCTGCTGGCAGGGTCGGTGATCAGCCGGATCATGATACCGCTTTATCGCGACTTCCCCCCTGCGGCGAGTGTCGCGAACTTTCGGCGGATGCGCCGCCTGCGCTTTGCCGCCTCTGGCCTGACGATCGGGCTGCTTGCGGTGCTGGGCCTGGTCGGCGTACCGCTGGTCCATCTGCTTTACGATCAGCGGTATGCCGGCTCGGGGGCAATCATCGTGGCCATGGCCTGCGTGCAGATGCCCGGTGTCATCGGTATGACCTACGACCAATCGGCTCTGGCGGCCGGAGATTCGCGTAACTACTTTCTGGTCATCGCGCTTAAGGCCGTGATCCAGACGCTTTCCTTTCTGGTCGGCATGTCGATGGGCGGGCTGTTCGGTGCGCTTGCCGCCCAAGGGGTGGCACTATGTGTGATGCACCTGCCGATCATTTGGCTGGCCCGCCGCCACCAGGCCTGGGATGGGTTGCACGATCTGGTATTCTTCGCTTTGGCAGCACTGCTTTGCGCAGCGGTGCTTTGGCTCAATAAGGGTGTCCTGCCCCTGTAGGGCGTGTGGCACGTTGTGGTCTTTCCAGAAACGGTGAAAACGGGCGATTTGTGGGGCGCAAGTCGCCCGGAGCCTGTGGCTGTGGCGCAAGAAGCATCACATGGCGGCGAATCAGCACATTTCTTGAACATAATTCACAAAGGGCGGGCACAATTCACGGTTGTGGTGCGGCTAAATGAGGCAAGAAATGGGCGAACGATAGGCGCAAATGTGAAGTTAACGAGGTCGCCCTGGGCCGCTCTGATCTCGCTAATTCGCCTCGAATTGAGGTAAAATGCCGAAGTGGGGGCGTTCTGCCAGAGTGCCAAAGATGATGTGGATTGCAATTTTCCCGTCCGGGTGGTCGGGACGCGTGAAAGGTTTATGGCCCAAAGTACTTGGCCAAAGACAATTGATCCCCTGTTTACTGTTTCGTGGTGAGTGACAATGACGGCTACATTTCCTGAGTTTGGTACTTCTGGCGCGTCCTCGGTCGCGGTCAGGCCAGCTACCGCCCTCCGCATGACGGGGCGTTCTGGCCTTTATCGCAACGCCGTCAAGCGCATGCTTGACGTGACGGCGGTCGCCGTGGCGGTGCCACTGGTTGTGCCGGTCGTGCTTGCCGTGGCCGTTGTGGTGTCACGCGATGGCGGCAGCCCGTTCTATTCGCAAATGCGGGTCGGCAAGAATGGCAAGCGTTTTCGCATGTGGAAGCTGCGCAGCATGGTTCCTGATGCCGACGAACGCATGGCAGCCCATCTGGAAGCCGATCCCAAGGCCCGCCAGGAATGGGAGTTGACCCAGAAGCTGCGGAACGATCCGCGGATCACCCGGATTGGCAGGCTGATCCGCAAGACGTCACTGGATGAGCTGCCGCAGCTTTGGAACGTGCTTAAGGGCGATATGTCGCTGGTCGGCCCTCGTCCGATGATGACCTGCCAAGAGGCGCTGTATCCCGGCACGGCCTATTACCTTCTGCGCCCGGGCTGCACCGGCTATTGGCAAACCTCTGCCCGGAACGAGACCACTTTTGAGGCGCGGGCCGAATTCGATGCGGCCTATGAGGCAGAACTTTCTTTGTGGACTGACGTCAAGGTGCTGCTCAAGACAGTGGGCGTCATTCTGCGCGGGACGGGTTGCTGACAGTATCTTGGCATTATCTGCCGGCGAAAGAAAATCAAAGGCCCGCCACATGGCGGGCCTTTGATTTGGCGAAGACCCCGAGCGCGGCCCGTCAGGCGGGCTTTGTCGGATCGTCCACAAATTTTGGAAGGCTTTTCAGTGTTTTGCTGGCAACCTTGACCGCCGGGATCATCACCACCGGACGCAGGCCAAGTTGCCGTTCCATCTGGGCGGCGGTGCGGACCACCGGGCGCGTCAATTCGACAACAAAGGCCAGGGCAAGCCCTGCAACAAGGCTGACCAGGGCCCCGGCGATAACCAGCTTTTTGCGGCCACCGCCAATCGGGGCCTCTGGTGTGATGGCGCGATCCAGCAGGGTAAATCGCTCGCTTTGCTGACGCTCTGACAGGCGCAGTTCGGTCTCGCTTTCGGCAAGGCGTCGGGTCGTATCCTTGTACTGGTCCTGCAACTGTCCCAACTGGCGGTCATAGGTGGACAAGACGCGCTCCACCTCTGGCGCGGCGGCCAGATTGCGCGACAACTCGCTCCGGCGGGCATTCGACGTATCGATCTGGGCGTTGATCACCTCGATCTTTGCCTCGATTTCTTCCAACTGGCGCCGGTCGGTTTCGCGCTGAACCTCACGCGCGCGGATCGTGGCGGCCTCGCGCTGGGCGGCAATCAGATCGTCGGACATGCGGCGCAGATCGGCATCAATCGCCGACAACTGCTCTCGCATCGCCTGCATCTCGGTGGGCAAGGACAGGGCATTCCTGTTCTTGTAGGCAGTGATCTCGTCTTCCAGCTTGCTGATCAGGTTCCACAGCCGACCTTCCTCTTCGGTGAAGAAGGCGACATTTTTTTCCGCCCGGTCGCGCGCGCCAGAAGCCGACATATCCAGCACCGATTGGGCCAGATCATTGGCCACGCGGGCCGCAAGCTCGGGGTTTCCCATCCGCGCCAGGATCAGAATGGCCGACAGGCCCGGCCCTTGGCCAAAGTTCTGGCTGGCCGCGCTGTCGATGCCCTGAAAGGTGATCGAGTCGCGCAAAACGGCCAGTTTCTGGTCCTGCGACATGCCGGGTGCATCCTGAAACAGCCCGTGTCGGGCGATCACGGCTTGCAGGTTTTCCCGGGTTGTCAGTCGTTGCTCGATGCTTTGCAGCGTCTGGGCTGCGCTGGACACTGTGGTGCCGTCGGCTTGCGATTGAACGGTCGGGGTTTCGATCTGGATGGCCGCTGCTGCCTCATAGACGTTCACGGTGGATTTCGCATAGGCAATTGCCGCGAAGATACCGGCGGCGGTTACGACGAGAATGATCCAGAAACGGCGGCCAAGAAAAGACCAGAGCTCTTGCAACGATTGAATCTGGCCCATGATCAGCGCCGCCAATAGCCGTATTGCTGTGCCGCAGGTTCTTCGGCCCGGTTAAGAACCACGCCAAGCAAGGGCAACCGCCCTTCCAGCACGCGCTCGCAGGCGCGGATTTCCTCGGGGCGGGTTTTTGTGCCGTCGGTCACCAAAAGCACGGCATCGACCTGACCGACCATGGCCAGCACATCGTCGCCGGCCAGAACCGGAGGCAGATCGATCAGCACCACTTCGGGATCAAGCAGGTCGGAAACCGCTGCCAGCGCCTCGACCGTTTCGGGGCTGTGCAGCATTTCGGCGGCCATCGGCACCGGTGCACCATTGACGCCCAAGGCCAGAGTGCGGCCAAAACGGCGGAAGATCGCCTCAAGCGGTTGCTCGCCGCACAGGTAATCTGCCAACGGCGGCGCATCGGAAATGCCCAGAATCCCGGCCAGCCGGGGGCGGCGCAGATCAAGGTCCAGCAACACCGTGCGGCTGTCTGGCCTGCGCGCCAGCGTCAGGGCAAGGTTGGTGGCGACAAACGACTTTCCACACCCGTGAGTTGGAGAGCTGATCGCAATTCTGCGCCAGCCTTTTTGCGACAGGCCATGAAGCAACCGGCTGCGAAGATGATCGAAAGCGGCGGCGGCAGGGTCGTCTGAAGTCATTGGAAACAAACCGTTTCCAAGCAAGTGCCCTGGCGACAGGCGCACCATTGCGAGCGATTCCCATATCTTGACCGGGTTCAGCGCCAGCGATGGCAGCCCGTGGGCAAAGATCTCACGGCCGGTTGCGAGGTCATAGGTGACCGTTGGATTGGCGGCGACCGTGCCACGCCGAAACAGCGAAACCCCGGTTGAACGGGGTGTCTCGCCGACTGCACCTTGGCCTGATTTCTTTTCAGAAGTTCCCATACTTTCAAGACCTTGTGGCATCGGGGCTGTGACGTTCTGAATATTCATCGGTCAAGAAAACTCCCCAAACACACGCCACACACTGGCGCCGAAACAAACCCAGGCCAGGTCCGGTGGCACCCTTTGATCCGTTGATTCATCCATGACGGCGGCAAATGTCGTGTCAAATGACATCAGCAGCAGTTCAAGAACCCCAGCCAGCAGAGCAAGCCCTAACAGATTTTAATGGTTTTGGCAAAGTGCAGGTGCAGAAAACCGGGCTTGGCGCGAGGCTTCGGGAACCGTAGGGTCCGCCTGAAAGGAAGGCCGCGCGACATGCCCGAAAATCCCCGGAGTCCCGTCATCGATGCGGTCGTGATCGGCCGGAACGAGGGTGCGCGGCTGTTGGCCTGCCTGCAATCTCTGAGAGGACAGGTGCGGCGTCTGGTCTATGTGGACAGCGGCTCGACCGATGGCTCGGTTCAGGCTGCCCGCGACCTGGGGGCTGAGGTCGTGGCGCTGGTTATGGATAGGCCTTTCACCGCGGCGCGCGCGCGCAATGCCGGGTTGGCCAACCTTGCCGCCGATCCACCAGACTTTGTGCAACTGCTCGATGGCGATTGCCAGATGCAGCCAGGATGGTTGCCGATGGCACTGGCCGCCTTTGCTGCCCATCCCGCCGCGGTGGTGGTATGTGGCCGACGGCAAGAGCGGTTTCCGGAAGCCTCGGTCTGGAACCGGCTGGCTGACCGGGAATGGAATACACCGGTAGGTCCGGCGCGGGCCTGTGGTGGCGATGCGCTGATGCGCTTTGCCGAGGTGTGGGCGGTAGGTGGATATCGCGACGACCTGATTGCCGGGGAAGAGCCGGAGATGTGTTTGCGCCTGATCCGGCGCGGGGGGCAGGTCTGGCGGATTGATGCGGATATGACGTTGCATGACGCCGCACTGACCCGGATGTCGCAATGGTGGCGCCGCAGCCGCCGCGCTGGTCATGCCTTTGCCGAGGGGGCCGCCCTTCATGGCTCGGGGCCGGAAGGGCACTGGCGGGGCGAAACCCGGCGCGCTTTGCTATGGGGCTTTGTCCTGCCCCTGGCCATTTTGGCTGCGGGGCTGGTTCAGCCGACGGGATGGTTGCTGGCCCTGATCTACCCTTTGCAGGTTCTGCGGTTGTCGCGGCGCGAGGGGCTGACCTGGGCGTTCTGGATGACAGTTGCAAAATTCGCCGAGGCGCAGGGGGTTCTGGGCTACTGGCTTGATCGCCTGCGCGGCAGACGCCGGAGTCTTATCGAGTACAAGTGATCAGCCGTTCTGCCGTTGGCGCAACGCCTCTGTCACACGGGCGGGCAAGACGGCGACGCAGGCGGCGTAGCGCGGAAACAGCCGCTTCGGGTCAGACAGCGCACGCCAAAGCCATTCCAGCGCCAGCCTGCGCACCCAAACCGGCGCGCGGCGCTGCGTGCCCGCAAGAAAATCCAACCCTGCCCCGATCGAGGCAAAGCCCGTGCTGGGCGCAATACGTCGCCCCAGGGCGGCAAAGCGTTCCTGTTTCGGGGCCCCCAGAGCAATCAGGCACAGCCCGATACCCTGGGCCGCGATTTCCGTCAGGATGCGCACGGCAAGGTCGCCCTCGGGGTCAAATCCCATCGGCGGCGCTTCGCACAGTGCAATCTGGGCGCCGGGCACCATCGAACCAAGACAGTCTGCCGCGCGTTGCAGCGCCCCGGCGGTCGCGCCGACCAATGCGATCTTGCGCCCGGTTTCGGCTGCGACCTGTATCAGCGGAATGACCACATCCGAACCGGGAACCAGAGACACCGGATCGCCTGCCAGATACGACAGCCAGACCACAGGATTGCCATCGGCCACCACCATGTCTTGCGCGCCGTAAACCTGCCGAAAGCTGGGGTCGCGGTCCAGCTTGACGATATGATCAAGGTTGATCGTCGCCAAGGCAAACCCCTGCCCGGCCAACAGCCGTGCCCGAACGGCGGCCAGCAAGGCTGTCCGGTCCGGGATATTCACGGTGATCACTGTCTGGCCGAAGCGGAAGTACATACCTGGGGTTTCTCGTGACAATTGACACGCGATAGCATGCCTGTAGGCCCAAGCCAAAGCCGTCTGTTCGGTGTTTGGGCAACATTGTGTTGCGGAATTCTGAACCCTGCCTGGCAGGACAAGCCGCAGACAGGGCGAATCTGGCGATGGCGCAACCCTGGGGATAGGCCGCCGACGGCAACGTCTTGCGATGGCTGCGCAATTGCGCCAAAGCGGCGTGGGCCCGATCTGGTTTGGCCTTTGCCCCAGTGTGCGTACCTTATGTCCAGAGGCCGGGCAACGCGCGCCCGAGGCAGGGGCGAATGCCGTATTTTCGGGCGTATCGGGCCGACACGCCAGAATTCTGCCACATCGGGGTGCTGTGGGCGTCCCGATCCCCGTGCTAAGAGACGGGGCGAGTCTGTCAGGAAAGTGCCTCGTGCCGAATGTTTTCGCCTATGTCATGCTTGCGGTCTGGCCTTTGGTCATCGTGGCGATGTTTCGTCATCTGCCCTTGCGCAACGCCTTGGTCTGGGCCGTCGTTTCAGCCTATCTGATTCTGCCCCCGGTCGCGAAAGTCGATTTGCCGGTCGTGCCCGATCTCGACAAGTATTCGCTGCCCAACCTGACGATTTGCTATGCGCTGTTGTTTGTGCTGCGCCAGCGGGTGGACTGGCTGCCGGAAAGCCTGATCGGCAAGGGCCTTGTGCTGCTGTACGTCCTGTCGCCCTTCGGAACGATTCTGACAAACCCAGACCCAATTCCCTTTGCCATGGGTGCCGTGCCTGGGCTTAAAATCTATGACGCCTTTTCCACCATCGCCTATCAGATATTCTGGATTCTTCCCTTCGTGTTCGGGCGGCAGTTTCTGGGCGACCCGGCTGGCCTGCGGGTTCTGACCCGCATTCTGGCGATTGCCGGTCTGGCTTATTCGATCCCGATGCTGATCGAGATTCGCCTGTCACCGCAGATGAACGTCTGGATCTACGGGTTCTTCCAGCACGATTTCTTCCAGACCATCCGCTATGGTGGCTATCGGCCCGTCGTGTTTTTGCCGCATGGGCTGTGGGTGGCAGTCTTTACGCTGACCAGCATGATGTGTGCGCTGCTTCTGGTGCGGATCGGCCCGGCTGACCGGCGGCCCAAGGCGCTGGCCGCGATGCTGTACCTGCTGTTCATGCTGGTCTTGTGCAAAAGCGCAGGTGTCTTGGCCTATGCCGTGGCGCTGTGTCCGCTGATCCTGTTTTTCCGGCCGCGTTTCCAGATCATGGTTGCCGGAATGCTTGCCGTCATCGTTCTTGTCTATCCGTTGCTGCGCGGCCTGCATCTGGTTCCGCTGGAGCAGATTCTGCAGTTCTCGGACAGCCTGTCGCCGGACCGGGCCTATTCGCTGAATTTCCGAATTCAGAACGAAGAATTGCTGCTTCTGCGCGCCGAAGAGCGCCCCTGGTTCGGCTGGGGTTCCTATGGCCGCAATTTCATGCACGATCCGGTCACTGGCAAGATGATCAACATCGCCGACGGGCAGTGGATCATCACCCTTGGCATGTATGGCTGGAGCGGGTTTATCGCCAACTTTGGGCTTTCGGTGCTGCCCCTGCTGCTTTTGATGCGCGAGGCCTGGCTGGGCCGGGCCGAGGACATCAGCCGCATGGCGGCGGGTTGGGCGCTGATTTTGTCGGCTTCGGTACTGGACATGCTGCCCAATGCCACACAGGTGCCGCTGACATGGCTGATGACCGGTGCCTTGCTGGGTGAGGCAGAGCGGTTGCGTGCGCTGCGGGCCAGCCGCCAACGGCCGTTGGTTCAGCCGGCCATGAAAACGGTGATCTGATGAGCTTACGGGTCGATATCGGGGTTTTCGCGCATAATGAGGCGGCGGGCATCGCGGCGATGGTGCAGGCGCTGATGCAGCAGGATGCGGAGGATATGGATTTTCGCATCCTGATTCTGGCCAACGGTTGCCGGGATGAAACCGCCGCATTGGCCCGGGCGGCTGCGGCGGGATCGCCGTGGATCGAGGTGGCTGACCTTGCCGTCCCCGGCAAGTCACGCACCTGGAACAGCTTTGTTCATGATCTGGCGCGTCCGGACGCCGATATCCTGATCTTCGCCGATGCCGACATTGTTTTTCCGGCATCCGATTGTCTGGCCCGTCTGGCCCGGGGACTGGCCGCCAAGCCCGCGCTTTGGGCGCTGAACAGCCAGCCGGTCAAGGATATCGCCGTCAACCCCGTCGGGCTTAGCCCGCTTGACCGGATGATTGCCGCAGCCGGGGGCGGGCTGGACGATTGGAAAAGTGCCATCTGCGGCCAGTTATATGCCATGCCAGCCGCTGCGGCGCGGCGCTTTCAACTGCCCATCGGATTGCCGGTCGAAGACGGTTTCCTGCGCGCCATGGTCCTGACCGATGCGCTGACCGGCCCCGAGGATTTCAGCCGGATCGATGGGCTGCAAGGCCTGTTTCACATCTATGCCAGCGAACGCAGCATCGGCGCGTTGCTGCGCCATCAGGTCAGGATTGTCATCGGTTCCGCCATCAACGCCGCCCTTTTCGCCCAATTGCGCGATCTGCCCGCCGACCAGCGGCACCTCCAGCTTCAGGCGGCTGCGGCTGATTCGGCTTGGGTCGGGGGGGTAATCCGCCAGCGCCTGCCATCCTGGCGCTTTGGCTATGTGCCCTGGCACTTTCTGACCAAGCGCCTGGCGCGTGGCTTTGCTGCTCCGCGCAACGCAAAGCGCCTTCCGGTTGTGGTTGCGGGGTTCGTATTCGACGCAATTGTTTACATCTGGGCGCAGATTCGGATGGCCAAAGGCGAGGGTGCGGGATTCTGGTAGCGTTTGTGCCGCCATGGCCTTTGCTGACAGGCAAAAAGAATGGCAAACGCCGGGTATTGTTATCGTGCCGTGCAATATCCCTTTACGGGTGGCCGCAGGGTATGTTCCGGCGGGAAACTGCGTTAGATTGCAGCCGTATGCGCCCTTTTCAGGGACGGCTGCTTATTGAGTGGATAGAGTTGAATGGCCGACGGCGCTGATCTGTCTTCAGTGGGTGAAACCGATATTGCCGTGGTCGGCATGGCCGCGCATCTGCCCGGCGCGCCTGATATTGCGACCTATTGGTCCAACCTGGCCGCAGGGGTGGAATCGATCCGCGTGCTGTCGCGCGATGATCTGCTGGCCGCAGGCGAAAGCCCGGCGCGCATGGCCAAGGCCAACTATGTGCCCTCTGCCGCCGTTCTGGACGGGTTCGCCGATTTCGACGCCGAGTTCTTCGGCTTTTCTCCCAAGGAAGCCGCGATCCTTGACCCCCAACACCGCCAGTTCCTGGAGGTGGCGTGGGAGGCGCTGGAGAATGCGGGCCATCCACCCGAAAATTTCCCTGGTGCGGTTGGCGTCTATGCCGGATGTGGTATGGGCAGCTATTTCTATTTCAACCTGTGTTCGAACCGCGATCTGGTGGACCAGACCGGCATGTTCCTGCTGCGCCATACCGGGAACGACAAGGACTTCCTGTCCACCCGCGTCAGCCATGTGTTCGACCTGAAGGGGCCGTCGATCAACGTGCAGACGGCCTGTTCAACTTCGCTGGTGGCGGTGCATTTCGCCACGCAGGCGCTGCTGAACGGTGAATGCGACATGGCTTTGGCGGGGGGCGTGACGATCGAGCTGCCCCATGCGCGGGGATATCTGTTCACCGAGGGCGAGATCCTGTCGCCCGACGGCCATTGCCATGCCTTTGACCACCGGGCGCAGGGCACGGTGTTCGGCTCTGGCGCGGGCTGCGTGGTCTTGCGCCGCGCCAAGGATGCGATCCGCAATGGCGATCATATCTGGGCGATCCTGAAAGGGTCGGCGGTCAACAATGACGGAGCGGCCAAGGCGGGCTATCTTGCCCCGTCGGTCGATGGTCAGGCCCGCTGCATCGCCGAGGCGCAGGCGATTGCCGGGGTGACCGGCGATGACGTGACCTATGTGGAATGCCACGGCACCGGCACCTATCTGGGCGACCCTATCGAGGTTGCGGCGCTGACCAGTGCCTTCCGCGAAACCACCGATCGCGTGGGCCATTGCCGCCTTGGCTCGGTGAAAACCAACATCGGCCACACCGATACCGCTGCGGGCGTGGCCAGCCTGATCAAGGTGGCGCTGTCGCTGCATCACCGGCAACTGCCGCCCAGTCTGGGGTATGAGGCGCCGAACCCTTCGATCGATTTCGAAACCTCGCCTTTCAAGGTGAATGACCGGCTGACCGACTGGCAGGCGCCAACGCGGGTTGCGGCGGTCAACTCGCTGGGCGTGGGCGGCACCAATGCCCATGCCATTCTGGCCGAGGCGCCCGCCCGCGCGCCTTCGGACGACAGTATCTGGCCGTTCCAGCCACTGGTCCTGTCGGCGCGGTCGAAGGCCGCGCTGGATGGGCAGGCGGCCCGCCTTGCCGCCCATCTGCGCGCCCACCCCGAACAACCGCTGGCCGATGTGGCCTGGACACTGAAGCAAGGTCGCCGCGCCTTTGAAAAACGCCGGGTGATCGTGGCCGCCAGCCATGAAGAGGCCGCCAGCCTGCTGGAGGGTGCCGATACGCGGCGGGTTTTCAACCACGACCGGCTGGATGCGCCCGAGGTGGTGTTCATGTTCCCCGGCGGCGGCGCGCAATACGCGGGCATGGCGCGCGACCTTTACGAGACCGAACCCGTGTTCGCCGACTGGATGGACAAAGGGTTGGCCGTGCTGGAGCCGCAACTGGATTATGACATCCGCGCCCTGTGGCTGCCCCAACTGGGGGCCGAGGCGGCGGCGAATGAGGCGCTGAAGAAACCTTCGGTCCAACTGCCCCTGATCATGATCACCGAATTCGCGCTGGCGAAGCTGTATGAAAGCTGGGGGGTAACCCCCAGCCATCTGATCGGGCATTCGATGGGCGAAAACACCGCCGCAGCGCTGGCCGGGGTGATGAGCTTTCAGGATTGCATCGGCCTTGTGCTGCTGCGCGGGCGTCTGTTCGACACCATCGCGCCGGGTGGAATGTTGTCGGTGCCGATGGCCGAGGCCGATCTGCGGCCGCTGGTGACGGGCGATCTGGACATGGCTTCGGTCAATGCGCCGGGGCTCTGCGTGGTTTCCGGTCCCGATGCCGCGCTGAGGTCTCTGGCTGAAACACTGTCGGCCCAAGGTGTGGACACCCAGCGCATCGCCATCGACATCGCGGCGCATTCCCGGATGCTGGAGCCGATCCTTGGCCGGTTCGGTGATTATCTGCGCGCGATCAAGTTGAACGCGCCGCAACTGCCCATCATCTCGAACCGCACCGGCCAGCCACTGACGGCGGCGCAGGCGACAGACCCGGGGTATTGGGTTGCCCATCTGCGCAACACCGTGATGTTCCAGCAAACCATCGGCGCGCTGCTGGATGAGCCTCGGGTGTTCGTCGAAATGGGTCCGGGCCGGGCGCTGTCGTCCCTGGCGCAGGCCAATGGCGTGGCCTCGGGTCAGGTGATCCCCGCCCTGCGCCACCCCGAGCAGGCCATGGCCGATGACGCCTGGCACATCGGCACCATCGCCCGCCTCTGGGCCTGTGGCGTTGCCGTGGATTGGGAGCCGATCTGGGCAGGCGCGCGCCGCAACCGTGTGGTTCTGCCGACCTATGCCTTTCAAAAGAAATCTTATTTCATCCAGCCCGGCAAAGCGGCCGAGGCGGAAGCCACTTTGCCCATGCGGGTGGAGAACATTGCCAATTGGGGTTGGAAACCGCATTGGCGCCCGGCCTCTGCCGGGTTTGACATCGCCGAGATCGACGAAGCACCCCGCCAGAACTGGCTGATCTTTGTCGATGACACCGGCCTTGGCGCCGCCACCGCCGCCCGCCTGCGCGCGGCGGGGCATGAGGTACACACCGTCCGCGCCGGCGATGCCTTTGGCCGCGATGGCCAAGGCGGCTATATCCTTGCGCCCGAACGCGGGCGCGAGGGCTATGACGCGCTGATCGCCGATCTGGTCAGCCATGGCCATGCGCCCAACCGCATCGCGCATTTCTGGCTGGTGACCCGAGAGGAGAAATTCCGCCCCGGCTCCAGCTTTCTGCACCGCAATCTGGAACAGGGCTTTCATTCGCTGATGTTCTTGGCGCAGGCGCTGGCCGAGGAAAACCTGCCCCGGCCCATCCACCTGACCGCCTTCACCACCGGCGCGGCGCAGGTAAAGGGCGAAGGGCTGGCCTATCCGGAAAAGGCGACCCTGCTGGGCCCGGCCCGCGTGATCCCGCGTGAATTGCCGGGGGTGACGGTTTCCACGCTGGACCTGACCTTGCCGCCCGCGCCCCGACGCGGCGCGGCTGACCTGTCGGACCTGACCGACCGCGTGTTGGAAGAGCTGCTGCAAAACCCCGCCGAAGGTCTGGCCGCCCTGCGCGGCGCCCGCCGCTATGTGCAGGAGGTGCGGGCGCAGGCGCTGCCCGACGCGGGCGCAACCCTGCCGCAGGGCGCGCATGTGCTGATCACCGGCGGGTTCGGGGGCATTGGCCTGACCGTGGCCGAAGACCTGATCAGGCGCCATGGAGCCAAGATCACCCTGATCGCCCGCCGCGCCCTGCCCGAACGCTCGCTCTGGCCGCGCTGGCTGGCGGGGCATGATCCGGCTGACCCGATCAGCCGCCGGATTCTGGCTCTGCAACGGCTGGAATCCTTGGGCGGGCAGATTACCGTCGCCCCCGCCGATGTCTGCAACTTTGAAGACATGCGCGCCGCTGTTGCGCAGGCCGAGGCGCAGTTCGGCCGCGTGCAGGCGGTGATCCATGCCGCTGGCGTGGTCAGCGATGGCCTGTTGATGACCAAGACCCCGGCACAGGTTGAGGATGTTCTGTCGCCCAAGGTCCACGGCACGCTTGTTCTGGACAAGCTGTTCCCCGATGGATCGCTGGACCTGATGGTGCTGTTTTCTTCGACCTCGACCATCACCGGGCCTGCCGGGCAGATCGACTATGTGGCCGCGAATGAATTCCTGAACGCTTATTCGAAATCCCGCGCGGGTGGCAAAACCAGAGTTGTCGCGCTGAACTGGGGCATCTGGACCGGCGTCGGCATGGCCGCCGAGGCCCTTGCCGAACGCACCGGCGACCGGCCCGCTGCGCCCAAGGTGGCGATCAAGGCCCCGATGCTGGATGAGGCGACCTTTGACACCAAAGGCAACCGCATGTTCACCGCCGGTTATGGCATGGACCGCTGGGTGCTGGACGGCCACCGCACGAAATCCGGTCAGGCGCTGATCCCCGGCACCGGATACTTGGAGATCGTGGCCGAGGCGATGCGGGCGCAAGGTGAGGGCGGGCCGTTTGAAATCAACGACCTGACGTTCTTCCGCGCGCTGGATGTGGCGAATGAAGAGGTCCGTCCGATCCGCGCCACGTTGGCGCGCAGCGATCAGGGCTATGGGTTCGAGCTGCGTTCTGGCATCCCGCATCAGGGCCGTACCGGTTGGGTTCTGCACGCCCAAGCCACGATTACACCGCTGGCCGACGCGCCCCGCCGGATTGACCCCGGCGCCATCGCCGCCCGTCTGCCCGTGCCCGAACTGGGCGACGGAATGGCCAGCCCGCAAGAGGCGCATCTGGCCTTTGGCCCGCGTTGGCGGGTGCTGCGGTCGCGCAGCATCGGCGCGGGTGAGGGGCTGGCGCGTCTGACTCTGCCCACGGCGTTTCGCGCGGAACCCGACCAAGGCTGGCTGATCCACCCCGCGCTGATGGATCTTGCAACGGGTTGGGCCATGGGGCTGATTTCCAGCTACCGGCCCGATCACCTCTGGGTGCCGGTCAGCTATGGCGCGGTGCGGGTGCTGCGCCCTCTGCCTGCCGACATCGTCAGCCATATCCGAAACGCCGCCGATAACCGCGCCGATCGCCCCACCGCGCGGTTCGACGTGACCTTGGCGACCCCAGAAGGCGAGGTTTGCATCGAAATCGAGGGCTTTACCATCCGCCGCCTTGACGGCGAGCTTGCCTTCCCCCGCCCCGATGCACGCGAGCTAAGCTTTGACGAAGGCCCCCGATCTGGCCGCGCGTCGTCGCCGGCGGAAGAGCGTCTGATGCACAGCTTTACCCAAGGCATCCGGCCCGAAGAAGGGGCCGAGGCTTTCGCCCGTGCCGTGGCAACCGGGCAAAGCCAGATCATCGTGTCGTCACTCGACTTGCCCGCTCTGGTGCGCCAGACGGCAGAGGCCGAGGCGGCCAAGGTGGAAGGCCAGTCCTTCGACCGGCCCGACCTTGACACCGCCTATGTCGAGCCAAGGAACGACATCGAGCGTACGCTGGTCGGGTTCTGGCAGGACCTGTTGGGCGTGGGCAAGGTGGGCGTCGAGGACAGTTTCTTCGACCTTGGCGGCCACAGCCTGATCGCCGTGCGCCTGTTCGCCATGGTCAAGAAAACCTTCCGCGTCGATTTCCCGATCTCGGTTTTGTTCGAGGCCCCCAGCATTGCAGCCTGCGCCAAGTTGATCGCGGCAGAGGTCGGCGAAACCGACACAATGGCAGAGGGTAAGGCCCCCGCCGCCCCGCGCCGCCGGTTTACCCATCTGGTGCCGATGCACGAGGGCGAGGGCGGCCCGCGTCGCCCCTTCTTCCTGGTGGCGGGCATGTTCGGCAACGTGTTGAACCTGCGCCATCTGGCCCAGCTATTGGGCGGCGACCGGCCGTTCTACGGTTTGCAGGCGCGCGGGCTGCTGGGCGAGGATCAACCCCACCGCACCATCCCCGAGGCGGCGGCCGACTACATCGCCGAACTGCGGCAGGTGCAGCCCAATGGCCCCTACCTTCTGGGCGGGTTCTCTGGCGGTGGCCTGACCGCCTGGGAAATGGCGCGCCAGATGGAGGCCGAAGGCGAGGAGGTGGCGCTGCTTGTCCTGCTCGATACGCCGCTGCCGGTGCGCCCGTCGCTGACCCGCCCCGACAAGGCGCTGATCAAGCTGGCCGAGCTGCGCGAGAAGGGTCCGGGCTATCTGACCGAATGGGCGAAGAACCGCTGGGAATGGGAAAAGACCAAGCGTCTGGCCCCCGAGGCCGCCGGCACTGCCCAGTTCCACAATGCGGAAATCGAGGCCGCCTTCCGCGATGCCATTGCCATCTATGACCTGCCGCAGCGGGCGGGGGCCACGGTGATGTATCGTCCCCCCCTGGACCGCAAATGGCAGGTAACGGGTGGGCGTTGGGTTTCGGCGGCCAAGGAATATGTATTCCCCGACAATGACCTGACCCGCTTTGCGCCCGGCTTGCAGGTGGTCGAGGTGCCGGGCGATCACGATTCCATGGTGCTGGAACCCAACGTCCGCGTGCTTGCCGCAAAGATGCGCGCAGCGATAGCCGAGGCTGATGGCGGCCCCGGCCGCGTCGTTCCCTTCCGCAGTCTGGCGGCTGAATGATGCCGACGCTTCTTACGGTTATCCTGAACTGGCGCACCGCTCAGATGACACTGCGATCGGCCGAGGCGGCGCTGCACGCCCTGGAAGGTATCGAGGGAGCTTTGGTGATTGTGGACAACGATTCCGGCGACGGATCGTTTGAGACGATCACGGCCGAAGTCGCGGCCCGTGGCTGGGACAAGGGACCGCAACAGGTGCGCGTCATCCAGTCAGGTCGCAACGGCGGCTTTGGCGCGGGTAACAATGTGGGCATCCGCGCCGGTCTGCCGGGCGGGGTGCGGCCGGACTTCGCCTATATCCTGAACTCGGATGCCTTCCCTGAACCCGGTGCCATCAGGGCGTTGCTTGATCACCTGCTGGCCCATCCGAAAGTGGGCTTTGCGGGCAGCTTCATTCAGGGCGACGATGGCGCGCCGCATCGCACGGCCTTCCGCTTCCCGTCGGCGGCTGGTGAATTCGAGGCGCATACCCGCTTTGGCCCTGTCAGCCGCCTGTTGAAAAACAGCATCGTGGCGCAGCCGATTCCAGAAACCACCACCCGGGTCGATTGGCTGGCCGGGGCCAGCCTGATGATGCGGATGGATGTGCTGGACCGGATTGGTTTGTTTGACGAAACCTTCTTTCTGTATTTTGAGGAAACCGACCTTTGCCGCCGCGCGGCCCTTGCAGGCTGGCCCACCGATTATGTCCGCGAATCAGTAGTGGTACACATCGGCTCGGTTTCCACCGGAATGGGCGGCTGGAAACGCATTCCCGGCTTCTGGCTGGATTCGCGCTGGCATTATTTCGTCAAGAACCACGGAACCGCCTATGCCTTGGGCGCCACGCTGGCTGCGGTGGTCGGAGGCGGGCTTTGGCGCCTGCGCCTTCTGATCCAGCGCAAGGACAGGGGTGATCCGCCGCATTATTTGCATGATATGGTTAGCCACCACCTGCGGGCGCTTTTTGCGCCGGGCAAGGGTGCGGCGCCCAGCAACCAGACCCGGCCCGCAGAATAGGGGCCTCCGCCCCTTGGGCGGGAAGGAGTGATATGAGCCAGTTTTCCGTTTTGCTGATCGGCAATGAAACCCTGACCCATGAATGCGGCGCCCAGGTGCTGGAGCGCGGGCATCGGATTGCGGCGGTGGTCTCCCGCCACCCCGAGGTGCGAAAATGGGCCGTCGGCAATGGCATCCGCATTGTCGATGTCGGGGATTGGGCGGCGCTTGCGGGCACGCAGGTCGATTGGCTCTTGTCGGTTGCGAACCTGTCGGTCGTGCCCCTACAGGTACTGGCACTGGCGGCAAAGGGGGCAGTGAACTTTCACGATGGCCCCTTGCCGGAACATGCCGGTCTGAATGCGCCGGTCTGGTCCATTCTGGCCGGTGCCGCGCAGCATGGCATCTCCTGGCATATGATCGAAGGCGGCGTCGATGAGGGCGACATTCTGGAAGCCCGCCGTTTCGACATTGCCCCGAATGACACCGCCCTGACGCTGAACACCCGGTGTTTCGAGGCCGCGCTGGAAAGTTTCCCCGCCGTTCTGGACCAGTTGGAAAGCGGCCTGCGCCGCCTGCCGCAAGACCTGTCGCGCCGTGGCCTGCATCTGCGGTCCGACCGGCCTGCGGCGATGGGGCGGCTGGATTTCTCGCAACCGGCTGAGCAGGTGGCCCGCCTGGTGCGGGCGCTGGATCATGGCCGCTACTGGAACCCGTTGACCACCGCCAAGATTGCCACCGGCACCCGTGTGCTGAACGTTGGCACGGCAGAGGTTGAAGTGGGACAGGGCGCCCCCGGGCAGGTTCTGTCGGCAACGCCCGAAGGGCTGGTGGTGGCCTGCGGCACCGGGGCGGTGCGGCTGAACCGGCTGACCTGCCAGATCAAGGGCGGGGCGGTTTGCCCCTCGACCATCACGGAGGCCGCTCTGCCCGTGCTGTCGGCAGAGGAAGCCACGCAGTTGACCACGGCCCTTGCTGCCGTGGTGCCGGGCGAGGCTGCGGTGCGCAAGGCGCTGAAATTGATGAATCCAGCCGCGGTGCCGGGTGCATCCTCGGCGATCGTTGCCGATTGGCGCAACATTCCGCTGGCGGACGATCTGCCTCTGCTGGCTTTGGCGGCGGCCCGCGCGCTGGGGCTGCATGATGTCACGCTCGCCTATGGCGGCGGTGCGGGTCTGCCCGGTTATCTGGCCGATTGGGTTCCAGTCACACTGGCGACGGGTGGCACGCTGGGCGCGGCCCGCACCACCCTTGAAACCGCACTGGCCAAGGCCACCGAGACGCCCACATGGCCGCTGGACCTGATGACCCGCGATACCGCGCTGCAAGGCGTGGTCGCCCCGCAACTTGCGCTGGCACAATCAGGCGCGGTTCCGGGCAGCGTCATCACCCTCACGCCCACAGCCTTCCACTATGATGCCGCCCGACTGTCTGATGTTGAGGCGCAGGCGATTGCAGCCCGTATCATGGCCCTTGCCTCTGGTCTGGCAACCACTGCGCCGGATATTTCATTCTCGGCTCTCCCCAACATGACCGCCGCCGAGATGGCGCAAGTCACGACTGGCTGGAATGCCACGCTTGGCCCGCGCGCGCCCCTGTGCGTGCATCAGGCGTTCGAGGCGCAGGTGGCCCGCACGCCCGATGCCATCGCTTTGGTCTGCGAAGGGCAGGCGCTGACCTATGCGCAACTGAACACCCGTGCCAACCGGGCCGCTCATGTTCTGATGTCGATGGGCGTGACCCCCGGCACCCTTGTGGGCCTGCACTGCCGCCGCAGCCTTGATCTGGTGATCGGTGCGCTGGCCATTCAAAAGGCGGGCGGCGCCTATGTTCCGATGGACCCGGCCTATCCCGCCGACCGCATTGCGCTCTATCTGGAAGATTCCGCCTGCCCGGTGGTGGTGACACAGTCCGGCCTGCCGCTGCCTGCCCATTCGGCGCAGGTGCTGGAGCTGGATACCGATGGCCGCCTTGCTTCGGCCCCGCAGACAAACCCGGAAACCGGCGTTGGTCCGCAGGATATTGCCTATATGATCTATACCAGCGGCTCGACCGGTCGCCCCAAGGGCGTGATGGTCGAACATCGCAACGTCGCAAACTTCTTCACCGGAATGGACGACCGCATCGGCCCCGATGGCGGGGTTTGGCTGGCCGTAACCTCGCTGTCCTTCGACATTTCCGTGCTGGAGCTGTTCTGGACGCTGGCGCGCGGGTTCAAGGTGGTGATCTCGTCCGACGAAAACCGTGCGTTGGTCTCGTCCGGGCGGATCACCTCGGCCAAGAAGATGGATTTTTCCATCTATTACTGGGGTAATGACGATGGCGTCGGCCCCAAGAAATACGAATTGTTGCTGGAAGGCGCGCGCTTTGCCGACAGCCATGGCTTCGTGGCGGTCTGGACGCCCGAGCGGCATTTCCACGCCTTTGGCGGCCCGTACCCGAACCCGTCGGTAACAGGGGCTGCCGTGGCGGCGGTGACGAAAAATATTGCGGTACGCGCAGGGTCTTGTGTGGTGCCCTTGCACCATCCAGCACGGATTGCCGAGGAATGGGCGGTGATCGACAACCTGACAAATGGCCGCGCCGGTCTGGCGATTGCCAGCGGCTGGCAGCCCGAAGATTTCGTGCTGCGCCCCGAAAACACACCCCCTGCGAACAAGGCCGCGATGTATGCCGCCGCCGATCAGGTGCGCCGGTTGTGGCGGGGTGAGGGGGTGGATTTCCCGAAGGCCGACGGGTCGATGTTCACGGTGAAAACCCAGCCCCGCCCGGTGTCGAAAGAGCTGCCGTTGTGGGTCACGACCGCCGGCAACCCCGAGACCTGGCGTGAGGCGGGCGAGATGGGCGCGAACGTCCTGACTCACCTGCTGGGCCAGTCGATTGACGAGGTGGCGGGCAAGATCCGCATCTATCACGACGCCTTGCGCAAGGCGGGCCACGATCCGGCGAACTTCACCGTCACCCTGATGCTGCACACCTATGTCGGCCGCGACCGCGAGCAGGTGCGCCGCGTGGCCGAAGGCCCGATGAAGGCCTATCTGGCCGCCGCGGTGGGGCTGGTCAAGCAGTACGCTTGGGCCTTCCCGGCGTTCAAGAAGCCCGCAGGCGTGACCAACCCGATGGACATTGACCTGCGCACCCTGTCGGATGAGGAAAACACCGCGATCCTCGATTTCGCCTTCCAACGCTATTTCGATGACTCGGGGCTGTTCGGCACTGTGGATGACGCCATCGCCCGCGTGGAGCAGTTGAAGCGGATCGGCGTGGGCGAGGTGGCCTGCCTGATCGATTATGGCATCGCGCCGGAAAAGGTGCTGGAGGGGCTGTACCCGCTGGCCGAGGTAGTGAAACGCGCCAATGCCGGGGGCGGGGTAGAGGACGACGATTACTCCATCGCTGCCCAATTGATCCGCCACAACGTCACCCATCTGCAATGCACGCCGTCCATGGCGCGGATGATTGCGATGAATGAGGAGGCGCGGGGCGCCCTGTCGGGGCTGAAAACCCTGATGGTCGGGGGCGAGGCGTTGCCTGGCGCGCAGGTTGCCGACCTGCGCAAGGCCACGGGTGCCCGCATCCTCAATATGTACGGCCCAACCGAAACCACCATCTGGTCCAGCGTGGAGGAGGTCGGCCATGACGACGGAATCCAGAATATCGGCAAGCCCTTGGTGAACCAGCAGATGTATGTGCTGGACGATGTGCAGCAACCCGTGCCCCCGGGCGTTCCGGGCGAATTGTGGATTGGCGGCGATGGTGTCACGCGCGGCTATTGGCAGCGCGCCGACTTGACGGCAGAGCGATTCAGGCCCGACCCCTTCGTTACGCCCGACCGCGCGGCCCCCTGGGGCGCGCGGATGTATCAGACCGGCGATCTGGTGCGCTGGCGGACTGATGGCAAGCTGGACTACATCGGGCGCACCGATTTCCAGGTAAAGCTGCGCGGCTACCGGATCGAGCTGGGTGAGATCGAGGCGGCGCTGGAAAGCCAGCCCGGCGTGACCCAAGCCGTCGTGATGGCACGCGAGGATACGCCCGGAGATCTGCGGCTGGTCGGCTATTACACCGGGGCGGCGACCGAGGCAGCCTTGCGCCCGGCGCTGGCCACTGGCCTGCCGGAACATATGGTGCCCGCGCATTTCATCCGGCTGGACAGCTTCCCCCTGACGCCCAACCGCAAGGTAGATCGCAAGGCGCTGCCCGCGCCCAATGCCGCGCCCGTGGCGACCGAGGCATTCATCGCCCCGGATGAAGGGATCGAGGCGCAGTTGGCGACGATCTGGCAAAAGGTGCTGGGCGTGCCCAAGGTCGGCAGTCGTGACAACTTCTTCGCGCTGGGCGGGCATAGCCTGCTGGCGGTGCAGGCCCACCGCGAAATCCGCGATGGATTGGGAATAACGAAGCTGTCGATCACGGACATCTTCCGCTTTCCCACCCTGTCGGCACTGGCCCGGCATCTGGATGGCGGACCGAAACCCGCCGCCGTTGCAGCACCCGCGAGCGCGCAAGGCCTGTCGGACCGGGCCGATGCCCGCAGCGATGCCATGGCGCGACGCCTGGCGATGCGGGCCCGGCGGACCGGGGCGGATGCCTGATCTTCTGGCCACCCTGCGCGCCATGATACCTTCGGGCGTGGCGATTGCCGCGCCCGACGGCAGCGGTTTGTGGCCGGGTGAGGAGATTGGGGCAGCGGTGCCCAAACGTCTGGCCGAATTTGCCGCCGGGCGCGAGGCGGCTCGCGCGGCCATGCGGGCCTTGGGCGCTGAACCGCGGGCCGTCCCCCGGGGCCCGGATCGCGCGCCAGTGTGGCCCGCCGGTCTGACCGGCTCCATAACGCATTGCGAGGGGGCCTGTCTGGCTGCCATGGGCAAGGCGGAAGACTGGGCTGGCTTGGGTCTTGATGCCGAACCCCTTCGCCCGTTGGAGATGGCGCTGTGGCAAAGCCTTCTGGCAGAGGGGGAAACGGTAGCCGACGCGGAGGCCGCGCTGGCCCTGTTCGTCGCGAAAGAGGCGGCCTACAAGGCGCAATACACCCTTAGCCACCAGCTTTTCGACTTTCAGACCCTGCGGGTGATCTGGAGCGGAGACCATTTCGTGGCAGCGTTCACCCGCGACATTCCGCCCTTTCCATCTGGCGCGGCTTTGTCGGGCCAGTTGGTTCGCAGCCAAGATCATCTTGCGGCCTTCGTGGCCATCGCCGCGCCGCAGAGACGAATTCCTTAGACTCGTTCCAAAGCTGCGCTATTCTGTCGCAGCACGAAACTTTGGAGGAGTTGGCCGTGAACAAACTGATTGCTCTGATCTGTGTGATCAGTTGGTCGGGCTTTTGGGCGTTTGGCTATCTGGCCTTGTCAGCCAACAGTGCCGATGCCCGTCAGATGACCATGGCAGCCCTGCTGGCGGCCGTGGGGTTCCTGTCGGGAACCTTCACATACATGGCTTTGGTGCGCAGGCACCCCTGAGAGTCAGGCGGCTTCGGCCGGGCGGCGGATTTTTGTGGCAGCCTCCACCACCAGCGGGCGCAAGCCGTTGCCACCGGCGTCCAGCACCTCAAACAGATGGCGGCGCATCCGGGGTTCCCAGAAGTCGTTGATATGAGAGGCCAACCCTTCAAGCCCCTGATCATGGGGCTTTGATTCCATGAACTTGGCAATCTGGTTGGCCATATAGATCAGCTTGGCATGGGGCGCGTCATGCGACATCTGCGGCCTCCTCGGGGGCAATGCGGTGGGAATGGGTGAACACCTCGAACCGGTCGGGCCGCGCCAGACCGATCAGGGTGATGCCAGCCTTGTCGGCCATGTCCACGGCGGTGGCCGTGGGGGCCGAGGCGGCGATGATCATGGGGAAACCGGCGGCTGCCGCCTTTTGCACCATGTCGATCGAGGTACGGCAGGTCAGTACCAGCGCGCCATCGACATGCGGAACCCGGGCCAAGGCGCCGATCAGCTTGTCCAGCGCATTGTGGCGGCCGACATCCTCGCGCGCGGCAAGGATGCCCGCGCCCGGCGCCCAGAAGGCGGCTGCATGGGCTGCATGGGTGATGTCATGCAAGGGCTGATGGTCGGTCAAGGCTGTCATTGCCGCCATGATCTGGCGGGGCGTCAGGGTGAACCCTTGTTCGGCAACAACACGCGGCTTCCTTGCCGCCTCTTCCAGACTGTCGATGCCGCACAGCCCGCAGCCAACCGGCCCGGCCATCGACCGGCGCCGCGCACGCTGCCGCGCCTCGGCGGCGTCTTTCAGCCAGATTTGCAGGTCGATGCCCAGATCGGCTTCAACCGCCTCGACGCTGTCGATTTCCTCGGGCATGGCAATGCCCTCGGTCAATGAAAAGCCATAGGCGAAGTCGGTCAGATCGGCGGGCGTCGCCATCATCACCGCCTGCGTCGATCCGTTATAGGTAATGGCCACCGCCACCTCCTCCGGCAGCTCTCGGCTGCTGTCAGAGGCGCGGCCCTGCCCGAAGGCAAGGCGCGCGAGGGGGCGGTGGGTCTTCATTCTGCCGCCGCAATCCGGCGCGACAGGGTGGCTTGGGCGTTATATTCCTGCTGCCATTCGCTCGGCCCGTTCGAAGGCGCAACCTGCACCGCCGTCACCTTGTATTCCGGGCAGTTGGTCGCCCAATCGCTGAAATCGGTGGTGATGACGTTGGCCTGCGTGTCGGGGTGGTGGAAGGTGGTATAGACCACGCCCGGGTTGACCTTGTCGGTGATCGTCGCGCGCAGGGTGGTTTCGCCCGACCGGCTGGCCAGACGCACCCACGACCCTTCCTTGATGCCGCGGTTTTCCGCGTCATGGGGGTGAATCTCCAGCACATCCTGATCATGCCAGGCCACGTTCGGCGTGCGACGGGTCTGCGCGCCGACGTTATACTGCGACAGGATCCGCCCGGTGGTCAGCAACAGCGGGAAGCGCGGGCCGGTCTTTTCGTCGGTCGCCACATATTCCGTGTTGATGAACCGCCCCTTGCCGCGCACGAAACCATCAACGTGCATCAGCGGCGTGCCTTCCGGCGCCTTGTCATTGCAGGGCCATTGCACCGAGCCCATGGTTTCGATCTTTTCATAGGTCACACCCGCGAAGGACGGTGTGGTCATGGCGATTTCTTCCATGATCTGCGACGGATGGGTGTAATTCCAGTCCGCGCCCATCGCCTTGGCGAACATCTGGGTCACTTCCCAGTCGGCATAGCCCTGCTTGGGCGCCATAACCTTGCGCACCATGTTGATGCGACGCTCGGCATTGGTAAAGGTGCCGTCCTTTTCCAGGAAGGACGAGCCGGGGAAGAACACATGGGCGTAATTCGCGGTTTCGTTCAGGAACAGATCGTGGACGATGACGCATTCCATCGCCGCAAGGCCCGCCGCAACATGCTTGGTGTCGGGGTCGGATTGCAGGATGTCTTCACCCTGGCAGTAAAGGCCCTTGAACGTGCCTTCGACCGCTGCGTCCAGCATGTTGGGAATCCGCAGGCCGGGTTCCGGGTCAATCTGCACGCCCCAGGCCTTTTCAAAGATCGCGCGGACCTCGGGGCCTTTCACATGGCGATAGCCTGGCAGTTCATGCGGGAACGACCCCATGTCGCACGAACCCTGCACATTGTTCTGGCCGCGCAGCGGGTTCACGCCCACGCCCCGGCGACCGATATTTCCGGTCAGCATGGCAAGGTTTGCAATGCCGATGACGGTGGTCGAGCCTTGGGAATGTTCCGTCACGCCCAGACCGTAATAGATCGCCGCATTGCCGCCGGTGGCATAAAGCCGTGCCGCACCACGGATTTCTTCGGCCGGAACGCCGGTCACCAGTTGCAGCGCCTCGGGCGAGTGCTGCGGATGGCTGATGAAGTCGGCATAGTCCTGGAATTCATCCCAGTCGCAGCGTTCCCGGATAAAGGCTTCGTCATACAGCTTCTCGGTCACGATCACATGGGCCAGCGCCGAAACCACGGCCACGTTGGTGCCGGGGGTCAGGGCAAGGTGATGCGCCGCCTTGTAATGTGGGCCTTCGACCGATTCCGTGCGGCGGGGGTCCACCACGATCAGCTTCGCGCCCTTGCGCAGGCGCTTTTTCATGCGGCTGGCGAAAACCGGGTGGCCGGAATGCGGGTTGGCGCCGATGACCATGATGACATCGGCCTCTTCAACCGAGTCAAAATCCTGCGTGCCGGCCGAGGTGCCATAGGTCTGGCCCAGCCCATAGCCGGTGGGCGAATGGCAGACGCGGGCGCAGGTGTCGGTGTTGTTGTTCTGGAACACCGCGCGGGTCAGCTTTTGCACCAGATAGGTCTCTTCGTTGGTGCAACGGCTGGAGGTGATCACGCCGACCGACTTCTTGCCGTGCTTTTCGATCAGCCCTTTCATCCGGTTCGCGGCAAAGGTCATCGCCTCGTCCCACGACACTTCCTGCCAGGGGTCGTTGATACTGTCGCGGATCATCGGCTTCAGGATGCGGTCCTGGTGGCTGGCATAGCCATAGGCGAAGCGGCCCTTGACGCAGGAATGGCCGCGGTTGGCCTTGCCGTGCTTGTAGGGGGTCATCCGCACCAGCTCATCGCCGCGCATTTCAGCCTTGAAGCTGCATCCGACGCCACAATAGGCGCAGGTGGTGATGATCGAGCGGTCGGGCGTGCCGATGTCGATCACCGACTTTTCCTGCAAGGTTGCGGTCGGGCAGGCCTGCACACAGGCACCGCAAGACACACAGTCCGAAGCAAGGGCGTTGTCCGACTTCATCCCGAAGGAGACACGGCTGTCAAAACCCCGGCCTTCAATGGTCAGCGCGAAGGTGCCCTGAACCTCTTCACAAGCCCGCACGCAGCGCGAGCAGACGATGCACTTCTGCGGATCATAGCTGAAATACGGGTTGGAATCGTCGCGAGGGATATAGTTCGGGTTGGCGATACCAGAGGTGTCCTTGGCACGGAAATGGGTATCAATCGCCTCATAGCGCACATCGCGCAGGCCGACGGCGCCCGCCATATCCTGCAACTCGCAATCGCCATTGGCCGAGCAGGTCAGGCAATCCAGCGGGTGGTCGCTGATGTAAAGCTCCATCACCCCGCGGCGAAGCTGCTTCAGCTTGCCGGTCTGGGTATGCACCTTGATCCCGGGCGCAACCGGAGTGGTGCAGCTTGCCGGGGTGCCGTTGCGACCCTCGATCTCGACAAGGCACAGGCGGCAAGAACCGAAGGCATCCACGCTGTCGGTGGCGCACAGCTTCGGCACCGAAATGCCGATCTCGGCGGCGGCACGCATGATGCTGGTGCCTTCGGGAACGGTGATGTCGAACCCGTCGATGTTCAGCGTGACCATCTGCTTCGATTTGGCGGCTGGGGTGCCGAAATCGCGGTCGGGGATGATGAAGTCTTTCATTCCGCAGCCTCCTTGGCGCGCGCGAAGTCGTCAGGGAAATGGGTCAGGGCCGACATCACCGGGTAGGGGGTGAACCCGCCCAGCGCGCAGAGCGAGCCCGCCTTCATGGTGTTGCACAGGTCGGTCAGCAGCGGCACGGCGCTGCTGTCGCCCCGCCCGATCCGGTCAATCGTTTCCACGCCGCGCACCGCGCCGATACGGCAGGGGGTGCATTTGCCGCAGGATTCGATGGCGCAGAATTCCATCGCGAACCGCGCCATGCCCAGCATGTCGGCGGTATCGTCGAACACGGTCAGGCCGGCATGGCCGATGAGGCCATCCTTCCCCGCGAATTCCTCATAGCCAAAGGGCGTGTCGAACAGGCTGACCGGGAAGTATGCACCCAAGGGCCCGCCCACCTGCACCGCCTTGACCGGACGGCCCGAGGCGGTGCCGCCGCCGATGCCGTTGACAATCTCGCCCAGGCTCAGACCAAAGGCGATCTCATACAGACCGCCGTGCTTGACATTCCCGGCAATCTGCAACGGGATCGTGCCGCGCGACCGGCCAAGGCCGAAGCCCTGGTAGAACGCGGCGCCCTTGGCGAAGATCACCGGGATCGAGGCCAGCGAGATCACGTTATTCACAACGGTCGGCTTGCCAAGGAAGCCTTCCAGCGCGGGCAGCGGGGGTTTGGCGCGCACGACGCCGCGCTTGCCCTCCAGGCTGTTCAGGAGGCTGGTTTCCTCGCCGCAGACATAGGCACCCGCGCCAGCGCGGACCTCCATGTCGAACGCCGGGCCACGACCCAGGACCGAGTCGCCCAACACACCGGCCGAACGCGCAACCTGAACCGCCTTCTGCATCACCTCAATGGCGACAGGATATTCCGAACGGATATACACGAAACCCTTGGTGGCACCGCAGGCCAGCCCGGCAATCGCCATGCCCTCGATCAGGGTGAAGGGATCACCCTCCATCAGCATCCGGTCGGCAAAGGTGGCGCTGTCGCCCTCGTCGGCATTACAGACGATGTATTTGCGGTCGGCCTTGGCCTCGGAAACGGTCTTCCACTTGATGCCGGTCGGAAAACCCGCACCCCCCCGGCCGCGCAGGCCAGAGGCCGTAACCTCGGCCACCATGTCCGGTGCAGTCATGCCAAGCGCGCGCTCCAGGCCGGCAAGGCCGCCGTGTTGGGCATAGTCTTGCAAGGACAGCGGGTCGATCACGCCGACGCGGGCAAAGGTCAGCCGCGATTGGGCCTTCATCCACGGCAGTTCTTCGGTCAGCCCCAGCGCCTTGGGGTGGCGCGCGGGTTCGCGGAACAGCGCATCGACATCGGCCACGGTCATCGGGCCATAGGCCAGACGGCCCTCGGACGTTTCCACCTCGACCAGCGGTTCCAGCCAGACCATGCCCCGGCTGCCGTTGCGCACCAGAGTGACATCAATGCCATGCGCGCGGCCATGGGCCAGAATGGCTTCGGCGACCTCATCGGCGCCCAGGGCGACGGCGGCGGAATCAAGCGGGACGTAAACCTTCATTTCAGACCCCCGATGATCTTGGAAAGCTTCGCCTCATCCACCCGGCCCACCAGCTTGCCATCGACAATCGCCGCCGGGCCACAGGCGCACAGGCCCAGGCAGAACACCGGTTCCAGCGTGATCTTGCCGTCGCGGGTCGTCTCATGCCACTCGATGCCCAGCTCCTTGCGGGCATGGTCGGCCACGCGGTCCGCGCCGACCGACTGGCACGATTCGGCGCGGCACAGCTTGAGCACATGGGTGCCAGCGGGCTTTTCGCGGAAATCGTGGTAAAAGCTCATCACGCCATGCACTTCGGCGCGGCTCAGGCTCAGATCCTGCGCGATGATCGGCAGCGCCTCTTGCGGCACATGGCCGAATTCTTCCTGAATGGCGTGGAGGATCGGCAAAAGCGCGCCCTCCATCCCGCGATGGCGGGCAAGGATTTCTGCGACCCGCTCGGTGGTCTGCACGGAATCAAGCATGTGGCGGCCCTTATGGTAGCTTGCCGCGGTGATACGCCGATTGATATGGAAATCAATATGGACTTCCCGTTGATTGATAGGTTTTCCCTATCAATCCCGCCTGGCCTTGGCGGCAAAGCGGTTGGCTTCGTCGATCAACGCCGACAATAGCGGCGTCTGCGGGTCGCGCTTGGGGTTCACAAGGCCCACCAGATGCTCTGCCTCGGGGTCCACGATGGGAATGGCGTGCAGCCCATCATCGACGAAAATCTCTGCCAGACGTTTGGGTACGATGCTGGACCACTGCCCCGAGCGGACATGCGCGATCAGCGCGATGGTCGAGTTCGACTCGACCGTCGCCTGAACCCGCGCCCCGGCGGCGGCCAGATGGCGGTTGACGATGCGTCGGTTCTGCATGTCGGCTGTCAGAAGGCACAGGGTTTCCTGCGCGACCTCAGCCCATGTTACCGTGGGGCGCTGGAATAACGACGAGGCGGCCGTGCAGAGAAAGCGGTAGAATTCATTATACAAAGGGGTCTGCGTCACCCGGCCCAACGGTTCGTTATCAAGGTAGGTGATCCCTGCATCCAGTTCCAGGCTTTCCAGCCCGTCCAGGATTTCGACCGAGGTGCGCGACAGGATGGTCAGTTGTACATTCGGGTGACGCTGGGCAAAGGGCGCGGTCAGACTTGCGATCATCGGCAGGGCGGTGGGAATGACACCGATCCGCAGGTTGCCCGACAGGCCCGAATGTACACTGCGCATTTCATCCCGAAGGGCGCGCACATCGCCCACGATCCGCCGCGCCCAGTCCAGCACGCGCTGCCCCTCGGGAGTCAGGCCCTGAAAGCGCGAACCGCGATAGACCAGTTGTACGCCCAGTTGATCCTCCAACTGGCGGATGGCCGAGGACAGGCTGGGCTGTGTTACGCCGCAGGCTTCGGCCGCACGACCGAAATGGCGTTCGTTGGCCAAGGCGATGAACATTTCCAGCCGGTCGATCATGCCGGGCAGGGTGAAGCGACAGGCCGTCGATGGCAAGCCGTTAGTCGGCCCGAATGCCGGGCAGGGCCGAGGAATAGGCGACAATGAACTGCCCGTTCAGCGGCTTGGTGGTATAGTAGTTCAACGGCCTGACAATGTGCTTGCCGGTAAACTTGAACGGCGCACCCCCTTGTTTTGCCGAATAGACCGGGCTGCCAGCGACCATCGAAAACTCATAGGCCGCATTGCCGACCGGATCGGGGAACCACGGCTCCATCACGGTGACGGTGGCCTTTGCCTCGTCATAGGCATGGATCACGTTGACATGCCCTCCCAATGGCCCGCTGGCAAAGCCGATGATCATCGGAAACCGCCGTGCCGCGATGTATTTCGGCAGCTTGGGCGCGGGAATGCGTTCCGCCCGCAGCGCCGATTGCGAGGCGAAAAAGCTGACGATCCCGTCAAGTTGGATAGAACCATCGCGCAGGGTCACCCCGCCACTGGCGCCCAGAATGCTCATCTGGGTGCGTGTGGTCACATCGGGCACCGCACGGGTCCACCACGCAAGGCAGGCCGCCCAGCAGGCCATGGGATCAAGCTGGCCTTCGGGCGGAATGCTCAGGTCATTGCCCGGCATGGTGCCATCGGCCCGTGTCACCTGCACCTGAAGGATCACCGGCCCGAAGGCGGCCCCGATGGGCATCGCAGGCAGGCCGTATTTTGCCTCGAACCCGCCGGGGGGCGGTGTAAAGCCCACGGTGATCAGCGTCGTGCCGATCTTCAACCCCTTGATCGTGGCAGTCCAGCGGGCGCCATTGCGGCGGTGGGCAAAGCCTGTGTTGTCCACCACTTTGGGATCGTTCGACAGCAACTCTATCGCTTGCGCCTGCTCCAATGCCAGAACATCGATTTCCCTGCTGCTGCCAACAGGAACTTGCAGCCGCCACACCCTCTGGCTGCCTGCTTCGGTGTCATAGCCTTTCGGCGCGGCGTTTTCAGGCCTGGCGCAGGCAATCCACGAATTTGCCATGTGATGTCCGAATATGAGGATGAAAACAGCAAGAGTGTCCGCTTCGATCCGAATTCTGGCAAGGACAGATATTCCTTGTGCTGCGGTAACAATCGCCCGGTACTGGCCATTGCGCATGGGGCAAGGGCGGCTTACCTCTGGGCGATGCGCATCAACCTTCCCTTTGTCAAACAACCTGCTGTCGTTCCCGTAATTCGCCTTCAGGGCGCGATTGGCACCGGCAGGAACGGCCTGTCCGACGCCGGGCTTGCCCAGGCGATCGACAAGGCCTTTCGCATGAAACCCGCCGCCGTCGCGCTGGCGGTGAATTCGCCGGGCGGATCGGCGGTGCAATCCAGCCTGATCGCGGCGCGTATCCGGCGGCTGGCCGATGAAAAGCGGGTGCCGGTTCATGCCTTTGTCGAGGATGTTGCCGCGTCGGGCGGCTATTGGCTGGCTTGCGCGGCCGATGACATCTGGGTCGATACCTCGTCTTTGGTCGGCTCGATCGGCGTCATCTTCGCCTCTTTCGGATTTCCGGAATTCCTGAACCGCCACGGCGTTGAACGCCGGGTGATCACGGCGGGCAGCAACAAGAGCCTTGCAGACCCATTCCTGCCGCAAAAGCCGGAGGACGCCGAGCGTCTGAGAGCGCTGCAAGGTCCGATTCATGAGGCTTTCATTGCCCATGTAAAGGCCCGGCGTGGGGCGCGGCTTGCCTCCACTGAATCGGGTGCAGACCTGTTCAACGCCGATGTCTGGGTCGGCCCGCAGGCGGTTGACCTTGGCCTTGTCGATGGCATTGCTCATCTGGTGCCCAAGATGCAGCAGCTTTACGGCGCAAAGGTGCGGCTGGTGCCGATGGGGCGCAGGCGGGGCCTGCTGGCGCGCTTTGGTCTGACACTGGCCCAGGATGCCCTGGCCATCGCCGAAGAGCGCGCCCTTTTTGCCCGGTTCGGTCTATAGCATGGTCAAGGCGGTCCTGGGCTTTCTTTTGATCATGGTGCTGATCGGCATGATCGGCAATGCCCTGACAGGTGGCTGGTTGAAGGGCTTTGTCACGCGCCGGATGTCACGCGGCATGGTCGATACCTGCCCGCGCTGCGGGCGCTATCTTATCGGCAAATCGGGCTGCGAGTGCGGGAAGAGGCGGGGATGACGGCAGCTTTGGTAACCGGGGCGGGCAAGCGGCTGGGTCGCGCCATGGCGGTCTATCTGGCCGGTCGCGGCCATGATGTGGCAATCCACTATGCCACCTCGCAGGCCGGGGCCGAAGAAACCGCCGATCAGGTGCGCGGCCTTGGGCGCAAGGCCGTTACCCTGCAAGCCGACCTGCTGGACGAGGCTCAGGTGACCACGCTTGTCGCGCGTGCCTCGCAGGCATTGGACCAGCCGCTGACGGTGCTGGTCAACAACGCCTCGGTCTTTGAATATGACAACATCTCGACGGCGACCCGCACCAGTTGGGATCGCCATATCGAATCGAACCTGCGCGCGCCCTTCGTGTTGATTCAGCAATTCGCCCGGCAGGTGCCGCTGCCCGTGGCGGATGAGGCGGGCGAGCCGGTTGCGCAGGGGCTGGTCGTCAACATGCTGGATCAGCGCGTGCTGAAGCTGACGCCAGAGTTCATGACCTATACCATCGCCAAGATGGGCCTATGGGCGCTGACGCAAACTGCGGCGCAGGCGCTGGCACCCGCTGTGCGCGTCAACGGCATCGGCCCCGGCCCCACCCTGCGCGGCGGACGGCAAAGCGAGACGCATTTTGCCCGTCAGCGCGCCGCGACCGTATTGCGGCGCGGTTCGAACCCAGCCGATATCACGGCGGCGCTTGGATTTTTCCTCGAGGCGCCGGGCGTGACGGGCCAGATGTTAGCGGTAGATGGCGGTCAGCATCTGGCATGGCAAACCCCTGATATTCTGGGGGTTGAGTGACGCTTCGTCACCCGGCTGCGGCGACTTGTCCACTTTTCACTTTCCGGTCACGCCCATGTTACAAATCTTGTGATTTTTCAGTCTCTTGCCAGAAGTTGAAAATTCTTCCTTTTATTTTCAATACGTTGCACTTTTGCCTATTTTTTGGGCAATACGGCGAACGGGCCAAAAAACAAGGGAAATTTGCCCATCCTGAAAACTTCTCCGCAAACTTATCCACAGAAACCGTGGACAGCTTTTCTCTTGCCCCCGGACCAGCGACATTGCAGCCACTGACAAGAATCGAGACATCTGCAAAGCAGGCTTTGGCATGACCGGAACACCCCTTACAGGCCATGATGTCATTCAGGATTATCTGAAGACGCTTGATGCCTCGCCCGGTGTTTACCGGATGCTGAATGCGGCTTCAGAGGTGCTTTACGTCGGCAAGGCCCGTAACCTCAAGGCGCGGGTGTCAAACTATGCGCGTTCCTCGGGGCATTCGGCGCGGATCGCCCGGATGATCCACGAAACCGCCAGCATGATGTTCCTGACCACGCGCACCGAGGTTGAGGCGCTGCTGCTGGAACAGAACCTGATCAAGCAGCTAAAGCCGCGCTACAACGTGCTGATGCGCGACGACAAGTCGTTCCCGAACATCCTGATCAGTGGCGAACATCCCTTTCCCCAGATCAAGAAGCACAGGGGCGCGAAAAAGGAGAAGGGCAATTACTTTGGCCCCTTTGCCAGCGCGGGGGCGGTGAACCGCACGCTGAACCAGTTGCAAAAGGTGTTCCTGTTGCGCAACTGCTCGAACGCGATGTTTGAAAGCCGCACGCGCCCCTGCCTGCAATTCCAGATCAAGCGGTGCTCGGCGCCCTGCGTCGGCCGCATAAGTGAGCAGGGCTATGCCGAACTTGTTTCGGACGCCAAGCTGTTTCTGGAAGGCAAAAGCACCAATGTGCAGGCCGACCTTGCCCGCCAGATGGCCGAGGCCAGCGAGGGAATGGAGTTTGAACGCGCCGCCGCCCTGCGTGACCGCATCCGCGCGCTGACGGCGGTTCAGTCGTCGCAAGGCATCAACCCGCGCGGTGTGGCCGAGGCGGATGTGGTGGCCGTTCACCTTGACCACGGCCAAGCCTGTGTGCAGGTCTTCTTCATCCGCGCGCATCAAAGCTGGGGCAACCGCGATTTTTACCCCCGCACGCCTGCCGGGGCCGAGGAGCCGGAAATCCTCGAGGCCTTCCTGACCCAGTTCTATGATGACAAGGAACCGCCCCGCCTGATCCTGCTGTCTCACTCCGTCGAGAACCCCGATCTGGTGGCCGAGGCGCTGACGGAACGGGCGGGCCGCAAGGTTGAACTCGCGGTGCCCCAACGCGGTGAAAAGGCCGAACTGGTGGAAAACGCCACCCGCAACGCCCGCGAAAGTCTGGCGCGGCGGATGTCGGAAAGCAGTACCCAGAACAAGCTGCTGCAGGGGCTGGCCGATGCCTTCGACCTCGACGGCCCACCCCAAAGGATAGAGGTCTATGACAACGCCCATATCCAGGGCAGCGATGCCGTGGGCGGCATGATCGTGGCGGGGGCCGAGGGTTTCCTGAAGTCGCAATACCGCAAGTTCAACATCCGCTCTGACGCGGGCAAGAACAGCGATGACTTCGGCATGATGCGAGAGGTGCTGACCCGCCGCTTTGAACGCCTGCTGAAGGAAGACCCCGAACGGAAAACCGACGCTTGGCCCGATCTGCTGCTGATCGACGGCGGCGCCGGGCAGGTTTCTGCCGTGGGCGGCATCCTGTCGGAGCTGGGCGTGGATGACATCGCCATGGTCGGCGTCGCCAAGGGCATCGACCGCGATGCAGGCAAGGAGGAGTTTTACCGCGAAGGCCAGCCTCCCTTTGCCCTGCAAAGGAACGATCCCGTCCTCTACTTCATCCAGCGCCTGCGGGATGAGGCGCACCGCTGGGCCAACGGTGCCCACCGGGCCAAACGTGCCAAGGCGGTTGGCGTTACCCCGCTGGATGAGGTTCCGGGCATCGGAGCTACAAGAAAACGCGCCCTTCTGGCTCATTTCGGCAGTGCCAAGGCCGTCGCCCGCGCCGCCTTGCCCGACCTCATGGCCGTGCCGGGTATCTCCGAGGCGATGGCGGAAACCGTCTATAACTTCTTTCACACCGGCGGCTGATCAGCCGATCACCACCTGCACCACCACCGCCGAATAGAACACCATTGAGGCAGCCAGCACGAAGACATGCCAGATCGTGTAATGAAACGGCAGCCGCTCCCACAGGTAGAACCCCACACCTGCGGTGTATAGCAGCCCACCGACCACCATCAGCACCACGACCGCCGTGGGCAAGGCCGCGATCAGGTCGCCCCCGGCAACAAAACCGGCCCAGCCCATGCCCAGATACAGCGCCATCGCCGCCAGCCGGAACCGTGCGGGCGATATCGCCTTCATCACCACCCCGGCCAGAGCCGCTAGCCACAAGACGCCTGTCAGCAGCCAGCCCTGCCCGGAAATAAGTGCAAATGGCGTGTAGGTGCCCGCGATCTTGAGGTATATCGCCGAATGGTCCAGCCGCCGCAGCAGCCAACCCCAGTCGGGTCGCGTGATCATGTTGTAAAGCGCGGAACACAGGATCATCAGCACCAGTGTCGCGCCATAGATCGAGGTGCCCACCACCGATGGGGCATCACCGCGCAGCATCGCCGCCAGCACGATCAGCACCGGCACGGCCCCCACCACCGCAACCAGCCCGGCAATGTGCACCACCGCGTCCGATAGACGCTCGGCAGGGGAATAAAGGGTGCGCGGGGCCAGCATAAGGTTATGCTACCCGCCACCCATCGATCGCACAATCAAACCCTTTGTGACAGACGCAACGTCGCCCTGCTTGCCTGACGCAAAACCTTCACATACCGCCGCTAACAGAAGCCCCTGAAACCGGAGGCCGCCATGACCCAGATCGACACCCCTTTCGCGCAGGACTGGCTGGCCGATGAGCTGGCCGATGTTCTGGACGAGGATTGTGAGCTGGAGATCGAGGACGCGACGCTCTCTCGCGAAATCGCCCGCATCTACAAGGACAAGCACCCCGATGCGCTGGACCGCCGGGTCTATCTGACCAACCTGATCCGTCTTCAGGCCGAACTGATCAAGTTGCAGGACTGGGTGGTTCATACCAAGCAAAAGGTGGTCGTGCTGTTCGAGGGGCGCGATTCGGCCGGCAAGGGCGGCGTGATCAAGCGGATCACCCAACGCCTGAACCCGCGTGTCGCCCGCACCGTGGCGCTGCCCGCGCCGTCGGACCGCGAAAAGACGCAGTGGTATTTCCAGCGCTATATCCCGCACTTGCCCGCTGGCGGCGAGATCGTGCTGTTTGACCGCAGTTGGTACAACCGCGCCGGGGTCGAACGCGTGATGGGCTTCGCCAGCGAGGATCAGGTCGAAGAGTTTTTCCGTTCGGTTCCCGAATTCGAACGGATGCTGGTGCGTTCCGGGATCATCGTGATCAAATACTGGTTCTCGATCACCGATCAGGAACAGCAGATGCGCTTTCTGATGCGGATCCACGATCCGATGAAGCAATGGAAACTCTCTCCGATGGACCTGCAATCCCGCGTCCGGTGGGAGCAATATACCAAAGCCAAGGAGGAAATGTTCGAGCGGACGAACATCCCCGAGGCGCCATGGTACATCGTCGAGGGCAACGACAAAAAGCGCGCCCGGCTGAATTGCATCGAACACTTCCTGTCGCTGATCCCCTATCAGCCGGTGGTACATGAAGAGATTCGCCTGCCGGAACGGGTGTTCAACCCCGATTACGAGCGCGCGACCCTGCCGCCCGAACTATACGTTCCCCAGAAATATTGATCGGCGACGGAAAGTCGGGCGCTGCGCGTAGAAATTCAGCACTTCCCTTCCCCGCGTTTTGCGCTACCAATCCGCCATGACCTGGAACCTGCCGAACACCCTGACCTTCCTTCGCCTGCTGGCAGCGCCGGGGGTGGCGGTGATGTTCCTTTATTTCCACCGCCCTTGGGCCGACTGGTTCGCGCTGACCCTTTTCGTGGGGGCAGCCATCACCGACTGGTTCGACGGCTACCTAGCCCGCCTGTGGAAGCAGGAGTCGAAATTCGGCGCCATGCTGGACCCGATCGCCGACAAGGCCATGGTGCTGATCGCGATCATGGTGCTCACCGGCTATAACGGCATGAACCCCTGGCTGATCCTGCCCGCGACGATCATCTTCTTCCGTGAGGTCTGCGTCTCGGGCCTGCGAGAATATCTTGGTCCCGGTGTCGGCACGCTCAAGGTGACAAAACTGGCGAAGTGGAAGACCACGGCGCAGATGGTGGCGATTGCCGCGCTGTTCTTGGGCACGGGGCTGGAATACCTCAACGGCGTCAAGATGCATGGCATGACACCCGATCAATATTCCGATGCGGTGGCCGCCGGCCTTGCCGATCCGATCCGCGCCTGCGGCAAGCGCGATTGTGCTTCTGTGGCGGGCGATGTCGGGCTGGTGCTGATCTGGATCGCGGCAGTTCTGACGGCTGTCACCGGCTGGGAATACTTCCGCAAGGCGCTGCCGTTCCTGAAGGACAAGTGATGATCGAGGTCCGCTATTTCGCCTGGCTGCGCGAACGGATCGGCACCAACCGGGAGGCTGTTGAGACCGAGGCCGCGACCGTTGCCGATCTGGTTGCCGAACTGGTGGCGCGCAGCGAAGGCCACGCACTGGCCTTTGAAGACCGCAAGAGCCTGCGGGTCGCTGTCAATCAAGAACTGACCGACTTCACCGCCTCCCTCGCCGGAGCGCGTGAGGTGGCCTTTTTCCCGCCGATGACAGGGGGCTGAGATGCGCCTGTCGGTGCAAGAGACCGCTTTCGACTTCGGAGCCGAGGCTGGGGCCTTTGCCGCTGCCGTTCAGGGGGCGGGTGCGGTCGTCACCTTCACTGGCCTTGTGCGCGATGAGGGCGGCAGGCTGTCGGTGATGGAGATCGAGCATTATCCCGGAATGACCGAAACCGCGATTTCCGCGATGATGGGTCAGGCGCAGGCCCGCTTCAAACTGGCCGATGCACTGGTCATCCACCGCTACGGTTCCTTGCGCGCGGGCGAGGCGATCATGATGGTGGCCACTGCCGCCCCCCACCGTGCCGATGCTTTTGCTGCTGCCGAGTTCCTGATGGACTACCTGAAATCCCGTGCACCCTTCTGGAAGAAGGAAATCGGCGCCGATGGCGCGGCATGGGTTGCGGCCAAGGATGACGATGAGGCGGCGCTGAGGCGCTGGTAGCCTCAGCCGAACCGCCCTCGCCAATCCATCTGCATCCCCAGCCCACGGGCCTCATAGATCCCGCGCGCGATGGCGCGGGTCAGGCAGAGGGCTGCCGCCTGGCCAAGCTGGAACTGATCCGCCACCGGATCGGCCAGTGGCCTCTCGCCAGTTGCCGCGGCAAAGACCAGATCGCCGTCCAAGAGCGTATGAGAGGGCACCAGTGCCCGGGCCATGCCGTCTTGCGCTGCCACGGCCAGCCGCGTGGCCTGCGCCTGCGTTAACGCGGCATCGGTCGCCACAACGGCAATTGTCGTCGCCTCGCCCAGCCGCTTGCCGGGCAGTACTGCTTCAGGGGGCGGCGGCGCGGGGCAGGGGCCAAGCCCGCCGAATTCATCCCCCATCTCCCAGGGCGCGGCCCAGAAATGCGGCCCTTCTCCTACCGTGGCAGACCCCAGCGCATTCACCGCGACCAGCGCCCCTACCGTAAAGCCCGAGGGCAAGACGCAGGACGCCGAACCCAGCCCACCTTTCAGATTGCCCGTGGTCGCGCCATAGCCGGCCCCCGCGGTGCCAAGCTCAAACGACTCGTTTGCGGTCAACAAAGCCGCACGGCCAAGGTCGTAATAAGGATTCCGTATCCAGTCCTTCGCCCCGCCGTTCAACAGGTCGAACAGGATGGCCCCGGGCACGATGGGCACGCGCTGCCCACCCACGTCAAAGCCGCGCCCCATGGCGCGCAAGCCGTCCGCGACGCCCGAACAGGCATCCAGCCCAAAGGCAGACCCGCCCGACAGGACCAGCGCATCGACCTCTTGCACCAGCCGGTCGGGAGCCAAGAGGTCGGTCTCGCGTGTGCCCGGCGCTCCGCCCATCACCGAAACCGCGGCCACAAAGGAACGGTCTGCGACCAGCACCGTTGCCCCGCTGCGCAAGGCCATGTCGCTGGCATTGCCCACCCGCAACCCCGGCACATCGGTGATCAGATTTCTTGCCCCTGGCCGCATCTTCATCTGTTCCCAAATATCCTCGGGGGTAGGGCCGCAGGCCCAAGGGGGCAGACAGCCCCCTTTCCCCCGTCACCACAGGCGCTATGGTCACCACGCTAGCGGCAAGGAGACGGCGATGCAAAAGGTTGCGGTGATCACGGCGGGCGGTTCTGGCATGGGTGCGGCGGCGGCGCGGCGGCTGGCGGCCGATGGCTACGGCGTGGCGATCCTGTCCTCTTCGGGCAAGGGTGAGGCGCTGGCAAGGGAACTGGGAGGCGTCGGGATCACCGGCTCAAACCAGTCCACCGACGACGTGCAGCGCCTGATCGACGCCACCATGGCCCGCTGGGGCAGGATCGACGCGCTTGTGAACAGCGCGGGTCACGGCCCCCGCGCCCCGATTGCCGAAATCACCGATGAGGTCTGGCATCAGGGCTTCGACATCTATTTCCTGTCGGCGGTGCGCCCTATCCGCCTTGTCACCCCGATCATGGCAGCCCAAGGCGCCGGTGCCATCGTCAACATCACCACCTTCGCCACGTTCGAGCCTGACCCCGCCTTCCCCACCTCCGCCGTTGCCCGCGCGGGCCTTGCCGCATTCACCAAACTTTACGCCGACGCCCATGCTGCCAAGGGCATCCGCATCAACAACGTGCTGCCCGGCTTCATCGACTCGCTGTCCGAGAAAGAGGAATTCCGTGCCCGCATTCCGATGGGCCGCTATGGCAAGGCGCAGGAAATCGCGGCGACGGTCAGCTTTCTGTGTTCGGAAGGTGCGGGCTATATCACAGGACAGAACCTGCGGGTCGATGGCGGCATCACGCGCTCGGTCTGACCAAAAGGGCCACTTCTCTTGGCCGTGAGGATAGTGATCATGTGCAGGTTCTGGCCCACCTCGGTTGGCCTCGCTTTGATGCTGTGCGCCATTTGGGGCTGCACAACTGCAAAGGTGGCAGAAAGCAAAGCCGGGTTCAGGAGTGTCACCTATAGCCGTGTCGTAGAAGTCAACCTCGGCTTTGAGCGGTTATTCGCATGGGGACGCATGGATGCAGGGCGAAAGGTTGCACAGCGGGCGGCGCACAGGTTCTGCGCGCCAGAGAAATCCGCATCCGACGTTCTTCTTGGCCCTGCGTTTGTAAACGCCAGAAGCTACTATTTTTCGTGCCTTGCGAAGTAGTAGAGCAGGCAATCGTCGCCCTCACCTCGCACGTCTGACTACCGCCGCTGTTCCCGTCTCAGCGCGACGGCAGCCAGCATCGCCATAAGCACCAGCCACAAAAGCCCCGGCTTCGGCTTCGCATTTTTCGGAATGTTCAGATTCGGGTCCATCCCCCGATCCTATCACGCCTGCCCCGCTTCCCCTTTGCGGCATTTCGCGCTAATCCCCATCCCGACCCGCCAATTGCCGAAACCGGAAGGCCAGACCGATGAAATTCACGCTCTCGTGGCTCAAGGATCACCTCGACACCGCCGCTTCGGTGGAGGACATCGCCTATGCCCTGACCGACCTTGGGCTCGAGGTGGAGGAGATCGTCAACCCCGCCGCGCGTCTGACCGCCTTCACTCTGGCCAAGGTGGTCGAGGCGACCCAGCACCCCGATGCCGACCGGCTGCGCGTCTGCAAGGTGATGACGGATGAGGGCGAAAAGCAGATCGTTTGTGGCGCGCCCAATGCCCGCGCCGGGATCACGGTGGTTCTGGCAAAGCCGGGCGATTATGTGCCGGGCATCGACGTGACCCTTGGCGTCGGCAAGATCCGCGGCGTCGAATCCCACGGCATGATGTGTTCGGAACGCGAGCTGGAGCTGTCGGACGAACACAATGGCATCATTGAACTGCCCTCAGGCGAGGTGGGTCAGAAGTTCACCGATTGGCTGGCGGCGAACAACCCCGGCGCGGTCGATCCGATGTTCCACATCAAGATCACCCCCAACCGCCCCGACGCGTTGGGCGTGCGCGGCGTGGCGCGCGATCTGGCCGCACGCGGCCTTGGAACGCTGAAGCCGCTTGCGCCCGTTACCGTGGCGGGCACCTTCCCCTCGCCCATCGGCGTAACCCTTGCGCCGGAAGTGGCGGACAAGGCCTGCCCCCATTTCCTGGGCCGTGTGATCCGTGGCGTCAAGAACGGCCCTTCCCCGGCTTGGCTGCAACAGCGGCTGAAGGCGATCGGCCTGCGCCCGATTTCGGTTCTGGTGGATATTACCAACCTGTTCACCTTTGACCTCAATCGCCCGCTGCATGTGTTCGACGCGGCCAAGGTCAAGGGCAACCTCGTGGTGCGTTCGGCGGTCGAGGGCGAAAGCCTGCTGGCGCTGGATGGCAAGACCTATGCCCTGCAACCGGGTATGACGATCATCGCCGATGATCATGGCGTCGAATCCCTTGGCGGCGTGATGGGGGGCGAGTCGTCGGGTTGTTCTGGTGACACCACGGAAGTGTTCCTTGAAGCCGCCTATTTCGACCCGATCCGCACCGCCACCACGGGCCGCGCGCTGAAGATCAACTCGGATGCCCGCTATCGGTTTGAACGCGGCATCGACCCTGCCTTCACGGCGGAGGGGATCGAGCGCGCGACGCAACTGATCATCGACCTTTGCGGTGGTGAGGCGTCGGAATTGGTCATTGCAGGCAAGGCCCCCGACACCAGTCGCGCCTATCGGCTGGATACCGCCCGCCTGATCAGCCTTGTCGGCATGGACATTCCCCCCGCCACCCAGCGCGCCACGTTGGAAGCCTTGGGCTTTACCCTGAACGGTGACATGGCAACCCCGCCCTCGTGGCGGCCAGATGTGCTGGGCGAAGCGGATCTGGTTGAGGAGGTCGCCCGCATCGCCTCGCTGACCAAGCTGGAAGGCAAGCCGCTGACCCGTGCCACGCCGGGCGTGCTGCGCCCGATCCTGACCCCCATCCAGATGCGGGAAAAGGCGGCGCGGCGCACGATTGCAGCCTTGGGTTACAACGAATGCGTGACCTATTCCTTCATCGACGAAGGTGCTGCGAAGCTGTTCGGCGGCGGCACCGATGCGGTTCGTGTGGAAAACCCGATTTCTTCTGAAATGACCCATCTGCGCCCCGATCTGCTGCCCGGCCTGTTGCGCGCGGCTGCCCGCAATCAGGCGCGCGGTTTCGGCGATCTGGCGCTGGCGGAAATCGGGCCGGTCTTTGCCGGCGGTGAGCCGGGCGAACAGGCGCTTCATGCGACCGGCCTGTTGGTTGGTGCCGCCGCCCCGCGCGACCCCTACGGCAGCCGCCGCCCCGTCGATGTGTTTGACGCCAAGGCAGATGTGGAGGCGGTTCTGGCCGCCCTTGGCGCGCCTGTCCGCGTGCAGGTGGGCCGCAAGGTTGCGGGCTGGTGGCACCCCGGCCGGTCTGGCGCCATCGGTCTTGGGCCGAATGTCATGGCCACCTTCGGCGAGGTTCACCCAAAGGTGCTGGCCGAGATGGGCGTGAAAGGCCCGGCGGTGGCCTTTACGGTTCTGGTGGCCAGTGTGCCCTTCCCCAAGGTGAAAACCCCGACCCGCCCGGCGCTGACCATCAGCGACCTGCAAGCGGTGGATCGCGATTTTGCCTTTGTGGTGGACAAGGGGGTCGAGGCGCTGACGGCGGTTCAGGCCGCCCAAGGTGCCGACAAGGGGCTGATCGAAAGCGTCCGCGTGTTCGACCAGTTCACCGGCGAGAAGGCCGAGGCGCAGATGGGCCAAGGCAAGAAGTCCATCGCCCTGACCGTGCGCCTGCAACCCACCACCGCGACCCTGACCGATGCCGACATCGAAGCCGTGTCGAAAAAGATCGTCGAGAAGGTGACCAAGGCTACCGGCGGCACGTTGCGGGGCTGATCAGCCCCGCTCATACACCGCTTGAGTCTCTGTCAGCACCTCGTCAAGGCGGCGGCCGGGGGCATAGGGGGCCATGTCGGCCCCCATCACCAGCCCCGGCAGCAGCGCGGAGCTGGGCTGCGGTGCCCCCAGAACCGTCGTCACCGGAATGACCCCTGCCCAGACCGGATGGTTGCCATCCTCCTCATCATCGCCCACGCCTTTGGCGCGGATCTTGGCCGAGGCTTCCGTGATCGGCATCCGTATCACCCCCGTCGCCTTCACCTCTTGCGGGGTGATCGCGCGCAAAGCCCGGCTGCGGCCCGGATAAAACCGATCTGTCGCAGCGATAAGCTGCGCCATCTTTTCCTCGGGGTCATTCACCAGCTCTGTCACACCAAAGCATATGGCCGAGCGGTAGTTGGCCGAATGGTTGAACCCCGAGCGCGCCAGAACAAGCCCGTCCACATGCGACACCACCACACAGGCCTGCACCCCTGTTGCCAGATGGCGGATCATCCGGCTGGCGGATGAGCCATGCCAATACAGTACCTCGCCCTCACGCCAGATCAGGGTCGGAGTGCAAAAAGGTTGCCCCTCCAGCACATAAGACACATGGGCCAGCATTGCCGCATCAAGGATGGCATGAACCGTGGCATGGTCGTAACTTCCTCGCTCCGGCGCGCGCTTCACACGGTTTCTGGGGGTGATGGGGTAGGACTGCGAGGTCATGGTCTTGCCTTTCTGGTGGGGATGACGCAGCGATATGCGGGAACATTGGTTCCACAAAGGTCCAATCTTATGTCGGATCATCAGACCAATTCTGCTGACTGGTCGGGCCTGACCCCAATCCTGCGGCCAGAAGGCCCACGCGCCCGTGCCCTCTATGCCGCGCTGCGCGGGCTGATCGAGGGTGGCACTTTGCAGGCCGGCGCCAAGCTGCCACCCACCCGCGACCTTGCCGCACGCTTTGCCGTGTCACGCGGGGCGGCGGTCGCGGCCTATGAACAACTGCTGGCCGAGGGTTTCGCGCAGGCGCGCGTGGGGGCGGGCACCTTTGTCGCGGCCCATGTTCCGCGCCTTGGGCCGGAACCTGCGCCCCCGGCCTTGCCAGACATGCCGCGCTATGACCTGCCCGGCGCCATTGGCACCGGCTTTGACGATGACCGCACCAGGCGGCAGTTGCGCGCCTGTCTGAACCGCCACCTGCTGCCGCCCGGTGGTGCGCATCTGCGCTATGGCGACCCGCGCGGCTCGGCCGGGTTGCGGGCCGAGGTTGCGAGCTACCTGCGCAGCGCGCGCGGCGTGCGCTGCACGGCGGATCAGATCATCCTGACCGGGGGCAGCCAGCAGGCGCTGGATCTGATCTTGCGCGCGGTCTTGTGCCCTGGCGATGCGGTGTGGTTCGAAGACCCCGGCTATCCCAGCGCGCGTCTGGCGCTTGAGGGGGCAGGAATGCGGCTCGTGCCGGTGCCGGTCGATGAGCAGGGGCTGGACGTCGCTGCTGGCATCGCCGCCGCGCCACAGGCACGGGCCGCCTATGTCACCCCCTCGCATCAATATCCGATGGGGGTGGTGATGACGATGGCGCGACGGCTGGCGCTGATCGCCTGGGCAAGGGCGGCAGGCGCCTGGATCATCGAGGATGATTACGACAGCGAATTCCGCTTTGCCGGGGCCCCCCTGACGGCCCTGCAAGGACTGGATGATGGCGGCCGTGTCATCTACATCGGCACATTCGCCAAGGCCCTGTTTCCCGGCCTTCGGCTCGGCTATCTGGTGTTGCCGCCGGACCTTTTGGGCCCCGTAGTGCAGGTGCGCGCCCGGATTGACCGCTCGCCGCCCGTCCTCGCCGAAGCTGCGCTGGCCGAATTCCTGCGCGACGGCCATTTTGCCGCGCACCTGCGCCGCAACCGCCGCCGGGCCGAGGCGGCGCGCGATGCGATGGTTCAGGCGCTGGTCGAGCTTGGACTGCCCGTCAGCCCGCCTCAACAAGGGCTGCACCTGATCGTTCCCTTGCCGCCCGGAACGGATGACCGCAGCCTGATCGTCCCGCTGGCAGAACACGGGCTTGCCGCGCGGCCCTTGTCATCGCTGTCCCTCGGGCCAGATGCCCGGGCCGGCCTTGTCATGGGCTTTTCCGGCTTTTCACCCGAAGCGATCCGCGCCGCGATTGCCTGCGCCGCCCCGGTGCTTACTTCGCCCCGAACAGCCGCTTGATCCGGGCCCAGAGGCCGCTTGCCTGCGCCTCGGCGCTGTCGAAAGCCTCGCCCATGTTGGCTGCCGCCGGTTCCACCGTGCGCTCCCAGAACTGTGCCCACATGCGCCGGACCATCACGACGATGAAGAGCAGGAACAGGATGGCAATTATGCTGACCCAAGGAATGATCTGCTCATCCGGGCCGCTGGCCAGCCGCACGCTGACAGCATTCGGATAGATGGACAGGATCGGCAGCCGCCAGCCGTAATGCGTGACCACCACCCATTTCGGCGCTTCGGCGGTGGATTTCAGGTTGCCTGCCTCGGCCTGCAAGTTCGATGAGTCGTATTTGAAATAGGGCGGCCAGATCCAACCGGTATCCTCATTGCGATACACCATCGGCTTGCCGTTCTCGTAAACCGCCTCGATGAACCGGATGTCCCGGGTCTGGGTGCTTTCCGCCGTGCCGGTATCGGGGTTGGAATAGGCCCAGGAATTCTCGGCCCCCACCGTGGTCAGCCGGTTATAGGTGTTGGTGATGCGCACGATGTCGTGCTGTGGCAGGGTGTAATGCAGGAAGCCCAGCACGAACAGCACCAGCGCACCGCGAAACACCCATTTCGCCCAGAACAAGAAACGCGCCATCTTGGCCCCCGATCAGTTGTAATTCACCAGATAGACAGTCACCGCCGCCACGACCAGAGGCACGATGTAAACCAGCAAAATCAGCTTGCGCCGGAAAGAATGTCGCCAGGCCTCCATCCCACCCTCGATAAAGACCGCGCGCTCATCCGGCAGGCGGCCTTCGTTGGCAGGGTCCGTATCCCATTCCTTCTCCAGCGCCTCGCGCCTGGTGGAGCGGGCATAGACCGAGACCAGAAGGTAGATCACCGTCAGAAGGACGAAGCCCAGAAGTCCGGCGCGCAGAAGGCCAATCATCGTCCATCCCTGTTCACTGCGCCCCAGGGGCCAAGCACCTGGCCCATGTCGAGGGATGGCTTGGGGTGGGGCCTGTCGCGCGTGTCCATCGACGGCTCGGGGCCGAACAGGGCCTCGCGCGCGCCCTGCGCATCCACCTTGTATTCGCGTTCCAGAAAATCAACCACCCATTGCCGTTTGCGGTCGGACCAGGTGGCATACTGGGCGTAGAACAGTTCCTTGTGCGTGATGAACATCTGCCGCACGTCCATTGGCGACAGTTCGGCCAGCAGCATGTTCACAAGGTCGCGGTCTGGCCCCGGTGCACCGCGCAATGTGTAGAAATAACACGGATGCTCGCTGCTGATGCGCGGCCATTGGCCCTGCCCCTCGACCCAGCGGAGGAGGGCGGCAAGGCCAAGGAACTCATCTGGCAGGCTGTCGCCCAGCCGATAGGCGATCTTGCGAAGTTCGGTGCGGCGGGCATCGGCGATGTCGATGCCCAGCTCCTCCGCTGCCTCGACCAGAATGAAATCCATCTTCTGTCGCAAGACCGCAGCCGCATCGACGCCCCGCGCCTGCACGATGGGTTCAACAAGGCCATTGCGCCCCAGCCAGTCGGCAATCGCGTTGCGCTGCGTCAGGTCCATCACCGGGGCAATCGGCATGTTTCCCAGGCTTTCGCGCGGCATCGCGCTGATCACGCCGGGAAAGCGCACATCCTGAAAAATGTAGATGCCGCCGAAATGACTGGTCCAGAAATTCGGTTGCTGGAATGTCATGGCGGGCAGGGCAATCGGCACCCGCGTCACATCGCCGGTTTTCCGCGCCAGTTCGATCATCTGGGCAATCAGCGCGTCATCGCGCCAGTCATCGCCCGGCCCCCGGAACCGATCAATCAGCCCGGTCAGCTTTTCGGCATCCGCCACATGGCCGCCGATCGTATCGGCCTCAACCGTGACTTGTTTCATCTCCAGCAGACGGGCCGGGGTGGACACTTCATAGACCGAGCCCTGCAACTCCCCCGCCACCGCATCCCGCGCGGTCAGGGCAAACAACTGCGCCTCGTTCTTCTCGATGAACTGGGTCAGGATGCCCCGAGAGGTCGAGAATTTCATATTCAAGAGCGGCGCGGTTTTCTGGCTGGTGGTCAGCAAGATGAACTGCCGGTTCGCGCCATTGGGGTTGAGGTAAAGCGGGTCGCCCAACTCATCCCCGATTTCCGGCGAATAGCCAGAGATGTCGATGTGGAAATCCTTCAGCCCGGTGGTCTTGCCGGTGAGGTGTTTCAGCGCACGGTTATACCGCTCGACCAAAGCCGGGGAGGAGATTTCGACAAGGTTGCCGAACATGAGGCCGGCGGCGATGAGGCGGTTCATGGGGTCGGCCTCCGCCGTGCTATGTAAAGATCAGCAGCAAAAATACAGAAGCTAATAATCATGGGCATGTAGCCAAGTTGCAAATACCCCTTGGCACCGATCCTGTCGGCCAATATCGGACCCAGCAATTGTGCAAAATGGAGTGATGTTGCCCTCGCGCCAAGGTGCAAGGCAAATGCCGTGAAAATACCGGCACCAATTGATAGCACCCTGTTCACACGCGGACGGGCCGGAATAAGGGAAGACAAACGATATGCATTGATCGGAAAGATGATCATCGCGCCTGCCAATGTCGTCAGGATCAGCACAAACAGCAGGGAGTTCGAATGCTCACTCAGGCCCTCCATCACCGCCCCTCCACATACCGCCGTTTCGCCTCTTCCGCCCGCCGCATATCCCGCACCATACCCTCAATCGCCGCCTCATCACTCTTGTCGGCATAGCGGAATTCGCTGTCGGCATAGCGGTTGATTTCCTGCACCACCATCTCCACGGTGATCGGCTGCATCAGATCGCGGATCATCGCCAGCTTCTGCTCATAGGGCTGAAACAGGAACAGGTCGGGGTTTTCCATCCACGCGTCGGGCAGTTCCACATCCATCGCCCGCACCTTCACCGCATCGGTGATGTTTTTGACCGCGCGCCCGGTAAACCGCTCATCCGCCTGTTGGATCGCCTTCAGATATCCGCCCAGCTTGGCGATGGTATCCAAGGGGCCAACCTGCGCCGCCATCTGATCCCACACCTTCACCAGCCCATCCTCATGGGGGCGCGAATAGCCGGCGAAGCTCTCGCTGACGGCCTTCTTGATTTCCTGTGCGGCAAACAACTGATGATCCCCCACCGGAATCGAATGGTTCTTCCCCAGCAGCAGCGACAGGATGTCGATGTAATCCTCGCGCGTTTGCGGCCCATCCACCAGAAACCGCGCGCCTGCCCGCTGGCGCAGGGCGTCATCGACATTTTCGGGGTAATTGGAAAACATGCCAAAGGTGCAATTCCCCCGCACCACGGTATTCGCGCCCGCAAAGGCCCCCATGAACACGGCCGTCACCTCTTGCTGGCCCGCCGAGGATTGCCGGTCGCCGCGCTTGCCCGCCACCTGATCAATATCGTCAATCGTGCCAAAGCCGATCACGGTGGGGTCCAGTACGGCATCGACAAAGGCCTTGGCATTCTGCCCCGACTTGCCCTGATAGCTGTCGATCTGGTCAATGCCGAAGTTCTGATAGCGGAACGGATAGCCCGCCACCTTGCAGTAATCGTTCAACAGCCCGGCCATCATCTGAATAAGGGTGGTCTTGCCGGTGCCGGGCTTGCCATCGCCCATGAAGGTGAAAATGAATCCGCCCAATTCGGCAAACGGGTTCAGTCGCCGGTCGAAATCATAGGCCATCAGCATCTTGGCCAGC
>DDEX01000013.1 GCA_002336845.1 Rhodobacteraceae bacterium UBA1943
CTTCTCGCCCGCCGGGGCAGGCACTGGCCTCTCGGGGTCTCTCGTGGAGGTGACCCAAGCGGAAACCGCGCGAGCGGGCGGGGAAACGCGACGCGTTTCCTGAGCCGCCCGGACATCCGAAGCCCCAATGTCGGTTGCCCTAGACCGCCTGCAGCGCATTGCGCCGCGCGCCCGCCACTGCGTTCAGCATCACCGCCCCCAACACCATCGCGCCGCCGATGAGCGTCGTCGGGCCTGCGGTTTCGCCCAGAAAGACCCAGACCCAGACCGGCGCGAGGATGTTTTCAACCGATGAGATCAGCGTCGCCTCTGCCGCCGCCAACCCCCGGCTGCCCAAGGTGTAAAGGATCATCCCGCCCGCCAGCGCCACTGCGCCCATGACCATCGCAATGGCAATGTCGGTTGCGGGGGCGGTCAGTGTCTGCCCCCAGGCGCCCGCCAGCAGCCACGCGGCGACCATCGACATCACCCCGCCAACCAGGACCGCGGGCATCATGTCGCCCACATGGCCCCAGCGCAGGGCGACGGTGAAAATGGCAAAGCCAAGGGCCGAGGACAGCGCCGCGATGTTCCCCTGGATAGAACCGCCGCCCAGGCCTGTGCCGATCATCACGAAAATCCCGGCCCCGGCCAGTGCCATTGCCCCCCAGGTCGAGGGGCGGATGCGCTCGCGTAGCACCGCCCAGCCCAGCAACGCGGAAAAGAACGGCGCCGCAGAATAAAGGAACACCGCGTTCGCCACAGTTGTCGCCCGCAGGGCGTAGATCGCCCCGGCGTAGGCCAGAACCAGCCCCAGCCCGCCGACCACGCCTGCCAGCCCAACGGCCCGCATCGGTCCGATCAGCCGCCCGTCCGTGCGCCACAGGATGAAGCCCGCCAGCACCGGCAACAGCCCCATCGAACGCCAGAACATGATGGCCGCTGTGCCTGCCTCGTGGATGTTGCGCACGAACAGCCCCATGGTGGACCACAGCACCCCTGCGCAAAAGACCAACAGAACGCAGGTGCCGTATTTCATTGCGAAAAGCCTTTCCTTTTCGCCAGATGGTGACAACGGCTCACCTCGCGCTGTTCCAAACGCGACCTTGGGTGTCGGGGCAAATTCCTTTCAGGGAACTCGGGCCCTAATATCCCCGCCCACGATCCACCAGATTGAGGAACGGCTCACCAGCCTCGCCACGCCGGATGTTCTCGGCAATCACCATGCTTGCGGTCAGGGGGCGGGTATCTGCGGCGATATGGGGCGTCACGGTCACGCGGGGATGCGCCCAGAACGGGTGATCGGGCGGCAGGGGCTCCACGCGGAACACATCCAGCGTGGCATGGCTAACCTGCCCGCTGTCCAGTGCTGCCAGCAGGGCGGTATCGTCGATCAAGGGGCCCCGGCCGGGGTTCAGGATCACCGCGCCGCGTTTCATCCAGCCGAAACTTTCGGCGTTCAGAATGTTTTCGGTCTCCGGGGTTTTCGGCAGCAGCGTCACCACGATGTCGGCATTGGCCAGCACGGTTCGCAACCCGTCGGCGCCGTGGCGGCAGGGAATGCCGGGCACGGATTTCGGGCCGCGGCTCCACCCTTCGACATTGAAGTTCAGCGCCAGCAGGGCGCGGGCGCAGGCCTCTCCCAAGGCACCCATGCCCAGCATTGCCACCTGCCGTTCGCGGGCCAATGGCGGGCAAGTCGGGTCCCATTCGCGAGTGGGGTTCACGATATAGCGGTCCAGCCACAGGTGATGCCGCAGGGTGTGGCCTGTGACCCATTCCACCATGCCCTCGGTCAGTGCAGGGTCAACCATGCGGCACAGGGGCTGGGTCAGCGTCGGGTTGCCGACGATGCGTTCCACCCCGGCCCACAGGTTCAACACCGCCTTGGTGCGGGTGTAGGGGGCAAAGTCCTGCAAGGGGGAGGCGGGGGCATAGACGATATAGTCCACCGTCGCAGGCGCGGCTGTTTCGGTCAGGGTCGCGTCAATCCCGGCCTTGGCAAAGGCCGCGCGCAAAGGTGCCTCATAGCGGTCCCAGTAGCCGGGGCCCGCCGCCATCAGAACCGTCAGTGCCATGTTATCCCCCCAGTTGCGCCCCGGCATTGACCGCCAGCGCCAGTATGACCGTGTTATAGAAGAACGACGCCACCGAATGCGCCAGAACCGCCTTGCGCATTCGGACCGAGGCGATCTGCACATCGGATGTCTGTGCCGTCATGCCCAGCACAAAGGCGAAATAGACGAAATCCCAGACCTGTGGCGCGGTTTCATCGGGAAACTCCAGCCGACAGGCCGCTTCGGGGGAATAGTGCAGATGGGCATAGTGAAACGCCGCCACCGTATGCACCACCGCCCAGCCCAGCGGTACGGCCGCAAGCGCAAGGCCAAGGCCCAGCCCGTCACTTTCGCGTCCCGCCAGCACCAGCCAGATCGCGACAAGGCTGGCCCCCACGGCCCCCATGGTCAGCAGGATGATAAGCGGCATCCCCTCGTCATCGGTTTCGGCCTTGCGCCGCAGCATCTCGGTCGAAACCCGGCCCAGAAGGGCAAAGGTCACGCCCAGATAGACCAGCGCAAAGGCGTCAAACGCGATCAGGCCGCCCTCGGGGGCGGGCAGGGGGCTGAACAGCGTGCCAAGATAGACCGCCACCCCAAAGGCAAGTGCAAGTAGGAAGCGGCCGTGCCGGGCATAAAGGCCCATGTCAGCGCAGCCTGTGGACGATGGCGCTTTGCACCAGTCCAAAAGACAGCATGATCATCAGTGTGGCCGAGCCGCCATAGCTCAGCAGCGGCAGGGGCACCCCCACCACCGGCGCCATGCCCATCACCATCGACAGGTTCACCGCGATATACAGGAAAAAGTTCGCGGCCACCCCGATGATGACCAACTGGCTGAACCGGTCCTTGTTCTGGATTGCCGCCCACAAAAGGAAAATCAGGATCAGCGCATAAAGCATCAGCAGCGAAAACGCGCCGACAAAGCCGAACTCTTCGCCCAGAGTGGTGAAGATGAAGTCGGTGTGCTTTTCGGGCAGGAAGTTCAGCCGGCTTTGCGTGCCCTGCATGAAGCCCTTGCCCGCCCAGCCGCCAGACCCCAGCGCGATCTTGGCCTGAATGATGTTATATCCCGCCCCAAGCGGGTCGGCCGAGGGATCAAGAAAGGTGTGGATGCGGCGATACTGGTAATCGTGCAGCAACTGCCAGCTTGTGCCTTCCGATTCCAGAACCGCCGCCACCGCGCCCACGACCATTGCGATCACGGCAACAAAGTACCAGATGCTGACCCCGGCGGCGAACATCACCGCCCCACCTGCCACGATCAGCATGATCGAGGTGCCAAGGTTCGGCTGCATCACCACCAGAATGGTCGGCCCCACGATCAGCAAGACCGGGATCAGCACCCACAACGGGCGCGAAACCTTCTTGTCATCCAGCCAGTCGTAATACATCGCCAGCATCATGACTTGCGCCACCTTCATGAATTCCGAAGGTTGCAGCCGCATGAAGCCAAGGTCGATCCAGCGTTGCGCGCCCATGCCGACGGTGCCGAAAAACTCCACCACCAGCAGCAGCAGAACCGAAATGCCATAGGCCATGCCCGCCATGCTGCGCCAGAACCAGATCGGCGTGAAGGCAACCCCCAGCATCAGGACCAGACCCAGCACATAGCGTTTCATCTGCGGCTCTGCCCAGGTGTTCAGGTCGCCCCCGGCGATCGAGTATAGCATCAGCCAGCCGATCGCAGCCACCGCCGTTACCACCAGGATCAACGCCCAATGGACGTAGAACACCTTTGAAAGGCCGGTGGGCGCGGTCTTGACGCGGTATTCCAGAAAACTCATGGGCTTACACCTTCGAGCTTGCGGGCAGCGACCCGTCGGGCTGGCGCAGTTGCAGATCTTTCAGCAAGGATTCCATCCGCCCGCGCTGATCGGCGGGATAGGCGGTCAGGGGTGGAATATCCCCATAAAGGGCGCGCAACAGCGCATCGCGCACGATGGGCCCGGCCACCGCCGAACCGCCGCCGCCATGTTCGACCACGACCGCCGCCGCATAGCGCGGGTTGTCGAAAGGGGCATAGCCGACGAACAGCGCGTGGTCGCGCCGCCGCCAGGGCAACTGGTCGTTCGATACCACGCCAGAGGCGCGCTCGGCGGTGGAAATGTTGCGCACCTGCGCCGTGCCCGACTTGCCGCACATCAGCATCGTGTCATCGGCAATCCGGCTGCCGCGCCCGGTGCCTGCCTTGCCATTGACCACCGCATACATGCCGCGCTGCACCGCGCGCAGGCGGCCCGGTTCCAGCCCGATGCTTTCGGGCGGCTTGATCTCGGTTTCCACGCCATTGATCGATTTGACCAGCCGCGGCACCACCTGCACGCCTGTCGCCACCCGCGCCGTCATCACCGCCAGTTGCAGGGGAGATGCCAGAACATAGCCCTGACCGATCGAGGCGTTGATCGTGTCGCCAATCCGCCATTCGGACTTGTGACGCTCCTGCTTCCATTCCTTGGTGGGCATGTTGCCTTCGGCAATCGCCGACATCGGCAGATCATGGCGGATGCCCATACCCAGACGACGCCCCATTTCGGCGATCTTGTCGATGCCGACCTTCTGGGCCACCTCGTAATAGAACACGTCGCAGCTTTCCATCAGGCTGCGCTCCAGGTTGACCTTGCCGTGGCCGCCATGCTTCCAGCAGTGAAACCGGCGCGAGCCGAACTCCAGATAGCCGGGGCAATAGACCGTGCTTTCGGGTGTGATCACCCCCGCCTCCAGCGCCGCAAGCGCCGTCACCATCTTGAAGGTCGATCCCGGCGGATAGGCGCCCTGCACCGTCTTGTCGGCCAGCGGGCGGTGGTCGTGGTTCATCAGCGCGGAATAGTCGGTCTGGCTGATACCGCGCACGAACAGGTTGGGGTCGAACGACGGGGCCGAGGTGATGGCCAGAATATCGCCGTTCTGCACATCCATCAGCACGCAGGCCGCACTTTCCTCGCCAAGCCGGGCCTGAAGGAAGTTCTGGATGTCGGCATCCAGCGTCAGGCGCACATCGGCGCCCGGCTGGCCCTCTTCACGGTCCAGCTCGCGCATCACGCGGCCGACGGCGTTCACCTCGATCCGCTTGGTGCCGGCATGGCCGCGCAGCACATCTTCCAGGAATTTCTCGACGCCGATCTTGCCGATCTGGAATTTCGGAATGGTCAGCACCGGGTCGGGGTTCTCGATCCCGGCCAGATCACGTTCCGACACCGGGCCGACATAGCCGACCACATGGGCAAAATCCTGATCGCGGGGGTAAACCCGGCTGAGGCCGACCTCGGGCGACACACCGGGCAGGGCCGGGGCATTCACCGCGATTTCCGAGAAATCCTCCCAGTTCAGCCGCTCGGCCACGGGAATCGGGACGAAGGGGCTGTTGCGTTTGGTTTCCTTCAGCACATCGGCGATATCTGCGGCAGTCAGTGGGATCAGGTGTGACAGCCGGTTCAGAACCAGTTCCACATCGCCCGCATCCTCGCGCGTGATCACCACGCGGTAGTTCTGCTCATTCCCGGCGATCAGCTTGCCGTTGCGGTCCTGTATCAGCCCGCGTTCGGGCGGAATCAGGCGGATATTGATGCGATTTTCCTCGGCCAGAAGGCGGAACTGGTCGGCCTGTTCTACGCCCAGATAGCGCATCCGCGCGCCCAGCACGGCAACCATGGCCGTCATGCAGCCGCCCATGAACAGGGCGCGCCGGGTGAAGCGGCGGCCGCTGGCCTCGGTATCGCGGGGAGCGCGTCTCATGACACCAGCCTCACATCCGTCTCCCGTAGGCATCCACCTCGCCGGTCGCGGGCTTGTGCAGGTCAAGAACGACGCGCGATAGGAACACCACCACCGGATAGGCGATCATCGACATGACGACCTGCAACAAAGCATAGCCGAAATTTGCCTGCGGCAGCAGGAAAAGGGCAAAGATCATGCGGTTGACCACCATCAGCCCCACCATCAACCCGGCCACCAGCAGCCATTCGACGCCAAAATTCAGCTCTCGGGTCAGGGCGACGCGGCCCCTGATGAATTCCGACGCGATGACGACCAGCGCCGCCCAAAGGCCCGGCGGACGCATCAGCACCAGATCCTCCAGCAGGACCACCGCCGCAATCAGCAGCGCGGGCAGATAGTCGGGGCGCCGCATCGTCCAGGCAAAGATCACGCACAACAACAGGTCTGGCCCCGGCATGTCGCCCGCCTCGCTACGCAAGGGCAGAAGGCGCAGGAACAGCATCATCAGCGCCAGGCCGACGAACAGCAGCCGGTGCAACCAGACCTGCCGGGTGCCCGCGTCGATCATTGGCTACCCCCTGATACGGCAGGCGGGGCAGGCGGGCCCTGCACCTGGTCGGGTGAGGGCGCCAGCAGCGCGCCTTCGCCGGTGATCGGTTCGACATCGTGGCTGCGCAACACACGCAGGAACTCCAGCCGCTGATAATCGGCGGCCAGCACCACGCGCAACCGTTTGTCTGTGCCCAGAACCACCTGTCCCACCAGCAGATCTGCCGGGAACACGCCTCCATCGCCGGAACTGACCACCCGGTCGCCGGGCCGCACCTCGTCACGGTCCTCCAGAAAATCCAGCGGTGGCAGCATGGAGTTGTCGCCCGACAGAATGGCCTTCTGCCCCGAGGGCTGCACCGTTACCGGCACCCGGCTGTTCGAGTCTGTCAGCAGGATCACCCGGCTGGTCCGCGCGCCCACGCCCGAGATGCGGCCGACCAGCCCGATGCCGTCCATCGTGGCCCAGCCGTCGCGGATGCCGTCGCGGTCGCCCACATTGATCAGGACAGATTGGCGGAACGGGCTGCCGCTGTCGGCCAGAACCTGCCCTGTCACATGGGTCAGCTTGGCATCCAGCCGCACCTGATTAAGGTCCAGCAGCCGGGCATTCTTCTGCTCCAGTTGCAGCGCGGCTTCCTTCCAGGCCTTCATCTGGCGCAGCTCTTCACGCAACTCGCGGTTCTGTTCCAGCAGTCGTGAATAGGACTGGAAATCGCTGACCACATCATAGGCCCAGGTCACCGGCGCCATCGCCCATTGGAACGAGGGGACAAAGCGGTCCACCAATGCGGCGCGGAACCGTTCCACCCGCGGGCTGTCGATTCGCCACAGCACGAACAGCGCCAACAGCAGCAGGACAAGCAAACCTGTCAGCACCCGGCGCAGCGGGCGCGCAAATTGCTCTGGGTCTTTGTTCGGACGTGCCATCTGCGGCCTGCTTGCCTGTCAGGGCCGGGGAAGGGGATCAGCTATCGTAGTCGATCACATGCCGCAGTTGCTTCTCGTATTCCAGCGCCTTACCGGTGCCAAGGGCGACACAATTGAGTGACTCGTTCGCCACGCTGATCGAAAGCCCGGTCTGTTCCCGCAAGCTCAGGTCCAGATCGCCCAGCAGCGCGCCGCCCCCGGTCAGCATCACGCCCCGGTCCACGATGTCGGCAGCCAGGTCGGGCGGGGTGGTTTCCAGCGCCTGCATCACCGCATCGCAAATCTGCTGTACGGGTTCCGACAGCGCCTCGGCCACCTGAGCCTGGTTGATCTCGGTTTCCTTGGGCACGCCGTTCAAAAGGTCGCGGCCCCGGATCTGCATGGAAAGGCCGCGCCCGTCATCGGGCATCCGGGCGGTGCCGATGCTGGTCTTGATCCGCTCGGCGGTCGATTCCCCGATCAACAGGTTCTGATGGCGGCGCAGATAGCTGATGATCGCCTCATCCATCCGGTCACCGCCCACGCGGACCGAGCGGGCATAAACGATGTCGCCCAAGGACAGAACCGCCACTTCGGTCGTGCCGCCGCCGATATCCACCACCATGTTCCCCGTGGGGTCTGTGATCGGCATCCCCGCACCAATCGCCGCGGCAATCGGCTCGGCAATCAGGCCGGCGCGGCGGGCGCCTGCGGACAGAACCGACTGGCGGATGGCGCGCTTTTCAACCGGCGTTGCCCCATGGGGCACGCAGACGATGATCTTGGGTTTCGAGAACGTGGTGCGCTTGTGAACCTTGCGGATGAAATGCTTGATCATCTCTTCCGCAGAGTCGAAGTCGGCAATCACCCCGTCGCGCATCGGGCGGATCGCCTCGATCGTGCCGGGGGTGCGGCCCAGCATCAGCTTGGCATCCTCGCCCACCGCAAGAACCTGCTTCTTGCCGTCCTTGACGTGGTAGGCCACCACCGAAGGCTCGTTCAGGACGATGCCCTTGCCTCGGATATAGACCAGCGTATTCGCCGTCCCAAGGTCGATGGCCATGTCTGATGAGAAGATGCCCGAAAGAAGCGACATGCTGGCGGTTTCCTTGCCCCGAAAGAAAATCGCCCGCGACTCAGGAGGGGCCTGAGGCGGGCGCTTTCATATAGAACCCGCAACGCCCGAGCGAAAGGGCAGGGGCCGTCCTGCGGCGGGTTTTCGTATTTGCACAAAGTGCTTGTCCAAAACGAACATTCCGCCGCAGAAATGGGCTGCCTTAGCCGGCATCCTTGTAGTTTATCGATTTGACGTCACTGTCTGGCGCGGTTTTCGTGCGCCGGACGATCAGCCGGTTAAGCGCATTGATATAGGCTTTCGCGCTGGCGACGATGGTATCGGTGTCGGCCGAAGAGCCGGTAACCATCCGCCCGTCCTCTTCCAGCCGCACCGAAACCGTGGCCTGTGCGTCGGTGCCCTCGGTCACGGCGGCCACCTGATAGACTTGCAAGCGCGCCTTGTGGGGGAACAGCATCTTGACGCAGTTGAACGCGGCATCGACCGGCCCGTCGCCAGTGGCGTCGATGTGATGGTCCACCCCGTCGATGGTCAGCACCATATCGGCCTCTTGCGGGCCTTCGGTGCCGCAGACCACCCGCAGCTTCTTCAGAACCAGCGTATCATGGGCATCGTTGGTCTGCTCATCCGCGACCAGCGCGATCAGGTCTTCGTCATAGACTTCCTTCTTGCGGTCGGCCAGCGCCTTGAACCGCACGAAGACGTCGTTCAATTGGTTGTCGGCCAGTTCATAGCCCAGCTCGCGCAGCTTTGACCGCAGCGCGGCACGGCCGGAGTGCTTGCCCATGGCGATGTTCTTTTCATTCAGCCCGATGTCGGCGGGCCGCATGATCTCGAACGTCTCGACATTCTTCAGCACGCCATCCTGATGGATGCCGCTTTCGTGCAGAAAGGCATTCTTGCCGACGATGGCCTTGTTCGGCTGCACCACAAAGCCCGACACCGTGGAAACCCGGCGGCTCAGGTGCATGATCTTGGTGGTATCAATTCCGGTGCGGAAGGGCAGGATGTCATTCCTGACCCGCAAAGCCATCACAACCTCTTCCAGCGCGGTATTGCCCGCGCGCTCGCCAAGGCCGTTGATGGTGCATTCGATCTGGCGCGCGCCCGCCTCGACCGCAGCCAGGCTGTTGGCTGTCGCCATGCCCAGATCGTTGTGGCAATGGGTGGCAAAGATGATGCTGTCGGCGCCCGGAACCCGCTCCAGCAGCATGGCGATCAGCTTGGCGCTTTCGAAGGGGTAGGTATAACCGACTGTATCGGGAATGTTGATCGTGGTCGCTCCGGCCTTGATCGCAATCTCGACCACCCGGCACAGATAGTCATGCTCGGTCCGCGTGGCATCCATCGGCGACCATTGCACATTGTCGCACAGGTTGCGGGCGTGGGTGACGGTTTCGTGGATACGCTCAGCCATCTGGTCCATGGTCAGATTGGGGATGGCGCGGTGCAGGGGCGAGGTGCCGATGAAGGTGTGGATGCGGGGCGAGGCCGCGTGCTTCACCGCCTCCCAGCAGCGGTCGATATCCTTGTAGTTCGCCCGCGCCAGACCGCAGATCGTGCTGTTCTTCGCCCGTTTCGCAATTTCGGATACGGCGGCGAAATCGCCCTCCGAGGCAATCGGAAAGCCCGCCTCGATCACATCGACGCCCATCTCGTCCAACAGGCCGGCAATCTCCAGCTTTTCTTCATGGGTCATGGTCGCGCCGGGCGATTGCTCGCCATCGCGCAAGGTGGTGTCGAAAATCATTACGCGGGGTTGCGTGGTCTTGTCGGTCATCTCGGAATTCCTTGGGGTTTCTTAGCTTGCAGTCCAGGGCGCTGGTCACCTCCGAGCGGTCGCGCCCATGGGCACGCTCAGAGGCAGCTAAGAAGAAGCAGCGACAGGCCGACAGAAATCGCAGCAGGGGCGCGAACGGCACCCTCGGCATTGGCGATATGTTGGTCCATGGTCATGGGCGCGACTATACGAAGGAAATCGGCCAAGGGAAGGGGGTAACGGCAAATTCTGCCGTGAAGGCGTTTGCTTGCACTTGCCCGCCATGCTGTTGCCGACGATGCGGGGGGGCGCCCTTCATGACGGGCGGGATTATAAAGGGGCTGTGCCCGCTCCTGTCCTTGGCATCCGCGCCAGATCGCAGCCCGGCCAAAAGGCTCCGCGTCGGCTTGGCCTTCCCCTTCTTTAAATATCCCACGGGGGTGCGGGGGTGTGAAACCCCCGCCGCGACGCTGGCCTGTGTCGCATCAATAGATATATCGGATCTGATCGGTCCAATACCGCTCAATACGGCGCAGCGCCTGGTTCATGTCATCCATCGCCTTGTTGTCCACAAGGCCGCGCTTCATCAGCCCCTCGGCATGGCGGCCGAACAGGTCGGCCAGCATTCCGCGCACCCGGCGCCCCTTTTCCGTCAGCCGCACCCGGACCGAGCGGCGATCCACCTCGGACCGCTGATGGTGCATATAGCCCAGTTCGACCAGCTTTTTCAGATTATAGCTGACATTCGAGCCCTGGTAATACCCGCGTGACTTCAACTCGCCCGCCGTCACCTCGTTCTCGCCGATGTTGAACAAGAGCAGCGCCTGGACCGAGTTGATTTCCAGCACCCCCAGCCGCTCGAACTCATCCTTGATCACATCCAGCAGCAGCCGGTGCAGCCGTTCGACCAGCGCGAGGTTGTCAAGATAGGCGGCCATCAGGGCCTTTTCGGTCCCGTCAAGCAAGGGGGCGTGCATCGTCATGGGTCACTCCGCAGACAGGCAGATTTCGACCAGTTTGCGGAGGATTCGGAAAGATTGCGTAAACTTCGGCGCCTTAGTTGCGCGCCAGTCGGGTCTTGGCAAAGGCCGAGATTTCGGCCAGCAGCCCAGCCAGATGCGCGGGCGGTTCGGCCTGGCCCAGCACCCAAGGCAGCAGGTCCTGGTCGTTCTCATCCAGCAGCGCGTCATAGGTTTGCAGCGCCGCCTCGTCCATGGCAGCCAGATGCGCGTCGGCATAGGGGCCAAGCACCATGTCCATTTCCTTGGTGCCCCGCCGCCACGACCGCATCGCCATTCGTTTCAGCCGCGCCTCTGCCGTCTCCATCGCCTTCTCCCCTTGCCCCATGCCCGAACGCAGCCTAGAACCCCGGCGAACCCTTGCCGGAGCGTGCCATGGCCTTCCTGTCCGATACCCTTGCCCGTGTCAAACCCTCGCCCACCATCGCCGTCACCACCAAGGCGCAGGAACTGAAAGCCGCGGGGCGCGACGTGATCGGGCTTGGCGCGGGCGAGCCGGATTTCGACACGCCGCAGAACATCAAGGACGCGGCCAAACGCGCGATTGATCAGGGCAAGACCAAATATACCGCCGTCGATGGCATCCCCGAGCTGAAAAAGGCGATCTGCGAGAAGTTCAAGCGCGAGAACGGTCTGACCTATGCGCCGAACCAGATCACCGTCGGCACCGGCGGCAAGCAGATCCTCTACAACGCGCTGATGGCGACCTGCAATCCGGGCGATGAGGTGATCATCCCCGCGCCCTACTGGGTCAGCTATCCCGA
>DDEX01000057.1:0-78068 GCA_002336845.1 Rhodobacteraceae bacterium UBA1943
GCACCGCCGCCGGCGGGCAGCGTGGCGGTGACCGGCGCGCTGTCCAGTTCGGCCCCGAGCTGATCGAGGGGGCGCAGGGGGGTGACCTTGCCTTTGGCCTTTGGCTTGGGTGCTTCGGCCGCCTCGGGCCGCGTCATCGCGGGGTCGAGGGATCGCGGCGGCGGGGCAGGGTTGTCAAACCAGTCGTCGTTGGGGGCCTCGTCAGTCACGCGCGGCCTCCGGGTGGGTGGGGCCGTAGGTCTTGCGTGTGTTGCGGCGATCGCAGGACTGGATGTAGCCGATCAACTCGCGCTCCGGGATGCCCGTCCGCCAAGCGTTCAAAAGCGGCACCGATGCCATCGGACTGACGGCATAGTTCATCGCATGGCGCAGCAGGGGGGGGCAGGCATCATGCGCCGCCATGTCGGCTTCGCGTGTGGTCCAATAGCTGCCGTAACCGTTGCTCATGCCGCCACCTGCGGGGCGCAGGCCCATGTGACCGACAGGTGAGGCACCTGGTGTTCCAGCACGGCGGCCATGCCAAGGCCCGCGACGTTGCAGGCCTCTTCGTTGATCATCAGGCCAACGGGCAGGGTGACGGTCTGTGCCGGGCCGGTCAGGTAGAGGACGAGAAGCCACGTCATTAGGCCACCCGCCGCCATTCCAGATCGTCGGGGCTGCGTTCCAGCACGTCGCCAGCCACAATCAAACCCAGCTTGGCGCAGTCATGCTTTCCAATCGACCGATAGAAAAATCCGTCATCCCGATCAACAGGCCGCAAGGTGAGGCGAACCTTTCCCCCTTCATCCGAGAACACCTCCAGAACACGAGAGCGGACTAATGGCCCACCGCGATCAGTTAGGTCGAGGATGAGGCGCCCGAATTTTGCAATGTCATCTATCATGCTGCCCCCTCGGTCTCTTTCATGGCCCGGCGCAGGGCGTCGTTCAGATCCTCGCCGGGGATTGTGCTTTTCCAGGTGCGGACCATGCGGCCCTTGCTGGCGTGAAACGCTTCGGCCCGGCGCAGCATGGCGCGCGCCTCTTCGGCCTCGTCGCTGTCGGCGATCAACACCACCTGGCCGATCGTGTCGGGCAGTTCGGTGTTCGCCATGTTCCAGATGCTGCCCGCCGCCACCACGAACGCCGGGGGCTGGCCGCGCAGGCGGCGGATCATCATCAGCGACAGGGCATTCTCGATGCCTTCGGTAATCCAGACGGTGGCGCCCTGCGGGGCCTGCCGCAGCTTCAGCTCGCCACCGCGCGGCCCCAGTTCGCCGCACAGGCGAATGCTGCCGCCGGTGTAATCGGTGAACACCTTTTTCGCCGCTTTGACCGGGGCCTTGCCCCACAGGCCGGTGGCCGGGTCGCGCGCCAGATAGGTGCGGTGGCAATCCACAATGCCGGTGCCGCGCGCGATTGCCGTGACCATGGCGGGCATCGGCCGCCAGCGGGTTTCTTCACGCACCTCGCCGGTTTCCGGGTCTTCCAGCTCCACCGTCTCGTAATACCGGCATTCCGGATGAAACCGGATCGCACGGGGCGGATGGGGCAGGGTGGTCAGGTCGATCGAGCGGCCGCGCAGGTAATGGTCAACCGGCGTGCCCTGCACATCCTCGCGCGCTGACAGCCACAGGCCTTCGGCGCGCTTGCGGGCCTTGTCCTCGGCGCGCTTGCGGGCGGCTTCGTCCTGGGCCCGGCGGCGCTTGGCCTCGGCCGCCGCCTGGTCGCGCTGGCGGCGCAGCTCGGGGCTTTCGGTGTCCAGGCCCAGAAAGGCGCGGGCCTCGCGGATCGCACCCGTGGCATCGGTGCTGCACGAAATGCGGATCAGGTCAAGGATGTCACCCCCCTCGCCGCTGGCATAATCCTTCCAGCGCCCGGCGCGCGGGCCACCCATGTGGATGCAAAAGCTGCCGACATTGCGGTCGGCCCGGCCGGGGTTCAGCGTGAAATACCGGCCATGCGTGGTGTGGCTGCCCTTGGCAGGCGGCGCATAGCGATGCACCACGGTATCCAGCTGCGCAAGCAGCCGGTCCTTGATGTCCTCGATGCTGACCTGCTGGCGCATGGTGTCAGGCCTGCCCGTGCCGCTTGGCCCGCTTCTTGGCGCGTGCCTTGGCGGCGGCGCGACGATCCTGCGCGACGGTGCGGCTGGACGTGCCAAAGGGCGGGCGGTTGAAGTGGAAAACTGGCACCTCAGAAACTGATGGCATCCAGATCGAGGGCAGGCCCGCCGCCATAAGGCGCGGAAGCTGGGCCAAGGACATGCGCTGCATGAAACTGACCATGGCCTTACTCCGCCGCCTGCGATTTCACCCATGGGGTCAGCGCGGCCAGCAGCTCGTCACGGGACCAGCGGCGCACCAGCTTGTCATCGGCATTGCGATGCAGGCCAGACAGCAGGTCGAACCGCGCTTTCAGATCGCCAGCCGGAATGGACATTTCCGCCGAAATCTCGGGCATGGCCCAGCCGGCGCAGATCAGTTCCAGCAGCTCGTGGTCGCGCTCCATCGTCCAGCCGCCCTTGCGGGGCAGGCCGAGCAGATGCGCCTCGATCGGCGACGGGTCGGCCTGGGCGGCCATGTCAACTGGCGCGTCGGGGGCGGGAGAGGAGGGCGCCCCCGACGCTGGCTCAACCGCGGGGACTGTGGGGACAGGCGGTTGAGGGTCTGGTTGGTGGGTGTCGATCAGCCGCGAAACAGCATCCGTTCGCAGGCTTTCGATCTTGGCGGTCAGGCGGTCGGCCAGCTTGGTATGCAGCCGAAACCGGGTGCCTTCGAAGGGGCGGCCCAACTCGTGCGCGGCGGTGACAACGGCTTGCTGCTTGACCTTGCCCCCGACAATGCCAAGCGCGACCAGGCTTACCAGCTTTTCATCCTCTTCCGGGGTCCAGGCCGCAGGCCGGGCAACAGCGGTGGCCGCCGCGCCAGTGTCCGGTTGCGCGGCGGCCATGCCCTCATACTCAGCCCCGGCGGCAAGAGGTTCGGGCATCTCGATGGTTTCAACCAGCGTCGCGGCGGCAGGGATTTGCACATCCCCGCCGCCGCTGTCCTGCGCTGGGTCAACCGCAGCAGCCTCAACTGCGGGACCGGGCGCGGGATCTGTGATTTCGGTAAAGGTCAGCGGGCCATCGGCGGCGCCGGTGACGATGTAGGTAGCAGTTTCGTCGGGCTGGGACGAGAGGTCGATACCCAGCTGCTGGTCGATTGGCGGCATCACTTCGTCCAGCGTCATGGCAATGGGCTGGCCCGGCATGGCGCAGAACACGGGCACCATGCCCAGCTCGACCACCACGTCACCCGCGCGCTTCAGCGCATCGAGGCTCACCAGCAGGTCGTCCAGGTCTTGCAAACTCAGGCGGTCAAGGGTCGGACGGGTCATGAGGCTACTCCGTTAGGCGGTTGCGGAAATCGTCGGCAGATTGGGCCAGCCGTGCCCAGGCGAAGGTGGTCAGCGCCTGATCGGCGGCGCCCATGGCGCGGCACCAATGAATTCCGCGCTCGGGGTCGCCGCTGTCGGCCATCGCGCGGCCCGCCTTCAGCAGCGGCCCTGCGGCATGGATCAACCCGTCAATCGCAGGTTGGCCCAAAGGCGTGGCATGGGGCAGCGCCTCGGCCAGCAGATCCAGCACCAGCGGGCGCCGATCATCGGCGAAGACCTCGGTGGTCAGAAAGGTCATGCAATCGATGACCACCTTGTGCGCAGGGGTAAAGACGGGGGCGGCGGTCATTGCACGCCCCCGATGATCACAGCGGCCAGCGCGCGGGCCGGGCCTTCCAGCAGGGCATAAACCTGCACCGCGATGAACAACGACCAGAAGACAACCGCCCAACGGGGCAGGGGCTTTTCGGTCTCGACCACCACAATGCGCGCGCCTGCGCTGTCGCGCTCGATCAAGCGGGCCAGCCGCAGCGCCGCCCTGTTGTTAATGGTCAGGCAGACAACCGGCCCCATCGCGGCGGCGGTGCGCAGGTGGCGCGGGGCCTCCTCCAGGCTGAAATCCTCGACGCGATACAGGGGTTCGTCAGCCATCGATGTCCCTCCGCTCGCGCAACGCCGGGGCTTCAGGGTTCAGCGCCTGGCCAAGTGCCCCCTGCAATTCCTCCCCCAGGTATTTCAGGGCCACAGCGTCGCGCTTCAGCTGTTCGTAGCGCGTGGCGAACGACAGGATCGCCGACCGCAGATCATCGCCACGCGGCAACAGCTCTTCGCCCTTGGTGCGCAGGTCATCGACCGCGTGCTGCGTCAGGCTGCCGGTGCGCGCCGACATGGCGACCGACAGGGCAGCGGTCAGGGCGGGCATACGTTCGCTCATTCCGCCGCCTCCAGCCGGGGCGGGCGGGCGGCCAGAATGGCCTCGACCTCGGCCTCGTCCGCGCCCCAGATCAGGTGTTCGGCGGTCAGGCCCAGCTGGTGCGCGGCGGAATGGGCCAGCAGGCGGCGCATGTGGCTGGCAAAGGGAATGTCGCCTGCGGCACGCAACCCCTGCGCGTCGCGCCACTGGTAGGGCGACTTGGGATGAATGCCGCAGATCGTGCCGATCGTCTCGATAATGCCGAAATCGCCGATCTTTTCGATCAGGCGCTGGCATACTTCCAGTGGTGTGCAGTGATTACCCATGACGCGAGATATAGCTCACACTGTGCTGCTGGCAAGAAAAATGTGAGGCATGTGTGCATCCATTGCGCTTTGGTGTGAGGTAATTACCTCCTACCTCGTGCGAATGGATGTGACGTGGTTCAAAAAGCGCCAGCGCGAGCTGGGAGTTACGAGTTATGATCTTGGGGCGGCGATTGGTCGCGACAGGTCTGTGATCTCGCGCATTCTCAATGGTGCGCAGCCCATGACGATGGATCACGCCAGATCATTCGCCGAAATTCTTCAGGTTCCTCTGGCGACAATTCTGGAAAGGGCCGGGCTGGCCGACGCGCCGACGGCTCAGTCGCTTGGACCGGGCTTTGCGGAAAGCGATGCTGCTGTATGGCTTCCAGGGCCAACGCAGCAGGACGTGACGGCAATTCGTACAGTCGCACAGGCCATGGGCGAACGGCCCGGCGTTGATCTTTGGCGGGTCAAATCAGGGGCAATGGCCTTGAATGGGTTGCTCGATGGCGATTTCTTCCTGCTGGACACCCACGCCGCAGATCGAGTGAAGGCGGGTGATGTAGTTGTTGCGCAGATCTATAACCCGCGCGGCGCCACCACTGTGCTGCGCCGCTTTGAACCCCCTGTGCTGGTCTCGGCCAGCGCGGACCCGGCTGAAGGCAGGGTCTATGTCGTCGATGGGGTCAATGTCGTCATACGCGGAAAGGTTGCTGCTAGCTGGAGGTTTTGATGCTGTTGATTATTTACGCCTTCATTTCATTCCTGTTTTTCAAGATCATGCCTGAATTCATGTTCAGGGAAAGCATGACAGTTCTGGGCGCACTGCTTGCTGCTGTCGTTTCGGCCTTTTGTATGTTCGCCATGACCATGGCTGTGAACATCGAAGGCATGAAGTGGCTGGCACAACGCAAGCCAAGTGACGGAACATTCCCCATCGCCACGATTTTCGCTTTTGCTGCTGCCCTGATCGTTGCCGTTGGGGCTGGTTACCTGGTGGCCGTGGGCTTTGCCCCTAGGTTCGTTGGCAGGCTGTACCGGGATGACATCTATTGGTTCCTTGGCATATTGGCCCTGCCGCCGTTGGTTCATTATGTGATCCTGACCGCAGATATTGTGCGGATGGCAAAGCAGATCGAGCGTGACCGCGATAATTTGTGAGGTTCAACCTCACACTGTGCTTGACAGTGTGAGGTAATCACCCATAACTCTTGTGCATTCCGCTTGCACAGGAGTTGCCTCATGTCCTTTCCCGTAACCGTCCCGAACGCCCGGCCCCATCCGGTGGATGACCGCACGCTGGCAGTGCTGCGCCGCATAGCCCATGACGCCCCGAACAGCCTTGCGACCGAGGCCGAGGTTGAATGGCTGGTCAGCACGGTCGGCCCGCTGTTTGACGAACTGGCGCAACGCCGCGCCGCCATGGCGGAGCTGCCTGTGGTGGTCGATCTGTCGAACGTCATCATCCTGCCGGCGGCGGCGCGCTGATGCAGGTCTGGTATGTCACGATTGAGGAACGCCAGACGCGGCGGCTGACCGTTGCCGCCGCCGATGAACGGGCGGCGCGCGAAGATGCCATGTCGCTGGCCGGGCAGGGCTGCCGTTGCCTCGATGTCGTTCCCGCCAGCTATACGCAAGAGGCGCAGGCCGCCCACGCGCTGGAACATCTGCGGTCGCAGGATTGGTTCGGCTGGAACGGTCAGCCGCAGGTGGTGGAAGACTGGCTGTTGCGCGCCCATGATCCGGCAACCCGCGAACAGGCAAACGTCAGGCTGGCGATGGCGGGGCTGCGCGTGGCCGACAATGGCGATGTGCTGCTGGCCAGCGCCACGGCCATTCCCGTTCTGCGCCGCTGGTTCGCCTCGACGCCTTGGGCGGGCGCGTCCCTGTTTGCCGCGCTGTTGCGCCTGCCGGGCGTGCGGCGCGATGGCCCGCGCTATTTTCAGGGGGTGCAGGCGCGCACCCTGCGGCTGCCCTTCGGCCTTGTGGTGCCGTCATGACTGACCTGCTCCCCGAACATGGCACCCTCACGCCCGAACAACTGGAAGGTTTTCGGGTCGCCTGCGCCTGCATGATGACATGGGGCCGCCAGGTCGCGGACAGCGCCGCCTCGCTGGGCGGGCAGGTGGAACACTTGCCCCCGGTGGCGCGAATGCAGGACCGCGGCCGCTTTGTCTATGACTGCGCCCGTGCGCTCTACATCACCGTCGGTCATGGGCAGATGCCCGCTGCGCCGCCCTCGCTTCTGCCCGCCTCGGGCTGACGTCATCGCTGGCCGGGGCCGCATGGGGCGAGCTGCTCGCCGTCTCCCCGGAAACCAAGAACAGCGCGGCCGCGTGTGGCAGGCCGCCATACCCAGAAATGGGGGACAGCATGGATCTTCTTGGCATTGCCCTGGCCCTTGGCGGCTGGACCTGCCTTTTCATCGCCGCCCGCGTGGCCGTGGCCGATTTGGCCGACGCCCTCGATGCGCGCGAACGCACCGCGTTCGACGCCTCGGTCGCGCGCTGGGGCTATGTGGGCGAGGGGCGGCTGTAATGCAGTTCCCGGCCATTATCACCACCGACCAGGTGGCCCTGATGATCGGCACCACCGTGCCGCTGTTCCGTGCCAAGCGCGAACACATGATCGAGGATCTGGGCTTTCCCGAACCGCTGCCCCATTGCGCCCGCCCGATGCGCTGGCGAACCAACCAGGTGCTCGCCTGGCTGGAGGCGCAGGGCCGCCCCCGCGACCTGCCCCCGCCAGAGCGCCCGATGGGGCCGAATGTGTTTCTGTTGGAAGAGGCAAGACGCGCATGAGCAAATTCACAATTATCGCCTGGAAGATGGCCGAGCATCTTATCGAGGCGGAGCCGGAAGAAGGTCCGGAGATCATCTCGATCCTGTTGTCGTCGCTCTGCGGCGCGCTCATGCAATCCGGCGGCCATCCGATCGAGCTTGCGCTCGCGCTTGCCGATGCGATCGCAAATGACGCCAAAGAGCAGATCAAATCCAGCTGGGCCAGCGTTGCGCAGGAAATGGCGGCGAGGCAGCACTGATGGCATCGGCGCGTAAACCCACCACCGGGCGCAAGCCGAAAACCCCTGTTGGTCTGCGCCAGCGGGCGCGCTCCGATGGGTCGATCCGCGTCTGGTGGGAACCCACGCCAGAGGCACGCAAGCTGGGGTTTGCGGTGGTGGACCTGGACTTCAACCGCATGTCCTGGTCGCGCGATCAGGCCACAAAGCTGAACAAACAGGTGGTCGAGGCGCAGGCCAAGGGCGGCAAGGCCACGCAAAAGGCCCGCCGCGCCAGCCGCACGATCGACGATCTGATTGCCGACTATAAGGCCAGCCCGCATTTCCAGGCCAATCTCGCCGAGAAAACCCGCACCAGCTATGGCGTCCTGATGTTGCAGGTGTCGGACAAGTGGGGGGCCTATCGGGCCATCGACTTCGACAAGGCGACGATGAAGGCCTGGTATCAGACCCTGTTCAATTCCAAGGGCACCCGGATGGCGCAGGCGCTGATCCGAATGATGTCCATCCTGTTCAGCCATGCCGAAGAACTGGAATGGCGGCCGGAAAACACCAACCCGTGTTATCGGCTCAAGGTGGTCACGCCCGATCCCCGGTCGCGCGCAGGTGCGGAACAGGAACTTGCCGCCCTGCTGGATGGAGCAGACAAGCTGGGCCTCAAGGCCATGGGGCTGGCGATCCGGCTGGCGATCTATCAGGGCCAGCGGCAGACCGACATACGGCTGGCCAAGCGCGGGGCCTTCACCTTGCAGCCGTGGCAGGCCAGCAAGGTCTGGGTGTGGAAGCTGCGCCGGCAAAAGCGGGGCAATGACGGGGTGATGATGGTCAATCCCGCGCTGGTCCCCCAGCTGCGCGCGGTCCTGGCCGATACCAGCCACGGCGGCCAGCCGCAGGATCTGCTGTTGATCGACGAGGCGACCGGCCAACCCTACAGCGAAACGCTGTTCAACGTGCGCTGGCGCGCGGTGCGCGATTGGGCGGCCGACCCCGAGAAAGGCAACTGCCCCGGCATCGCCAGCCTGCAATTCCGCGACCTGCGCCGAACCTTCGGCGTTCTGGCCCGTGCTGGCGGCGCCAGCCGCGACGACGTGGGTGACGTCCTGGGCAACTCGGCCGCCGTCAATCCTCTGCTGGGCGAAACCTACATGCCCGCCAGTTTCGAAACCGCCAGCCGCGCGATCGCGGCGGTGAAAGCCCCCAAAGCAGGAAGGAAAAAGGGATGATCGCCATCCTTCAACTGCGCATCGGCACCGTCACCTGGCAGGGCACGGCGGCCGACCTCGATTTTTGGCGGAAGCAATTGCTATCCGTCCCCAATCCCCAACCGAAAGGAAACTGACATGCGCCGCATGATGCTGGCCGCCACGGCCACGCTTGCCCTTTTCGCGACTGCTGCAGGGGCTATCCCCGGCAGCACACAGAACCCGGACGGAAGCTGGACCGGCCCGAACGGGGAAGATCTCGGCGGCGGCAACCCGCCCGCGCCGGAACCCAAGGCCAGCCCGCGCGAAGGCAACCCCATGGGCGTGCTGCACTGCGGCTGCGGCTATGTGGTGATCTTGCGCGATGGGGTCAGCAAGGCGGCCGCGCGCGAAGCCTGCGAGCGGGCCGTGCCGGTGGGAAAGGAGTGCGGGCGGTGAGCGACCTGTCGATCGTCGGCCTCGGCGGCTCTTACCGCGTGCTGGCGGATGGTCGAGCGCAACCCGGCCACTACACCAGCGCGGGCAATGCGATTGCCGCCTTGCCGGGCGTCCAGCGCCGCCTGCGGCCCATCACACGCCGCGCCTGCCTGTGCTGTGGCCAGCCGTTCAACAGCTTCGGTCCGGGCAACCGGCTTTGCAGGCCCTGCAAGGAGGGGGTGGAATGATGCTGGCCACCGCCTTTGGCCTGTTCTTCGGCTCGATCATCCTGGCCGCTGGCGTCGGCCTGGTCGTGATCTTCGCGCTCGCCGCCCTCGATGAGGTTGACGAGGGCGAATACAATCCGCACGGGGGCAACCATGACTGACTATCCGCAGCCCGTCTGAAAGACTCAAACCTCAAAAGCAAAAGGCCGGGCATCGCCCCGGCCTTTGTCGTTTCACCCAGCAGCAATTGACTTTTCCGTCCGACTCGGACGCATTCGGACGGCTCGGACGCATACAATTGTATGCCATAACTATCTAACGATTTCAGGAAGTTATGGCTCCGGCGGTAGGGATCGAACCTACGACCAATTGATTAACAGTCAACTGCTCTACCGCTGAGCTACGCCGGAACACGGGCGCTGTATAGCGGCGGGTTTCGGGGGCGGCAAGGGGGTGATGCGCAGAAATTTCGTCGGGATGTCACATCCGGCGAAAGACCGATCGGGCAGAGAGGGGGGAAGGGGCGGTGACGAAATTTCTGTCTGCCAGATCAAGGAGATGCGCCAGAACATTGCGCTCGGCTGCGGGCAGAAGCGCGGGTGGCGTGTCGCGATAGATGGCGCGGGCAAGGGTGGCGGCATCGGCGGGGGTTGGCGTCAGGGCGGCAAGAACCTCGGCCTCTCTGGCTTCGCGGTGCCGGTACAGATCTTGCAGGCGGGTCAACGGGGCCTCGACGGCAGGGCCATGGCCGGGAAGCATCTGCCGCCAGTCGCGCGCCATAAGGCGGCGCAGCGAGGCCATGTAGGCCCCCATGTCCCCGTCCGGAGGAGAGATCAGCGAACTGGCCCAGCCCATCGCCAGATCGCCGGAGAACAGCAGCCCTTCGGTGGCAAAGCACAGATGGTTGGCGCTGTGGCCGGGGGTGTGCAAGACCTCGATCCTCAGGCAGCCAAGGTGCAGGTGCTCGCCATCGGCCAGGTGTTGGTCGGGGGTGAAACTGTGGTCAAGCCCCTCGCCTCCGCCGGTCAGTCCCTGGGCTTGCAGGCGCGCCATCAGGGCGGACTGACCGGCCCCGACAGGGCCAAAGGCCAGCACCGGCGCGCCGGTGGCCTGTGACAGCGAAGGCGCGAGGGCAGAGTGATCCAGATGGGCATGGCTGACCAGGATCGCCCCGATCCGCTCTCCCGGTTCCAGAGCGGCGAGGATGGCCGTCTGATGCGCTGGCAGGTCGGGGCCGGGGTCGATCACCGCCACCATATTGCCCCGCGATACCAGCCATGTGTTGGTGCCGGTATGGGTCATGGGCGAAGGGTTTGGGGCACGGACCAGCCGAACGTGCGTTTCCGTCATTGGCTGCCCTTTCCCTGTGCCCGTCACGGCGCTAGTGTTGCGCCCATGTCCCTGCGCCTCAAGCCCCTTTTGCCGCATGGCCTGTTTGGCCGGGCCGCGTTGATCCTGATCCTGCCGGTGGTGGTGATCCAGTTGATCGTCGCAACCATCTTCATCCAGCGCCATTTCGAAGGCGTGACCCGCCAGATGAGCGACAGCATCGCCATCGAGATTCGTCATTTGCTGGATGAGGTGACAAAAGAACCCGGTATCGCGGCGGCACAGCACCGGGCGGCCGAGATCGGTGCGGCGCTGGAGTTGCAGGTCGCCTTGCCGGGGCGGGCGGTTCCGGCCGCCGACAGCCGGGAATACTGGGATTGGTCGGGGCGGGTGGTGATTGACACGCTGCGCAGCCGGCTGCCCGAGTTGCAGGTGGTGGACCTGACCTCTGACAGCCGGGCGGTGCAGGCCTGGTTCGCCACACCGCATGGAGAGATGGAGGTATTGCTGGATCGCCGCCGGGTCTCTGCCTCGAACCCGCATCAGCTTTTGGTGTTGATGATGCTGGCTTCGGCACTGATGACGGCGGTTGCCTATGTGTTTCTGCGCAATCAGTTGACCCCGATCACCCGGCTGGCCCGCGCGGCAGAGGCCTTTGGCAAGGGGCAGACGGTGCCCTATCGCCCGCGCGGGGCCACCGAGGTGCGGGCGGCGGGAAATGCCTTTTTGGACATGCGTGCAAGGATCGAGCGGCAGATCGAGACGCGCACCATGATGCTGTCGGGGGTCAGCCACGACCTGCGCACACCGCTGACGCGGATGAAACTGGCCCTGTCCCTGATGCCCGAGGATGAGGAGACGGCGGCGCTGGGGCGCGACGTGCAGCAGATGGAGCGGATGGTGGATGAGTTTCTGGCCTTTGCCAGAGGCGATGCCATGGAAGAGGCCGCCCCCGTCGATCCGGTCGCCCTGTTGCGCGAGGTGGCTGCAATGGCCTCTCTCAATGGCCGCGCGGTGACGGTAGGGGCGCTGGATTGGCCAGGGGGGCAGATAAGGTTGCGCGATCAGGCGGTTCGACGGGCGCTTGAAAACCTGATCGGCAATGCGCAACGCTATGGACAAAAGATCGAGGTCTCGCTGAGCACCACCGACCGTGCGCTGCGCTTCGTGGTGGAAGATGACGGTCCGGGCATTGCCAAGGAACAGCGGGAAGAGGCGATCCAGCCCTTTCGTCGGCTGGACGTCGCGCGTGATCCGAACATGGGGGCGGGCGTCGGACTGGGCCTTTCGATCGCGGCCGATGTCGCGCGCAGTCACGGCGGGGCGCTGCGTTTGCTCGATTCCGAAAGGCTGGGTGGTTTGCGCGCAGAGTTGTCGCTGGCGCGCTAGGGGCTGACCTGCTGACCGAATAGCGACAGAACCGGGCCGCCCGCCGCTGCGGCATCGGCTGCGTCATGCGTGACCAGGATCACCGGCAGGTGGCGCGTCGCATCGAAGGTTGCCTGACGGATTTGCGCACGCAAAGAGGCGTCAAGGCGGGCAAACGGTTCGTCCAGCAACAGGGCCTCGGGGTTTGCCAGCAGCGCGCGCAGCAGCGCAACCCGCGCCCGTTGGCCGCCCGACAGGGTGGCGGGGTCGCGGGTGGCAAAACCTGCCAGCCCGGCCGCGGCCAGCGCCTGCTCAATCCGCTCCCGGCGCTGGTTGCGCGTGCCACCGGGCGCAAGGCCGAACAGCAAGTTCTGGCCGACCGACAAATGCGGAAACAGCAGGTCGTCCTGAAACAGAAGGCCGATCCGGCGCGCGGCGGTGGGCAGGGCGGTCACATCCCGCCCGTTCAGCAGAATGCGCCCTGTCGCGTGAAACCCGGCGGGCAAAGCGCCGATCAACGCCCGTAGAAGTGTGGATTTCCCCGCGCCAGAGGGCGCCATCACGGTCAGAACCGCGCCGGGACGAACAGCGAGATCAAGGTGCGCCAGCACGTCTGTCCCGTGAAAAAGGGTCAGATCTTGCAGGACGAGGCCATCGGCGGGGCTCATCTTTCCGCCTCGGCCAGCAGGGCGCGGCGGTTGGCAAAGACCCATCGCGGCACGGCCAGAGCAAGGGCAAAGGCCAGCGCAGGCAGCGCCAGTTGGGAGATCGCAAAGGCGCCGATCAGACGCCGGTTGCCGCCCGACGACAAGGCCACGGCCTCGACCGTCAGGGTGCCGACGCGGCCACCGCCGACCATCAGCGTCGGCAGATACTGCCCGGCCGAGACCGCGACCCCCAGGGCCGCTGCCGTCAGCACCGGCCCCAGCAGAATCGGCAGCCGCAAGCGCCAGAAGATCCGCGCCGGGCTTGCGCCCAGGGTGGCGGCGGTCAGGCCATGGCGGTGGTCCCAGCCGCGAAAGGCGGGGGCCAGCGACAGAAAGACATAAGGAAGAACGAACAGCAGATGCACGGCCATGACGGCAAGGGGCGTGCCCTCGACCCCAAGGCGCAAGGCGATCACCTGCAAGCCCGGCATGACCGCAATCTGCGGCAGCAACAGGGGCAGATACAGGGTGCGTTCGGCCCAGCGGCCGGGGGACTGGCCCCACCCTTGTTCGAACTGAAGGCTGGCAAGCACCACGGCCAGCGCCACGCCGGTTGCACCAAGCGCGATGGCAGTGGTCAACCACAGGCTGTCGGTCAGTGCGGGCAGGGCGCGTGTCCAGGGCTGCAAGGTCAACCCTCGTGGCAGCGCCGCCGGAAACTGCCAGTCGCCTGCAACCGACCAGAGGGCCAGCCCAGCCAGCGACAGGGCCAGGACCCCCGCCAGCCCGAAGCCAAGGCCCTGCGCGGCCCGCGTGGCCATGGCATCGGTCCCGGTGGCCCGCGCCCCGCGCGCGATATGGCCCCGCAGCAGGGCACGGCCCAGCCCTTCGCCGCCCCGCCACAACAGCATTGCCGCCAGCACCAGCGAAAGTTGCAGGATCGCCGCAGCCGAGGCGACGGGCAAGTGTCTCAGGCTGGCATCGCTCAGCCAGTCGGCAATCTGGACAGAAAGCGTCGGGGGCAGGCCGGGCCCAAGGATCATCGCCATTTCCACCGTGGTCATGCCATAGGCCAGAACCGCCATCACCGGCAGACGCAGGCGGGCATAAAGCGCTGGCCACACCCCGACGGCAAAGGCCGACAGCCGGCCATGGCCCAGGGCAGATCCCAGCAGCAGGCGCGGCGCCGGCGCGCAGGCGGGCAGGGCGGCCAGCGCCATCAGCAAGAGAAACGGCATTTCCTTGGCAACCAGCCCCAGCGTCAGCGCCAGCCCCATCGGGTCGTTCAGCGTCATCAGATCGGGTGGCTGGCGCCAGCCCGTGGCCCAGGGCGACAGCAGGCGTGCAATCCAGCCCGAAGGCGCCAGCAGAAAGGCCAGCCCCAGCGCCGCCGCCGCATGGGGTACGGCCAACAGCGGCGACAGCATCCGCCGCAGCGGCGCGAAGCCGGGGCGGTCGTGCAGCATCGCCACGATAAGTGCCGTCAGGCCCAGCGAAACGACCGTCGCGGCAAGGCCCGTGCCCGCCGAAAGCGCCACCGCGCGCGACAGGCCGCGCCATTCCGCCAGCGCGGCAAATCCGCCGTCAAGCGCCGGGGCAAAACCTACCACCAGCCCGGCCAGCATGGGCAGCGCGAACATGGTCAGTGCCAGCCAGGGCAAGGCACTGACCATCCGCGGCTTGCCGCCCTGCCGCACGATCACTTGGCCACGCCATAGCGCGCCAGCCAGTCTTCACCGATCTTCACCATCCAGCTTGCATGGGGTTCCAGCAGGCTTGGCCCCAGCTCTTGCGGCGACAGGGTTGCAACGCCCATCTCAAGACCGGCAAAGGCATTCTTGTCGTCCTCTGGCAGGGCGGCAAGGTTCAGCACGGTCTGAAAGCCAAGGATGTTGGGGTCTTGGGCGCGGGCCTGGACTTCAGGTTCCAACAGCAGGTTCGCGACCACCTGCGCGCCCGCCCGGTGGCTGGCGTTGAACGGAATGGCCACGAACGAGGCATTGCCGATGGTGCCGCCTTGCAGAACAAAGGTGCGGACGGTCGATGCCAGATTGCCCGCGGCAATCTCGGCGCTTGCCCGACCGGGATTGAATGACATCGAAATATCGGTCTCGGCATCGGCCAGAAGCTGCCCCATCGCGGGCTCGCTTTCGGGAAAGGCGCGAGCCTGCCGCCAGAGGGCGGGGTGGATGTCATCCAGATAGGCCCAAAGGGGGGCGGTGTCGGCGCCGTAGCTGTCGCCAACCGGCTGTTGCAGGCGGGCCGGGTCGCTCATCACGCCATAAAGCACCTGCTTCAGGAAGGTCAGGCCCAGATAGTCGGGCGGTTGGGGGTAGGTAAAGCGGCCGGGATTGGTCTTGATCCAGTCTTTCAGGGCGGTCAGCGTTGCAGGAGGGGTCGCGAGGCGGGCGGTATCGTATTCGAACACCAGTTGCGCCATGGCCCAGGGGGATTCATACCCTTCGGTCGGCAGGGTGAAATCTGTCACAACCGCTGGCTTGTCCGCGACATCGACCAGGGGCCAGTTCGGCAGGTCGGTGGCAAAGGGGCCGTAAAGCAGACCCTTTGCCTTCATCGCGGCGAAATTCTCGCCGTTGATCCAGATCAGGTCCACCGCGCCGTCTTCGGTCTGGCCAGCTTGCTGTTCGGCCAGAACCCGCGCAACGGCATCGGCGGTCGAGGCCAGTTTCACGTGGGTGATGCTGACACCGTGGCGCACCTCGGCTTCGGCGCCCAGCCATTGGATGAAATCGTTGATCTTGGGGTCGCCCCCCCAGGCGTGCCACCAGACGGTCTGGCCATTGGCCTCGTCCAGCACGGCTTGCCAGTCGGCAGCCTGCGCCCGCAGGGGCAGCAGGCCAAGGGTGCTGGCGGCAAGGCCCATCTGGCCGAACTGGCGTCGGGTGATCATGGTCTGTCCTTTCCCTGTCGATCTCACAGGGATACGAAGGGAAAGCCCGCCCGGCAACCGGCTGACTAGAAAGTGAGGCAAGATGCTTGACCGTTTCCTGCGCCCGCTGATCGACCCCATTCTGAACCGGGCGGGCCGGGTGCTGGCGCGGCATGTGGGGGCGGATGCGGTTACGCTGGCGGGGCTGGCCGTGGGGCTGGCGGCTGCGGCAATGCTGGCCGTGGGGGCGTCAGGGGCGCTTGCGCTGCTGCCGCTTTTGGCGGGGCGGGTGCTGGATGGACTGGACGGTGCGGTGGCACGGGCGCGGGGCAAAAGCGATTTCGGAGGCTATCTCGACATTACCTGCGACTTTGGCTTCTACGGCGCGGTGCCCTTGGCCTTTGCCTTGCGCGACCCGGCGAATGGTGTGGCTGCGGCCTTCCTGTTGGCGACCTTTTACCTGAACGGCGCGAGCTTTCTGGGCTTTGCGATCCTGGCCGAAAAGCGCGGGATCACGACGGCGGCGCAGGGGGAAAAGTCGCTTTACTATTCCGCCGGGCTGCTGGAGGGGGCCGAGACCATCCTGTTCTTTGTCGCCCTGTGCCTGTGGCCAGAGGGGTTCCGGCCCATGGCCGTGGTTTTCGGTGCGCTGTGCCTGATGACGACAGCGGCGCGGATCATGCTGGCGCGGCGCGTGTTCGCCTGAAGTGGAAAAGGTGCGCGAGTTTCGCGCACCTTTTCATGTTTTCAATCTGTTAGGCGCGTGGATTACAGCATTGCCTTAACGGCAGCCACGGTGGCTTCGGCGGTGATGCCGAATTCCTTGTACAGACGCTCATAGGGGGCCGAGGCGCCGAACGAGGACATGCCGATGAAAGCGGCCTTGCCGTCCTTGCCACGCTCACCCAACAGCCAGCGGTCCCAGCCTTGGCGGACGCCCGCCTCGATGCCCACGCGCACCGGGCCTGCGGGCAGAACCTTTTTGCGGTAGGCCTCGTCCTGCTGGGCGAACAGCTCCATCGACGGCATCGAGACCACGCGGGTGCCGATGGCTTCGGCTTCCAGCATGTCGCGCGCCTTCATGGCGATCTCAATCTCCGACCCTGTGGCGATCAGGATGACCTGACGCTTGGCGGTGGCATCGACCAGCACATAGGCGCCCTTGGACACCATGTTCTGGTTGGTGTGCTTGGTGCGCACAGGCATCAGGTTCTGCCGCGACAGGGCCAGCACCGAAGGCGTCGCCTTCTGGCTCAATGCCACTTCCCAGGCCTCGGCCACCTCGACCAGATCGGCGGGGCGGAAGACCAGGGTGTTGGGCGTCGCACGCGAAATCGCCAGATGTTCCACCGGCTGGTGGGTCGGGCCGTCTTCGCCAAGGCCGATGGAATCATGCGTCATCACATAGACCACCGGCAGACCCATCAGCGCCGAAAGCCGCATCGAGGGGCGCGCATAATCGGTAAAGGCCATGAAGGTGCCGGAATAGGGCCGCACGCCGCCATGCAGGGCCAGACCGTTCATCGCGGCGGCCATGCCATGTTCGCGAATACCCCAGTACATGTAACGGCCCTTGCGGTCCTCGGGGCTGAACACGCCCAGATCGGCGGTTTTGGTGTTGTTGGAACCCGTCAGGTCGGCCGATCCGGCAAAGGTTTCCGGCATGATCGGGTTCACCGCCGCCAGCACCTTTTCACTTGCCGAACGGGTGGCGAGCTTGGCCGGGGCCTCTGCCGCTGCCTTTTTCACGCCGCGGATGGCGGCGGCCAGCTTGGCGGGCGCCTCGGTGGCGAAGATGCGGGTCAGTTCGGCCTGCTTGGCGGGCGACAGGGCCGCGACGCGCGCGGTCCAGTCGGCGTGAGCCGCAGCGCCCCGGGCGCCAAAGCCTTCCCAGGCCTTTTTCACGTCGGCGGGCACTTCGAACGGGCCAGCGGTCCAGCCATAGGCTTCCTTGGCAGCGGCAAGCTGGGCCTTGTCGGTCAACGCGCCGTGACCTTTCGAGGTGTCCTGCGCGGCATGGCCAAAGGCGATATGGGTCTTGCAGGCAATCATCGCCGGGCGGGGCGATTTTTTCGCAGCCGTGATGGCGCGGTCGATGTCTTCGGGGTCGTGGCCGTCACATTCGAAGACATCCCAGCCACTGGCCGCGAAACGCGCCTTCTGGTCGGTGATGTCCGACAGCGAGACCTTGCCGTCAATGGTGATGCCGTTGTTGTCCCACAGCACGATCAGGCGCGACAGTTGCTGTTTGCCCGCGATGCCGATGGCCTCTTGGGAAACGCCTTCCATCAGGCAACCGTCACCGGCGATGACATAGGTGTAATGGTCCTGCACCTTGGCCCCCCAGCGGGCGCGCAGGTGCTCTTCGGCCATGGCAAAGCCGACCGAATTGGCGATGCCCTGACCCAGGGGGCCGGTGGTGGTTTCCACCCCCGCAACATGGCCATATTCCGGGTGGCCAGCGGTAATGGCGCCCCATTGGCGGAAGTTCTTGATCTGGTCCAGCGTCACATCGGCATATCCGGTCAGATACAGCAGCGAATAGATCAGCATCGAGCCGTGGCCTGCCGACAGGATGAAACGGTCGCGGTCTGGCCAGCGCGGGGCCTTCGGATCGAACTTCAGGTGCTTTTCAAAAAGCACCGTCGCCACATCGGCCATGCCCATCGGCATGCCGGAATGGCCGGAGTTCGCGGCAGCGACCGCATCCAGTGTCAGGGTGCGGATGGCGGCGGCGCGCATCCAGTGATCGGGGTGCTTGGCGCGAAGGGTTGCGATGTCCATAGCCGTCTCCTCTGAAAGCTGGGTTGCAGGGTGCATAACAGCCATGGCGGCAAGATCAAGCGCGCCCCGCAACCATTTGGGGCGAAAGGGGCGGCGGGCGCGAAAGGGATCGGCTAAGATCGCTCTTGACGGGCTGCGGTGCGATTCGCGACGCTGGCCCGGACAACCGCCGCAATAAGAGGGACCACCCCCCATGCAGGACATCACCGAGCTGGAACGCCGGATCAGTGCCGCGCTGGCCCGCATTGGCCAGGGGGTCGAGGCGCTGGCCGTGGCCTCGCCTCAGGAGGCGACCGGCCCAGTGGATGAAAGCGCGTTGGTCGAGATTGGCCGCCTGAACGACGCGCTGGACGAAGAAAGAATGACCAACGCCCAGTTGAACGAGCGTCTGCGCGTGCTGCGCGCCCGCGAGGGCGAGGGCCGCGCCGAGCTGGAGGCGAAGGTGGCCGAGTTGCAAGCCGAACTGGCCGCCCTGCGTGCCGCCCGCGCCGAAGAAGCGGCCGAGATCGCCGAGATCGTCGCCGCCCTGACCCCCATTGTCGAAGAGACGTCCCATGCCTGACATTGAAATCACCATCGGCGGCCGTTCGTTCACCGTCTCGTGCCAACCGGGGGAAGAGCATTTCCTGCGTGCCGCGGCCAAGGCGCTGGACACCGAGGCGCAGCCCCTGATCGCCCAGATGGGCCGTATCCCCGAGGCGCGGATGCTGCTGATGGCGGGGCTGATGCTGGCCGACAAGACGGCTGCGGTGGAAGATGAGAACCGCCAGCTCAAGGCGCGGCTGGCCGATGTGGATGGCCGCCCGGCGGCAGAGCCGGTGCGCATCGAAGTGCCGGTGATCCCGCCGCAACTGACCGAAACGCTGGCCGAAATCGCCGCCCGGGCCGAGGCGCTGGCGGCGCGGGTCGAAGAAAAGGTGACGGCATGAGGCTGGCCCTCGCCCTGTGCCTGATGCCGCTTGCGGCACAGGCCGAGATGCAGGTCACCAATGTTCGCTTCGATTGCGAGCGCGGGGTGGAGTTGCCCGTAACCTTTGTCAACAGCGACGATGAAAGCATCGCCGTGATGCAGATCGAGGGGCACCAGATGGTGCTTTACCAGGAGGAGAGCGGGTCGGGCGCGAAATACGGCTGGCCTTCGGACGGCTCGGCTTATGTGTTGTGGACCAAGGGGCCCGAGGCGACGGTTTTCTGGCGCGACGGCGAGACCAGAACCGAAACACCGATCCTGTCGGGCTGCGCTCAGGCCGAATGAAAAGGCCCGCCGGAATGGCGGGCCATGTGGCTTCAGATCACGCCACCGTCAGGCGTTCGCCTCACGGATCTTGTCGGCGGCGTCCTTGTCGTATTTCACGCCCTTCTGGTCGAACAGGGCATCCAGCTCGCCCGAAAGGGTCATCTCGGTGACGATGTCGCAACCGCCGATGAACTCGCCCTTCACGTAAAGCTGCGGGATCGTGGGCCAGTCGCTGAAATCCTTGATGCCCTGGCGAATTTCGGCGTCAGCCAGCACGTTCACATCGGTGAAATCGACGCCCATGTAGTTCAGAACACCGGCAACGCGGGAAGAAAACCCGCATTGCGGCATCATCTTGGTGCCTTTCATGAACAGCACCACGTCGTTCTTTTCGACGGTATCCTTGATCTGCTCTTGCGCGGTCATCTGGTTGGTTCCTCGTGTTTTCGGCTCCGCCCCAGCGGATAATTTGACAATTCGGCCCATACGACGAAAGGAAAAGCCACAAGAGCGACAGTCCCGCCCCAATGTTCTCCGATCAGTCGCAAAAGCCAGTCCATCACTCCGGCGCCTTGGTGGTCAGCGCCAGCGCATGAAGCTCTCCATGCGCGCCATCCATCTTGCCCTTCAGCGCGGCATAGACCGCGCGTTGCTGCTGCACGCGGTTCTGGCCGCGGAAACTCTCGTCGATCACTTCGGCCGAAAAGTGCTGGCCGTCATCGCCCTGCACCTCGATCTGCGCATTGGGAAAGGCTTCGCGGATCAGCTTTTCAATGTCGCGCGCTTCAAGGGCCATGGCTTGCTCCGTTGGTCTGTCAGCAGATTTAGGCGCAAGGGGCAGGGGCTGCAAGGGTCAACCGGCGGTCAACGGGCCTGCCATTCGTCGCGTAGCATTCCGTAAAGCATCATGTCCACGGCGCGCCCCAGCGCCGGGCGCCACCAATGCTGGCGCAGGCGGCCCTCCAGGGTGAAGCCGAGCGTTTCATAAAGGTGCTGCGCCCGCAGGTTCTCGCCGCTGGCGTCCAGCCACAGGCGCTTGGCGGGCCAGACCGTGAACGCATGATCCACCAGCGCGCCGACAAAGGCGCGGCCCCGCCCGCCGCCGGGCTGATCCAGCGCCAGGCGGCGCAGTTCAACCGATCCGGCCTTGTCGGTCAGCCCGTTGAACAGCGCATAGCCCCGGGCGCCATCGGCCTGCCAGATCAACAGCGCGGCATCCGGGTCATCCAGATAGGCTTGCAGCGCCGTCTCATCCTCATCGGTGATGAAGGGGGCATTGGCCGGATCGGCGGCAAGGCGGCGGATGAAGGCAAAATCGCTGGGGGTGGCGGGGCGCAGGGTCATTTCGTCCATTCCCGGTCAAGCATGGCCATGAAGACGCAATCCACCCAGTCGCCCGTGGGGCGTTGCCAGCATTCGCGCCAGACCCCTTCGCGCACGAAACCTGCCGTCTCGAAAAAGTGCAGGGCGCGGGCATTGTCGGCGGTGATGTCCAGCCCCAGCCGATGAGCGGCGCGCGGGCCGAACATCTCGTCCAGCACGGCGCGCAGGAAGGGGCGGCCAATACCGGGGCGGTTGGTGGCGAATTCGCGCAAAGACCAGACGCCATGCATCCAGTTGGTGACGCAGGCAAATCCCGCAGGGCCGCCCGCATCCCAGATCAGCAGATTGCCCTCTGCCATGGCTTCGGCAATCTGGTCGCCTTGCGGCGGGTCCAGCCAAAGGGCGTTATCCGGCGCGGTCCAGAGGGCATGGACAAAGCCCGCCTCATTGGCCCGCGCCAGCCGCAGCATCAGGCAACCGCCTTGGCAAAGGCGGTGCGGTAAAGGTCGGACAGGGCGGCCAGCGGGGCGCTTTCGGTCCCGAAGGTCACCTTGTCGCCACCAAAGGTTCCGACGCGGATGATTTCCACGCCAGCGGTCAGGGCGGCGGCTTCCAGCGCGCGGGCACCGGCCTCTGGCGCGGCAACCAGATAGCGGGCCTGATCCTCGCCAAACAGCGTCGCAATGTCGCCCGGCACCAGCGTCAGCCCAAGGCACGCGCCTTCGGCCATTTCAAAGGCGGCAAGGGCAAGGCCGCCGTCGCCAAGGTCGGTTGCGGCGCGGACATGCTTGCGGTTCGAACGCAGGAAATCCCCGTTCTTCTTTTCGGCGTCCAGATCGACCGAAGGCGCATCGCCCGCCTCGATCCCGAAGGCCTCGGCCAGCAGGGCAGACTGGCCCAGGTGACCGAAGGTTTCGCCGATCACCAAGGCCACATCGCCCGCCTGCGGTTTGCCTGCGATCAGGTCGTCCAACGAATACAGGATGCCGACCGCGCCGATGGTGGGGGTGGGCAGAATGCCCTTGCCGTCGGTTTCGTTATACAGCGAGACGTTCCCCGAGACGATGGGCATATCCAGTGCCGCCACAGCCGCGCCGATGCCTTTGATGGCACCCACGAATTGCCCCATGATCTCGGGCTTTTCGGGGTTGCCGAAGTTCAGGTTGTCGGTGGTCGCCAGCGGCGTCGCCCCCACGGCGGTCAGGTTGCGATAGGCTTCGGCCACTGCCTGTTTGCCGCCCTCGAACGGGTTGGCTTTCACATAGCGGGGGGTCACGTCGCTGGTAAAGGCCAGCGCCTTGCCGGTGCCATGCACCCGCACCACGCCCGCAGGCAGGCCGGGGGTTACAACGGTATCGGCGCCAACCTGGCAATCATACTGTTCATAGACCCATGATTTCTGGGCGTAGGAGGGCGAACCGATCAGGGCGCGCAGCCCGTCAATCGCGCCAATGGCCGGAACCTCGCCCAAAGGCGCGGCTTTCGGGGTTTCCACCCAAGGCCGGTCATATTCCGGCGCGCTGGAGGACAGTTTCGACAGCGGAAGATCGGCCTTCACCTCATTGCCATGCAGGATCAGGAAGCGGTCTTCGGAGATCGTCTCGCCCACGATGGCAAAGTCGAGATCCCATTTGACGAAAATCGCCCGCGCCACATCCTCCAGCTCGGGCTTGAGGACCATCAGCATCCGCTCCTGGCTTTCCGACAGCATCATCTCATAGGCCGTCATGTTGGCTTCGCGCTGCGGCACGTCATCCAGTTGCAGCTTGATGCCAAGGCCGCCCTTGTCGCCCATTTCCACGGCGGAACAGGTCAGCCCAGCAGCCCCCATGTCCTGAATGGAAATCACGGCGCCCGACGCCATCAGCTCCAGACACGCCTCCAGCAGACGCTTTTCGGTGAAGGGGTCGCCGACCTGAACGGTGGGGCGCTTTTCCTCGATGGTTTCATCGAACTCGGCGGATGCCATGGTGGCACCACCAACACCGTCGCGTCCCGTCTTTGCGCCAAGGTAAACCACCGGCATCCCGACGCCCGAGGCGACCGAGTAGAAGATCTTGTCGGCATCGGCCAGACCGGCGGCAAACGCGTTCACAAGGCAGTTGCCGTTATAGGATTTGTGAAAGCGCACCTCGCCGCCCACGGTCGGCACGCCAAAGGCATTGCCATAGCCGCCGATGCCCTCGACCACGCCCTTCACCAGATAGCCGGTCTTGGGATGCGACGGCTCGCCAAAGGACAGCGCATTCATCGCGGCAATGGGGCGCGCACCCATGGTGAACACGTCGCGCAGGATGCCGCCCACGCCGGTTCCGGCCCCCTGATGGGGTTCGATGTAGGAAGGGTGGTTGTGGCTTTCCATCTTGAAGATGACGGCCTGACCATCTCCGATATCCACCACGCCCGCATTCTCGCCCGGCCCGCAGATTACTTGCGGTCCGGTGGTGGGCAGGGTGCGCAGCCATTTCTTCGACGACTTATAGCTGCAATGCTCGTTCCACATGGCCGAGAAGATGCCCAGCTCGGTGAACGTCGGCTCGCGCCCGATGATGCCCAGCAGGCGCTGCCATTCATCGGGCTTCAGCCCGTGGGCGGCGACGATCTCGGGGGTGATGACGGGGTCGGTCATGGCGCTCTCCGGTGGTCGGGTTTGGCGCCTCTTAGGGCAGCCGGGACCGAAGGGGAAGCGGTGCAGGCCGTGGTGGAACGATTTTTGAAGGAAAAACGCTCGGCCCATCAGAATCTTTGTGCCAACGGGCCAGCGGCTGTCGAAATCGGCCCGGCACAAACCTGCCGTGCTGCGTCGGCTTTGCCGCTGTTCGAGGTGAGGGGGCACATGAACGGCATACCTCGCCCGGCAGGCGAGCCACAGCCCGGCACGCCCTGCCTGTGGCGGAAGATGCCTGCCAGTGGCCGGATCGCCACCTTGACTCAATGGGGCCTTGGGGCACGGGGCGCGCGGGCCAGATCTGCCTACGAACAGGCCATTCTTGCGGCACACAGTGCAGTAGGTGCCCGCTTCTTGACCAAAAAGCTGCGCGGCCCAGAATGAGTGCGGGATTCTTGTGGCGGGTCAGGATCTGATTCCCTAACACCGGGTTACTTCATGCCGTTAAGGACAGCGGCCATGCCAGAGACATCTGGCGGGCGAAAAAAAAGGCCGAGCAAAAGCTCGGCCCAAGTCCAACAGGGAGGTATGAGGGGCAAGAGCGAACTCAACTGCCGCCTCAAAGCGGTATTTATGGTTTCGACATGATTCTCGCAATCGTGTTTTTTGGCGCTTGCAGCAATTCTGTTATGCGCTCAGCGCATGTCTGGCGTTTTCAATCTGCGAAATTGCAAGGCACAAGCGCCAGCCGTGCCAAAAACCTGGGCGCGTGAGCCGCAAAATGCGTCGCCCCGGACCGTTCAGTCCTGATGGCGCTTGCGATAGGCGAAAATCTCTTCCGTCACGAATTCGCGGAATGCCGCCACCCGCTTGGAGTGGCGCAGCTCTTCCGGATAGGCCAGAAAGACCGGAACCTCTTCGCTTTCGACATCGGGCAGAACCCGCACCAGATGCGGGAAATCCTCGGTCAGGTAATCGGGCAGGACGCCGATGCCCAGATGGTTCAGCACCCCCTGCGAGACGCCGAAGTAATTGTTCACCGTCAGGGTTGAACGGATGTCGTTGCTCATGATTTGCGCGACCAGCATGGCGCCCGCGGCGACCTGCGCGGTGCCTGCGTGCTGGCAGATCAGCCGGTGATTGGCGAAATCGGCCAGGTTCTTGGGGCTGCCGTGCTCTGCCAGATATTCGGGCGTCGCATAAAGGCGCATGCGGATGTTCATCAGGCGCTTGCGGATCAGGTCGGCCTGACTGGGTTCCTTCATGCGGATGGCCACGTCGGCCTCGCGCATCGGCAGGTCCAGCACGCGCTCTTCCAGCATCAGGTCGATCTTCAGCTCGGGGTATTTGGCGTAAAGGCTGACCAGCCGCGGCGCCAGCCACATCGTGCCAAAGCCCGTGGTGGTGGTGACGCGCAACTCTCCGAACACCTCGTCCTCGGCATCGCGGATGCGCGCGGCGGTGGCGTCCAGTCGTTTGACCATCTGGGTGGTGGCGTCATAAAGCAGCTCGCCCGGCTCGGTCAGAATCAGGCCGCGGGCGTGGCGGTGGAACAGCGTGACGTTCAGGCTTTCTTCCAGCGCGCGGATCTGGCGGCTGACGGCGGATTGGCTGAGATGCAGCACGTCGCCCGCATGGGTCAGACTGCCCTTTTCGGCGACCGCATGAAAGATGCGCAGCTTATCCCAATCCATCTCAATACCTTCTCACTCGCAGCAAGATTACCACGAACCCGTGCATCTTCGCATAGCTCGCTTGCGCTAAATGCAACTCAAGCCGAATTATTTCAATGGCTGGCGTAATTATCCCACGGTCATGCAGGCTTTCCCTGACAGGGTGGCGCCGCTATGATCGGGGCCGAGGCAAGTTCCCGCCCGTGGCCCCGTGTTGCGCTGCGGACGACAAGGGAGGGGCAGATGGCGGTTGGTATCTTTGATTCGGGTCTTGGCGGCCTGACTGTGCTGGATGCGGTTTCGCGAAAGCTGCCGGATATTCCCTTTGTTTATTATGGCGATAACGCCCATGCGCCCTATGGGGTGCGCACCCATGACGACATCTTCAACCTGACTTGCGCCGCAGTTGAACGGCTGTGGGCCGAGGGGTGCGATCTGGTCATTCTGGCCTGCAATACCGCCTCTGCCGCTGCCCTGAAACGGATGCAGGAAACCTGGGTTCCACGCGACAAACGGGTGCTGGGGGTGTTCGTTCCGCTGATCGAGGCGCTGACCGAACGGCAGTGGGGCGACAATTCGCCGCCCCGCGAGGTGGCGGTGAAACATGTGGCACTGTTCGCAACCCCTGCAACCGTAGCGAGCAGGGCGTTCCAGCGAGAACTGGCGTTCCGCGCCATTGGCGTCGATGTGGAGGCGCAACCCTGTGGCGGTGTGGTCGATGCGATCGAGCAGGGCGACGAGATTCTGGCCGAGGCCTTGGTGCGCAGCCATGTCGAGGCGCTGAAACGCCGGATGCCGCACCCCGAGGCGGCCATTCTGGGCTGCACCCACTATCCCCTGATGCAGCGGGTTTTTCAGGATGCGCTGGGGGCAGAGGTCAAGGTTTACAGCCAGGCCAATCTGGTAGCCGAAAGTCTGGCCGATTATCTGGCGCGGCGACCGGAATTCCTTGGTTCGGGCAGTCAATCAAAATTCCTGACCACGGGCGATCCGGTCTATGTCTCGCACAAGGCCACGCAGTTCCTGCGCCGCAAGATCACGTTTGAGGCGGCATGATGGGGCCTGATCGCCGCAGTCTGCTGCTGCGCGCGGGGGCGTTTGGGGTCGCGGGCGGTGGATGGCCGCTCAGGGCCGCCGCGCGGTCGAAGGACTGGGCGCAGCCCGTTTTGCCGACGCTGCCGGGTCTGCCAAACCTGTATCAGGTCACGCCGCTTATCTTTCGCGCGGCCCAGCCCGACGGCGATGGGTTTGCCGCAATGCCGCAGCTTGGCATCCGGTCCGCCCTGTCGCTGCGCCAGACGGTCGATGACCGGGCTATGGCGCAGGGCAGCGGTGTGGCGGTTTTGCGGGTGCCCATGAAGGCGCGGCATGTCGGCGAAAACGATGGCGCGCGCATCGTGCGGGCAATGCGCAGCCTGCGGGCGGCAATGGAGGACGGGCCGGTGCTGGTGCATTGCCACCACGGTGCCGACCGCACCGGGGTGATCTGCGCGTTGTGGCGGGTGCTGTATCAGGGCTGGTCGCGCGATGAAGCCACCGATGAACTGGTCAACGGCGGTTTTGGCTTTCACCGGATATGGGCGAACATTCCGCGCTATCTGGCGACGGTCGATCTGGTCTCACTGCGCGCCCGCATCGAACGGGCCGCCTAGCGGCCCGATCCGCGGGTCAGGCCAGCACGCCCTCCGCTGTGATCCGCGTCTTGCCGCCCAGATAGGGGTGCAGCACTGCGGGCAGATTTACCGACCCATCAGCCTGCTGGCCGTTTTCCAGGACGGCGATCAGGCAGCGCCCCACCGCCAGGCCAGAGCCGTTCAGCGTGGCCACGAATTCGGGCTTGCCGCCGCCATTTTCAGATTTGGCCGGGCGGTAGCGCGCATTCATCCGGCGCGCCTGAAACTGGCCGCAGGTCGATACCGAAGAAATTTCGCGAAAGCGGTTCTGCCCCGGCAACCACGCCTCCAGGTCATAGGTGCGTTGCGCGCCAAAGCCCATGTCGCCGGTGCAAAGCACGATGGTGCGATAGGGGATGCCCAGCTTTTCCAGAATGGCCTCGGCGCAGCGGCGCATCCGTTCCTGTTCGTCCAGCGCCGTTTCCGGCGCGCAGATCGTCACCATTTCCACCTTTTCGAACTGGTGCTGGCGCAACATGCCGGTGGTATCCTTGCCCGCCGACCCGGCTTCGGAGCGGAAGCACTGGGTATGGGCCGTCATGCGGATTGGCAGGGTCGCTTCGTCCAGAATGTCGCCCGCGACGGTGTTGGTGAGCGTGACTTCGCTGGTCGGGATCAGCCACCAGCCATTGGTGGTCTGATAGCTGTCTTCGGCGAATTTCGGCAGTTGGTTGGTGCCATACATGGCGTCTTCCTTGACCAGAACCGGGGTCCAGGTCTCGGTCAGGCCGTGTTCTTCGACATGCGTATCCAGCATGAACTGCGCCAGCGCGCGATGCACGCGGATCACGGCGCCCTTCAGCACGACAAAGCGGCTGCCCGACAGTTTGGCGGCGGTTTCAAAGTCCATCCCCGGTTTGACGCCGGCAATGTCGAAATGCTCTTTGGGGGCAAAATTGAACTCTCGCGGTGTGCCCCAGCGGTGGATTTCGACGTTGTCGTCTTCATCCGCACCATCGGGCACCACGTCCAGCGGCAGATTCGGTATGCGCATCAGCGCATCGCGCAGCTTGGCATCCTCTTCGCCCGCCTGGGCCGTCAGGGCGGCGATCTCGGCCTTCTTCTCAGCCACCAGCGCGCGCAGGCGTTCAAACTCGGCATCGTCGCCGCGCGCCTTCGCGGCGCCAACTTCCTTGGAAGCGCGGTTCTGTTCGGCCTGCGCGGTTTCGGCGGCCAGAATCTTGGCCCGGCGCGCCTCGTCCAGCGCCAGAAGGCCCGACGACATGCCATCAAGCCCCCGACGCGCCAGCGCGGCGTCGAACGCAGCGGGGTTTTCGCGGATCAGGCGGATGTCGTGCATTTTCGTCTCCAAGGCTATTCTGCCGGGGTTATGACCGATTTGACCGGGCAAAGAAAGGCCCGGACCCGCCCCACGCCAAGTTGACCGGGCAGGGCAGGGCGCATCGGCTTGCCTATCCTCCCCCGCGCGGATAGGGTGCCCGCCGCAATCAGGGGCCAGCCTTCGGCCCCAAGGAGAGGATGCCCATGTTCGTCACCCCCGCCTTCGCCCAGACCGCTGGCAATGCGGGCGCCGGTTCCGCCGTCGCCTCGTTCCTGCCGCTGATCCTGATTTTCGGTATCATGTATTTCCTGCTGATCCGTCCGCAGCAGAAAAAGATGAAAGACCTCAAGGCCATGGTCGATGCCCTGCGCCGTGGCGATCAGGTGCTGACCGCAGGCGGCATCGTCGGCAAGGTCACCAAGGTGGGCGAAGACGGCATGGTGGAGGTGGAAATCGCCGACGGCGTGCGCGTCAAGGTGCTGAAGCACACCATCAGCCAGGTTCTGAACAAGACCGAACCCGCCGCCTCCTGAACGCTGGAAGCCTGACATGATCACGATGCCGCTGTGGAAGCGCCTTCTTATCCTCGCAATCTCGCTTTGGGGAATCGTTGCTGCCGTGCCGAACGCCTTTTACGGGCGGGTTGAGCAGCACAACGACGCGATCAAGGCAATCGAGGCGGCGGGAGGGACAGCCACCGAAGAGCAGAACGCGGCTCTGGGTCAGTGGCCATCGTATCTGCCTTCGGCCCTGATGAGCCTGGGCCTTGACCTGCGCGGCGGGGCACATCTTCTGGCAGAGGTGGAAACCGCCTCGGTCTATGCCCAGCGGATCGATGGCATGTGGCCGGAGGTGCGCGACACCCTGAAAACCGTGCGCGATCAGGTCGGCAACGTGCGCCGCCAACCCTCGGACCCCGGCGTGCTGAAGGTTACGCTGTCCAAGCCCGAAGGCATGGCAACGGCACTGGATAAGGTAAAGGCACTGGCCCAGCCGGTGGTGACGCTGACCGGCGTCGGCTCCAGCGATCTGGAAGTGACGACCGAAGGCACCGATACCATCGTGGTGCAACTGTCAGCGGCGGAAAAATCGGCGACCGACGGCCGCACCATGCAGCAATCGCTGGAAATCATCCGCCGCCGGGTGGATGAGGTGGGCACGCGCGAACCGACCATCCAGCGCGAAGGGGCGGACCGCATCCTTATTCAGGTGCCTGGCCTTGGGTCGGCGCAAGAGCTGAAGGACATCATCGGCACCACGGCCAAGCTGACCTTCAATGAGGTGGTGGGCCAGACCGCGAATGCCAGCACACCCGCCGGCCCCAATCAGGCAGTTCTGCCCGATGCCGAGCATGAAGGCGTGTTTTATGTCGTCAACACCGAAGCTGTGGTGACGGGCGAAGATCTGACCAACGCGCAACCGACGTTCGACCAGAACGGGCGGCCAGCGGTGAGCTTTCAGTTCAACCCCTCGGGTGCCCGCAAGTTCGGCGACTATACTGCCGCCAACATCGGCAAGCCCTTTGCCATCGTGCTGGACGACAAGGTGATTTCGGCGCCGGTGATCCAAAGCCATATCGGCGGCGGCTCAGGCCAGATCACCGGCAATTTCACGGTGGAAAGTTCGACCCATCTGGCGGTCTTGCTGCGCGCAGGCGCGTTGCCGGCCAAGATGACCTTCCTTGAAGAACGCACCATCGGCCCCGAACTGGGGCAGGATTCGGTGGATGCCGGGCGGCTGGCAGCCGTGGTGGGCCTGATCGCGGTCAGCGTGTTCATGATTGCCAGCTATGGCCTGTTCGGCATTTTCGCCATCGTGGCCCTTGGCATCAACATGGCGCTGATCATCGCGGTCCTCTCGACTATCGGCGCCACGCTGACCCTGCCGGGTATCGGCGGCATCGTCTTGACGATCGGCATGGCGGTGGATGCCAACGTGTTGGTGTATGAGCGTATCCGGGAAGAGTTACGCCACGCCAAAACGCCCGGCCGTGCCGTGGAAATTGGGTATGAGCGCGCGCTGTCGGCGATTATCGACGCCAACCTGACCACGCTGATCACCGCGATCATCCTGTTCTACATGGGCAGCGGTCCGGTGAAGGGCTTTGCGGTGACTCTGGGTATCGGGGTCATCACCTCGGTCTTCTCGGCGATCTATATCACCCGCTTCATCATCGAGGTCTGGCTGAACCGGACCCGCCCGAAAACCATCGTGGTCTGAAGGAGTTACGACATGGCCTGGCGTCTGCGACTTGCCCCCGAAAAGACCAATTTCGACTTTTTCAAACATCAGTGGCTGACCTTCGGCGGGTCGGTTGTCCTGATGATCGCGGCCATCGCGGTCTGGATTGTGATGGGCCTGAACTTCGGTATCGACTTCAAGGGCGGCACCACGGTGCGCACCGAAAGCACGACGCCCGTGGATGTGGGCGAATACCGCAAGGTGCTGGAGACGCTGCCCCTTGGCGACATCGTGATTTCGGAAGTGTTCGACACCAACTTCCGCCCCGACCAGCATGTGGCGATGGTGCGGGTGTCTTCGGCCGAAAAGGGGCAGGCGGTGACGCCCGAGACCTTGCAACTGGTCAAGGACACGCTGGTCAAGATGGACCCGGCGCTGAAAATCGTGTCCGAGGAAATCGTGGGGCCCAAGGTGTCTGGCGAATTGATCTGGAACTCGGTTCTGGCCCTGGGGCTGACCAGCCTTGCGATCATGGCCTACATCACCTTGCGCTTTGAATGGCAGATGGCCTTCGGCGGCGTAATGGCGCTGCTGCATGACGTGATCATCACCATCGGCATCTTCGCGCTGTTCCAGATCCGGTTCGACCTGACCATCGTGGCGGCGCTGCTGACCATCCTTGGTTATTCGATCAACGATACCGTGGTGGTGTTCGACCGGCTGCGCGAAAACCTGATCAAATACAAGACCATGCCCCTGCGCGATGTGATGAACCTGTCGGTCAACGAAACCCTCAGCCGCACGCTGATGACCTCGATCACCACGCTGATCGCAGTGGGCTCGCTCTTGGTGTTCGGGGGCGACGTGATCCGCGGTTTCAGCTTTGCCATCTTCATGGGGGTGCTGCTGGGCACCTATTCCTCGGTCTATGTGGCCAAGAACCTTGTGCTGTTCATCGGGTTGGACCGCAGCGAAAAGCCCAAGGGCGGCAAGGCATCGGACCACGAATTCGCCAATATCGACGCCTGAGATGCGCCTGACCGAGGTCAGCTATGGCTCGGCCCAACCCATCGAAGGGTATGGGCCGGGTTTTTTCCGTGTTGGCAGCCATGTGCTGCGCGGGGCCAGCCTGATCACCCCTTGGGATGCCGGGCCATGGGGCGGGGTGGAGGATACGGCCGCGTTGCTGACGCTGGCTGGCCGGATCGACGTTTTGCTGCTGGGCATGGGGCCGCAGATTGCGCCGGTGTCGCGCAGCCTGCGCGAGGCGATGGAGGGCGCGGGCATCGGGGTGGAGCCGATGAATTCTCCGGCCGCCTGCCGCACCTACAACGTGCTTTTGGGGGAAGGGCGGCGCATCGCGGTGGCCCTGTTGCCGATGCCCTGAGGCCACGGCCCTTGCGGCGCCGCTTTTGAGGGCCGCCCTTTACTTCCAGATCGCGCCTGTCCCTCTGATCAACGCCGCCTGTTCAACGCGACAGGCAAATGAGTCGTTCACGCCAACGCGACAGACAGGGTTTCGGGCGAACCTGTCGCCGGTCGGGAAACGCTCGTGCGATCGCAGTTGCCGCGCCACACTGCCAGCGCAACCTCAGATTGCTGATTTTGGCGCAAATGAGGCGAAAAGTTGACGAGCAGCCCGATTTCAGGCAAATCTTGGGCGGTTCGGGGGCGGGCACTTTTGTGTGGGAGCGAGTGATCGTGACGCGGTTCGTTGGTTTGGTGTTTGCACCTGCATTGGCCCTGATCTCGCCTGATCCGACGGCGGCCAAAACCGTAAGGCCGGAAGTCTTCGGTATCGTCGCGACGAAAGACCAAACTTCCAGTCGTCAGGGCGATGGCCAGCATCCCATATCCCTGTGGGGCGATCTTTTGCAGGACAGCCAGCAGATGCCGCCGGTGCCGCCGCTGCCGGGCAAGCAGCTCAAGCTGCGGCACGGCTTTGTTTTGGCGAGCGGTGAGCCGGACAGCGGTTTGCAAAAAGGCGAGATCGTAGGTGATCTGCTGCGCGGCGGGGCACATCACCGCAAGGCGGTCTGGCCCGATCTGAATTTTGTTGGTCACGGGCAGCGGCGGGGCGGCTCGGTGCGGCCCGGCGGGGCAGGGGGCTGGGATGATGGGCCTTACGACCCGATCGATCCGGTTACTCCAACCGGCCAAGATCCTGAAGAGCATCCGGGTGGCCCGACCGATGGCGGCGATCCCTTCACCCCGCAACAGCCTGTCAATGGCGGCGATCAGCCTGACCCGATCTCGCCCGTGCCGCTGCCTGCGGCGGGCTGGTTGCTGATGGCGGCCTTGGGGGGCGTGGCGGCCATGGGGCGTCGCCGGAGCCGGGCTTGATCTGACACCCCGGCTTGCGACAGGCGACCAATCGGTTGCCCTGCTTGCGTTCAGTTTCCGAGGGTGCTCAACAACCCGTAAATCGCCAGAATGCGGGACGTTTCCCCGTTGATCCGATAGGCATAACCATCAACCACCGCGTAAACGCCGTCGCGCGGAAGGCCATAGCGCCACGGACGGTCCAGAATTCGGTAATCGCCCGGTTCAAGGTAATCACCGACTCTGTGGGTATGACGGGCTTTCTTGGCAAGTCCGGGCGGCCTACATCCATTGTCCTTCTTGGCCAGGCCCGGGGGGCAACCTTGGGAATAGCCGTTTCCCTTGTGCTTGCCTTGCGCGCCACCCTTGTCTGCCAGAACCGGCGAAGACGACATGGCAACGGCAAGGGCGACAAGCAGAAATCGAGTTTTCATGGTGGCCTCCGTATTGCACTTTCCATACTTTTCTTTCGGCGCCTATGCAGGAAAAGTCAAAATGGCATGGCCAAAAGTCGCCGATTGAATATGCGGAACAGCGCCTTGAACCGGCGACACATGCAAAGGGTGGAATGTCTTCAACCGTGAAAGTGTCTGGCCGCAAACTGTGAACTGTTTCCCGAATGATCGTGATCGGGCTAATTTAGTGGCAATAATTTGACAAGAATGTGGTGCGAGCTGTCATATTGGTGATGCCCGCGCCAGTGGCGCCGAAAACCGACTGATTCCTGGAGTGTAAGTTGTGAGAAGATTCCTGCTGACTGCCGCCCTTGCCCTGACCAGCCTGGCCGGTTCCGCCGATGCTGCCGTGATCGGCACAGGCGATTATGCGACGTTCTTCAGTGGCACGAACGGAGTTCCTGTCACGATTTTCGACTTCTACGATGGGACCGCTTCGGGCACGAAGGCGGGCGACAGCTATTCGGCCGATTTCACCCTGTCATCGCGGCACTCGGATACCTTTGGGGGCAGCGATAGCACTCAGGTTGACGATTCCGCATACGAGGCCGGTCCTGTTGGCGGCTATTATGGCATTCTGCGCATCGATTTTGCGCATCTGGTCTCGGCCTTTGCCTTGCAGACCTATCAATTTGACGGTGCTGCCGAACAGATCCGCGTTTATGGTCTCTCAGGCCTTCTGGCCTCGTTCTCTGCCGCTTCTATCCCCACGCTGGATGCAACGCAGTTCCGCGGGTTCTTTGGAACGGCGGGTGAGCAAATCGCCAGCGTTGAGCTGGAGGGTGATTTCTATTCCGTGGCCAGGCTGAAGTATCTGTTCGACGAACCGGCGCCGGTGCCGGTTCCCGCGGCGGGCCTGATGCTGGCCGGTGCGCTGGCCGGACTGACCACCCTGCGCCGTCGTCGCAAGGCTTGAGTTGCATACGAAACGGGCGGGGATAATCCCCGCTCGTTCCCGGCCCTTTGCCCGTCAACGCTTCATCGGGCAGGTGCTAAGACCCAGAATGGAATATAGCGGGCAGGACGACATCAGGCCGGTCAGCAGCGGCACGATGCCGATCAGCTTGGCATAGTGCCAAAAGCCCTGACCCTGATCGACGAAAAACCAGACCAGCAGCGCAACCCCGACAAAGATTCGCAGAACGCGGTCCATGCCGCCGACATTTGTCTTGAACATGCCCATCTCCTTTTATGGCAAAGCTATGCCTCACCATAGCGCGCCATGCCCGAGTCGGTCTGTGATCTGATCACAAACCCTGATCGGCAAGGGCGCGCAGCGCGTTCAGGTCGGTCAGGCGCACATGGCCGCGTTCATTGCGGGTCCAGCCATGGCGCGCGAACTGTTCCAGCCGACGCGTGACAACCTCGCGCGCTGTGCCGATACGCGCAGCAAGCTCGGCTTGGGTGATTTCGGCCAGATCGCCGACCGCAAGGTCAAGCAGCGCCTGGGCCAGCCGTACCTCGACCCTGCCGAAAGCCACCTGCTCCAGCACGCGGGTCAGTTCCGCCATCCGCTGACCAAAGGCGCGCAGGACGAACCGGCGGAACGCGCCGTCGCGGTCCATCAGCGTCAGGAACAAGGCCTTGGGGATCAGCACCAGATGGGCAGCCGTCGCCGCCACCGCTTCGCCCGAATAGGCCTCGTCCCCCATCAGGCCCAGGGTGGTCTGGATGCAGCTTTCCCCCGGCTCTACGGCATAAAGCAGAACCTCGCGCCCGCTTGCCGCCGTCAACCGCACCTCGACCCGGCCGGAAAGAACGACGACAAACCCTTGCGCCGCATCGCCTGGCCGAAACAGCACGGTTCCCCGCGCCAGATCATGCCGGGGCAGGGCGGCCAAAGGCGCGCGGCTTTCGGGGGCAAGGCCAAGCCTGTCGATCCACATGGCCAGAAGATGCGCAGCAGTCCCGCCCGCCGCAAGCGAAAAGGGGAAGGGTGCGACCCTTCCCCTTTTCAGATTGGCCCAGATAACCGCTGGATGCGATCTGGGTTGCGCCATGGGTTCAGGAAACCATGGTCGCGGCGGTGTCAGTCCAGCGCCTTGAAGTTCAGGCTGGCCCCGTCCTTGATGCCAGAGAACCAGCGCGCCGTGACGGTCTTGGTCTTGGTGTAGAAGCGGAAGGCGTCGGGGCCATACTGGTTCAAATCGCCAAAGGCCGATTTTTTCCAGCCGCCAAAGCTGTAGTAAGACAGCGGCACCGGAATGGGGAAGTTGATGCCGACCATGCCGACATTGACGCGGCTGGCGAAATCGCGCGCCGTGTCGCCATCGGCGGTGAAAATCGCCGTGCCATTGCCGTATTCGTTGTCGATCACCAGGTTCAGCGCCTCTTCATAAGACTTGGTGCGCACCTGCGACAGGACCGGGCCAAAGATCTCCTGCTTGTAGATGTCCATGTCGCGGGTCACGTTGTCGAACAGCGAGGGGCCGCAGAAAAAGCCGTTCTCATAGCCCTGAATCTTCAGCCCGCGGCCATCGACCACCAGCTTTGCGCCCTGTTCCACGCCCGAGGCGATCAGCCCGTTGATGCGGTCTTTCGACGCTTTGGTGATAACCGGGCCAAAATCCACGTCGTCGCCGGCGGTATAGGGGCCGACCTTCAGCTTTTCGATCCGCGGGATCAGCCGTTCAATCAGCGCATCGGCCGTCTTGTCACCCACCGGCACCGCGACCGAGATCGCCATGCAGCGTTCGCCCGCAGCCCCGAACCCCGCGCCGATCAGCGCATCCGCCGCCTTGTCCATGTCGGCGTCGGGCATGATGATCATGTGGTTCTTGGCACCGCCAAAGCATTGGGCGCGCTTGCCGTTGGCCGCCGCGCGGCCATAGATATATTGCGCGATCGGGGTCGAGCCGACGAAGCCGACGCCCTGAATGGTTTCATGGTCCAGGATGCCGTCAACGATTTCCTTGTCGCCGTTGATGACCTGCAACACGCCATCGGGCAGGCCCGCTTCTTTCAGCAGTTGCGCCAGCAAGAGCGAGGTCGAGGGCACGCGCTCGGACGGTTTCAGGATCATCGCATTGCCACAGGCCAGCGCGGGCCCCATCTTCCACAAGGGGATCATGGCGGGGAAGTTGAAGGGCGTGATGCCCGCCACCACACCCAGCGCCTGACGCATCGAATAGATGTCGATGCCGGGGCCCGCGTTGTCGGTCATCTCGCCCTTCAGGAAGGCGGGGGCGCCCATGCAGACCTCGATCACCTCAAGCCCGCGCTGCACGTCGCCCTTGGCGTCGGGGATGGTCTTGCCATGCTCGCGGGCGACCAGTTCGGCCAGCTTGTCCATGTTCTGGTTGATCAGCGCGCCGAAAGCCATCATCACCCGGGCGCGGCGCTGCGGGTTGGTCGCAGCCCATTGCACCTGCGCCTTGGCGGCATCGGCAATGGCGGCATCCAGTTCGGCCAGGGTGGCCAGCGCGACGCGGGCCTGAACCTCGCCCGTCGCGGGGTTCATCACGTCGGCAAAGCGGCCCGACGTGCCAGCGACCATCTTGCCGTTGATCCAGTGTCCAATCTCTTGCATCGCATCCTCCCATCGGAATTTGGCGCAGGATACTCTTGCGGAAATGCGGCGAAAAGCGGCAAGATGACAAAAGGGGTTTGCATTTTTGCAGAGCGGGCGAGGCGGCATGGATTGGGACGATCTTCGCATCTTTCTGGCGGTTGCCCGCAGCGACAGCCTGTCGGCGGCTGGGCGGGTGTTGAAAATCGACCCCGCCACCGTGGGGCGCCGCATCGCCCGGCTGGAGGATGCGATGGGCGCGCGGCTGTTTGCCAAATCACCTCAGGGCTATGCGCTGACCGATCAGGGCGCGCGGCTGATCCCCCATGCCGAACGGGCCGAGGGTGCCTTGCAGGGGGCGGCAGAGGCCTTGACCGGGCCAGAGGGGCTGACGGGCCAGATCCGGCTTGGCGCGCCAGATGGCTGTGCGAACTATCTGTTGCCGCAGGTTCTGACCCGGATCTGCGATGCCAATCCGGGGCTGGAGGTGCAGGTCGTGGCGCTGCCGCGCGTCTTCAACCTGTCGCGGCGCGAGGCCGATATGGCAATCGGCGTCAGCCGACCAGAGGCCGGTCGCCTGACAGTGCAGAAACTGACCGATTACAGGCTGTCGCTGGCGGCAAGCCCCGAGTATCTGGCCACCCATCCGCCGATTGCGGGGCGTGCCGATCTGCGGGGGCATCAGTTCGTCAGCTATATCCCCGACATGATTTTTGACAAGGAACTGGACTATCTGGCCGAGATCGGCGGACCTTCCGCGCGGCTGACCTCCAACTCTGTTTCGGTGCAACTGAACATGCTGCGGCAGGGGGCCGGGGTGGGGGTGGTGCATGATTTCGCGCTGCCAGCAGCACCCGGTCTGCTGCGCATCCTGCCGGACGAAATTCGCCTGACCCGGGCCTTCTGGCTGATCCGCCATGCCGACGACGGGCGCGTGGTGCGGCTGACCCGGTTCGCTGACCTTCTGGTGCGCGAGGCGCGGGCCGAGATGGCGCGGCTGGAGGCGGGTTAGATCTGCAAGATCTGGTGGATATGGTTAATGGCCGCGACGGCCATGTCCTTGCAGATACTTTCCAGCCCGGGCAGCCCTTCGGCAACCCTGGTATCGCGCAGGCCCTGCAATAGCGGCTGCGTCAAAGTCTTCTTGTTGCGCGACGCGTTGCACGAACCGCAAATGCCCAGAAGATTGTCGTTATAGTCCTGCTCGGTCGCATCGCTGCCCGTGACCGGCGCGCGATTGACCGGATCGACATGTTCGATCTGGAAGGCCTGCTTGTGATACATTCCCAGACAGTACAGACAGACGCGCAAATCCTTGGGCGCGCCGGCGGCCTGGGTTTGGCGCGCAAGATGGGCGCGAAAGGCGGTTTCCCCCATCAAAAGCCGAATGTTGGCGCGCGATCCGTCGAACATGCGGATCACCTGACCGTCGATATCCTCAATCGCCGGGCCGGTAAGGCCGAGATGAGCGGATATAGCGCCGGGAAGTTCCGCCCCGTCACTGACCTGCACCAGCGAAAGGCGCGGCGGGCGGACAACCAGTTCCTCCTCATCGTTGTTTCGGCGCGTTGGATAAGGCTCGCTGCGATAGCGGCGGCTGGCGACCCGGACACGGGAAGACGATCGCTTGACGCGCAGCTCGCCCCGGAAATAAGCGCCAAGCGGGGTAGGCGCGTTGACCGCATTCATGATCAGATCCAGCGCATCAAGGTCCGGCTGCCTGTCGGCAGGCAGATTGGCGCGCAGCCGTTGCAGCACGGTCGCCGTGCCATGGCGTGACATCGCCATGGTCGGCTGATTGTCTGACTTGTCCTTGTTGCAGGATTTGCAGATGAAGATCAGGTTGGCCTGATCGGTATAGGCATTATCGGCCAACTGGTTCAGCAGGGCCGATGACAATGTGGTCAGCCCGGCATGAGCGATGACCAGCTTGTAGCGAACATAGCTGCGCACCGGGATGATGTGATCCAACTCGACCGAGCGGGCATCTTTGGGTTTGTTGCAGGTGGCGCAAACCACGGGAATGAAGCTGACCGGCACTTTGGGAAGCAGGTTCAGAATGTGGTTCCGGACCGCTTGGCTGAAGCCGGATTTGCTGAAAGGGCCAAGATTTGCCGCCGTCAGATCGGCATAGCGTTGCAACCTGACTTGCGACACATCGGCCAGAAACTTGGTCCGTGCAGCCGTCTGGGCCGCAGTCGTGCAGAGATCACACATGCGAATCTCCTTTGGGTTGGGCAGGAAGAGTCAACCTCTGATTGCATAGGCCGCCCGCGGTTTTGCGGCAAGCCGCCATATGAGCTTTGAAAGCAATAGTCCGACGCAACTCTTGACAGAATCTCTAACCCGCCCGACGCTTGCAATGACAAACACGGACTAAGGAGGAGCCCATGCTTGTCAGCCAGATCCTGAAATCGAAATCCGACGACGGCGTGGTCACGGTTCAGCCCGCCGCAACCCTGACCTCGGTGGTCGAGATGCTGTCGTCACGCAAGATCGGGGCTGTCGTCGTGTCGCCGGATGGCAAGCATGTCGCGGGTATCCTGTCAGAGCGTGACATCGTACGCGAGCTGGGCAAGCGCGGGCCAGCCTGCCTGTCGGACAAGGTGGACAGCGTCATGACAGCGCGGGTGGTGACCTGTGGCCGCAGCGACGATGCGCAGATTGTCTTGCAAAAGATGACCGATGGCCGGTTCCGTCACCTGCCGGTGGTCGAGGCGGGCGAAATGGTCGGCCTGATTTCCATTGGCGATGTGGTCAAGGCCCGTCTGGCCGAACTGGCCATGGAAAAAGATGCGCTGGAAGGCATGATCAAGGGGTTTTGACCCAAGGTCTGCGGCATATTCGCTCTTGCCAGCGGGCGCGCAATATTGTTGCGTGGCCGCGCCTAAGATGGAGCCCTTCCCATGCGTATCGGTCTTTACCCCGGCACCTTTGACCCGGTGACCTTGGGCCACATTGATATCATTGAACGGGCCTCGGCATTGGTGGACCGTCTGGTGATCGGGGTTGCGATCAACCGCGACAAAGGCCCCTTGTTCACGCTGGAAGAGCGGGTGGCGATGGTGCAGGCCGAAAGTGCGGGCATATCGGCCAAGACCGGTTGCGAGATTGTGGTGCATCCGTTTGAAAACCTGCTGATCGATTGCGCCCGCGATGTGGGGGCAGGCGTCATCATCCGCGGTCTGCGGGCGGTGGCCGACTTTGAATATGAGTTCCAGATGGTCGGCATGAACCGCGCGCTGGATGCCAGCGTCGAGACGGTGTTCCTGATGGCCGATGCCCGGCGGCAGGCGATTGCCTCCAAACTGGTCAAGGAAATTGCCCGTCTGGGCGGGGATGTGTCAAAGTTCGTCACACCGGCGGTGAACACCGCCTTGCAGGCCCGGTTCGGCCAGCGGTCTTGACCCGGCCCTTGCCCTCTGGCAATGCCGGGGCAACAGGGGAAACATGATCAAATGAACCTTTTCGCCGAAATCCGCCTTGCCGTGACCGACGCCCTGTCGGCGCTGATGGCCGAGGGCGTGCTGCCCGCCGGTCTGGACCTTGCCGCCGTTTCGGTGGAACCGCCGCGCGACCCGGCGCATGGCGACATGGCGACCAATGCGGCGATGGTGCTGGCAAAACCCGCAGGCCAACAGCCCCGCGCGATTGCCGAGGCGCTGGCGGCCAAGCTGATGGCCGATCCGCGCATCATGGGGGCCGATGTGGCCGGGCCGGGGTTCCTGAACCTGCGGCTGGCCGATGGCGTCTGGCACAATGTGCTGCGGGCGGTTTTGCTGAATGGCACCGACTATGGCCGTTCGGCCATCGGGGCGGGGCAAAAGGTGAATGTGGAGTTTGTTTCCGCAAACCCCACCGGCCCGATGCACGTTGGCCATGTGCGCGGCGCGGTGGTGGGCGATGCGCTGTCGAACCTGCTGGCCTTTTCCGGCTGGAACGTGACGCGCGAATATTACATCAACGACGGCGGCGCGCAGGTGAACGTGCTGGCCCGCTCGGCCTTTGAACGCTACCGCGAGGCCAACGGGCTGGAGCCTGAAATCCGCGAAGGGCTTTACCCCGGCGACTATCTGATTCCGGTGGGCGAGGCGCTGAAGACCAAATATGGCGCAAGCCTGCTGGATCAGCCCGAAAGCGTCTGGCTGGACGATGTGCGCGAATTCGCGACCGAGATGATGATGGCCGAGATCCGCCGCGATCTGGCCATTCTGGGCGTGACGATGGATGTCTATTCCTCGGAAAAGGCCCTTTATGGCACGGGCGAGATCGAGGCCGCGATTCAGACGCTGCGCGACATGGACCTGATCTATGAAGGCGTGCTGGAACCCCCGAAGGGCAAAGAACCCGAGGATTGGGAGCCCCGGGTGCAGACCCTGTTCCGCAGCACGGCCCATGGCGACGATGTGGACCGCCCGGTGATGAAATCGGACGGCTCGTGGACCTATTTCGCGCCCGACATCGCCTATCACTACAACAAGGTCAAACGCGGGTTTGATCAGTTGATTGACATTTTCGGCGCTGACCACGGCGGCTATGTCAAGCGGATGAAGGCGGCGGTCAGCGCCCTGTCGGGCGGTCGGGTGCCGCTGGATATCAAACTGATTCAGCTTGTGAAACTGTGGAAGGGCGGAGAGCCGTTCAAAATGTCCAAGCGGGCAGGGACCTTTGTGACCCTGCGCGATGTGGTGGAACAGGCGGGCGCCGATGTGACCCGCTTCATCATGCTGACGCGCAAGAACGACGTGGCCCTGGACTTCGATTTCGACAAGGTGTTGGAGCAATCCAAGGACAACCCGGTTTTCTATGTGCAATATGCCAATGCGCGGGTGAATTCGGTTCTGCGCAAGGCGAGAGAGGCGGGAATTTCCTGTGACGATCCGGTGCTGCTGGCGGCGGATCTTTCGGTTCTGACCCATGAGGCAGAGCTGAAGCTGGCCCGCCAGATCGCAGAATGGCCGCGCTTGGTCGAGATTGCCGCGCGCGGCAACGAACCGCACCGGGTGGCATTTTACCTCTACGAACTGGCGTCGGATTTCCATGGCTTGTGGAACCGGGGCAACGACGACCCATCCCTGCGATTCGTGCAAGAGGGCAACTCGGCAACAACCCAGGCAAAAATTGCCTTGGTGCGGGCAACGGGCGTTGTGATCGCCTCGGGGCTGGCTATTCTGGGGGTGACTCCGGTCGAAGAAATGCGCTGAGCAGGCGCGGGACCGGACAACCAGAACAGCCCGGGTCGGCATGTATCGCCCCGGCAGCGAGGCGAGAAATGGCGGATCTGGAATTCGATTCCTATGACGGGGGCTATGCGGCTCCGCAACGGTTTGGGCGCGCGATCAATATCGCGGGCGCGGTTTGTTCTGTGGCGCTGGTTCTTGGCCTTGGGGTTTGGGGCTATCGGCTGGCGGTGCGCGATGTGACCGGGGTTCCGGTCTTCCGCGCGATCGAGGGGCCGTTGCGCGTCGCGCCCAAGGATCCGGGCGGCCAGCAGGCCATGCACCAGGGGCTTTCGGTCAATGCCGTTGCGGCGGCCGGAACCGCGCGTCCGGTTCCGGCCTCGCTGCGGTTGGCCCCGAAGGATGTTGACCTTGCAGCCGAAGACGTTGCCGGGCTGGCCGATCTGCCGCTGTCGGCGCAGCCCGCCGCGGCCGATGCTGCCGGTGCCGCGATTGTGGCGCCTGCTCCCGCGGTTGCCGCAGAAGAGCAAAGCGCCGTATCCGCCGCCATTGCCGAAGCCGTTTCGGACGAGGAAGGTGCCGCCCCGGCAGAGGATGTCGTGGCCGCAGAGGTGGCCTCGACCGATGCCGCAACAAGCGATGCCATTTCCGAGGCGGTTGCTGCGGCCGAGCCGACGGCACCTGCCTTGGCACATGCGCGGCCGCGCGCACGTCCGGCAAACCTGCACCTCGCATCCGCCAAGGCCGACGCTTCTGCCGCTGCGGCTTCTCCCGCCGCCGCCGCGCCGGTGGCCGATCCGGCCAATCTGGTCGCCGGGGCGCAACTGGTGCAACTGGGCGCCTTTGACGATGAGGCGCAGGCCAGCCGCGAATGGGAGCGCCTGCAAGGCCAGTTCGCCGATCTGTTCGCCAGCAAGGCGATGGTGGTGCAATCGGCGCAATCCGGCGGGCGCACCTTCTACCGGCTGCGGGCTGCGGGCTTTTCGGGGGCCGAAGATGCCCGCGCCTTCTGCAACACGCTACTCAGCGGCAATTCCACCTGCATTCCGGTTACCCAGCGATGAGCCAGCTTGGCCGGATGGCCGCCTGCTTTGGCTGCGCCGGGCCGGTCTTGCTGCCCGAAGAGCGGGCGTTTTTCCGCGAGGCCGACCCCTTCGGCTTCATCCTGTTTGCCCGCAACATCGAAGATCCCGCGCAGGTTTCGCGCCTGACTGCCGATCTGCGCGCGGCGGTGGGGCGTGATGCGCCTGTCCTGATTGACCAGGAGGGGGGACGCGTGCAGAGGATGCGCGCGCCACACTGGCGCGAATGGCTGCCGCCGCTGGATACGGTGCAGGCGGCGGGTGCGGATGCCGCGCGGCTGATGGGCCTCAGGATGCGGATCATCGCTGCGGAACTGCGCGCGGTGGGTATTGATGCCAATTGCGCCCCGGTGGCCGATATCGCCGGGCCGGGCACCCACCCTTTCTTGCGCAACCGCTGCTATGGGGACGATGCCGAAACCGTGGCCCGGGTGGGCCGCGCGGTGGCTGACGGGTTGCTGGCGGGCGGGGTGCTGCCGGTGGTCAAGCATCTGCCGGGCCATGGCCGCGCGACGCTGGACACCCATCACGAACTGCCCGTGGTGACCGCCAGCCGCGCGGAACTGGCCGCCACCGATTTCGCCCCGTTTCACGCGCTGGCCGACCTGCCGATGGCGATGACCGCCCATATCATCTTTGCCGCCTATGACGCGGCGCGGCCCGCCACACAGTCACCCGAGATGATCCGCGTGATCCGGGACGAGATCGGTTTCAAGGGCCTTCTGCTGACCGACGATCTGAACATGCAGGCGCTGTCGGGCGATCTGGCGGCGCGCACCCGCGCCTCGATGGCGGCGGGTTGCGACATTGCGCTGCACTGCAAGGGCGACATGGGCGAAATGCTGATGGTTGCCAGCGAGGCGGGCGACATGCGCCCCGATACCCTGACGCGTGCCGAGGCGGCCCTTGCCCGCCGCCGCACATCCGACCCAGTTGACATCGCAGGCCTGGAGGCTGACCTTCGGGGCCAGATGGCCGCGAGGGATGATGGCTGAAACCCCACAAGACGACTGGACGCAAAGCTCGCTGATGGCGGTGGCCGAACGGCGCGAGGCCGAGGCGCTGATCGTCGATGTCGATGGGTTCGAGGGGCCGCTGGACCTGCTGCTGACGCTGTCGCGCACGCAAAAGGTGGACCTGCGGAAAATCTCCGTCCTGCAACTGGCCGAACAATATCTGGGCTTTGTCGAACGCGCCCGCGCGCTGCGGATCGAACTGGCGGCGGATTATCTGGTGATGGCGGCCTGGCTTGCCTTTCTGAAATCGCGCCTGCTGTTGCCGCCCGAACCGGGCGAGGCCGGGCCAAGTGCCGAAGACCTGGCCGCGCATCTGGCCTTTCAGCTAGAGCGCCTGCAAGCCATGCGCGAGGCGGCGGCGCAACTGATGGCGCGCGATCAGTTGGGGCGTGATTTCTTTCCCCGTGGCGCGCCGGAACGGCTGTCGGCGCGGATCAAGGTGACCTATGACGCCAGCCTGATCGACCTGATCCGCGCCTATGCCCGTATCCGCACGCGCGATGAATTTCGCCCCTATGCCTTCGACCGCCATGATATTTTCACCATGGAGCAGGCGCTTGACCGGATGCGCGGCCTTCTGGGCTATGCCGGGGAATGGGCCGAGCTGACGCAGTTCCTGCCCGAAGGCTGGGATGGTTCCCCCGCCCGACGCCGTTCGGTCACGGCGGCGCATTTCGCGGCCATTCTGGAAATGGCCAAGCGGGGGCAGGTGAACATCCGCCAGTCCGATACCTTCGCCCCCATACAGATACGCAAGGCCGGCCATGACTGACACGCCCGACATCGTGGAACAAAGCCTGTTCGCCGCCCCCACGATGGGCGAGCAGGAGCGGATGGTCGAGGCGATTCTGTTTGCCAGCGCAGAGCCGGTGACGCTGGCGCACCTGATTGACCGGATGCCCCATGGCTGCGACCCGGCCGAGGCGTTGGTAACGCTGCGGCGGCGTTATGAGGGGCGGGGGGTGAACCTGGTCAAAGTAGGTGAGGCTTATGCTTTTCGCACTGCCCCCGACCTTGGCCACCTTATGCACAAAGAGGCCGAGGAAAGCCGCAAGCTCAGCCGTGCAGCGGTCGAGACGCTGGCGATCATCGCCTATCACCAGCCCGCCACGCGGGCGGAAATTGAAGAAATCCGAGGGGTTGCGGTTTCCCGGGGCACGATTGACCAGTTGATGGAAATGGACTGGATCCGGCTGGGCCGCCGTCGGATGACGCCGGGCCGCCCGGTGACCTTCGTGGTGACGCAGAGCTTCCTTGACCATTTCGGGCTGGAATCGGCGCGCGACTTGCCGGGGGTCAAGGAATTGCGGGCGGCGGGGCTGCTTGACAGTCGTCCCATGCCCGGCGTGGGCGCACAGCCCGACGAGGACGAGGCCGCGACGGGCCAGAGCGAACTGTTCGAGGATTGAGCATGGACTGGACCAAACTGCTGAACGGTGTTCTGAACCAGATAATCCGGCGCTTTACCAACATGGCGATCAACAAGGGGATCGACCATTTCGCGGGCGGCGGGAAAAGCCCGAAGGACATGACACCCGAAGAGCGTGAACAGGCAAGGCAGGCGCGCGACACCGCGCAACGTGTCAAGCAGGTGCGCAAGGTGACGCGACGGTTGTTTTAGCCCTGCGACTTCCACACCCCAAGCCCGCCCTTGCCACAGCGGAGGTGGCGTGGGGCGACGCTGGCAGGTGTGTGCGTAGCAGGGGGAAACAAAAAGGGGCGCAGGTTTCCCCGCGCGCCTTTTCTGATTGTGTCTGAGATATCAGCCGCGGCCGCGACGGCCACCACGGCGGCCACCGGCGGCCTGGCTTGCGGCGGCGGAGGCTTCCGAGAAGGTTGCGCCCCCTTCAACCGCCTCCAGAACCTTGGCGAAACGGATCCATTCACCACCATTGGCATCGTGGTTCATCAGGAAGTTGGCGGCGCGGATCGCCTCCATCTCTTGCTGACGCACGGGGTTCATGATGGCGCTGGTCATGCCCGCGCCGATCGCCATGGGCAGGAAGGCCCCGTTGATGCCATGGCGGTGCGGCAGCCCGAACGAGATGTTCGAGGCGCCGCAGGTCGTGTTCACGCCCAGTTCCTCGCGCAGGCGGCGCACCAGGGCGAACACCTGTTGACCGGCCGAGGCCATCGCACCCACCGGCATCACCAGCGGATCGACCACGATGTCATGCGCCGGAATGCCGAAATCGGCGGCGCGCTGGACGATCTTTTTCGCCACGGCAAAACGCACATCCGGGTCGGGCGAAATGCCGGTGTCGTCGTTGGAAATCGCCACGACCGGCACGTTGTATTTCTTGACCAGCGGCAGAACCAGCTCCAGCCGCTCTTCCTCACCGGTGACGGAGTTCAAAAGGGGACGGCCCTCACAGGCCATCAGACCGGCCTCCAGCGCGCCGGGGACCGAGCTGTCGATGCACAGCGGCACGTCAACCGTTTGCTGAACAATTTCGATCAGCGCCTTCATCAGGGGCGGTTCGACAAAGTTGTTGTCGGCATAGCGCGGATCTTGCGCCATCTTGTTGGTGAATACGGCGCCAGAGTTCACGTCCAGCACGGTCGCGCCGCAAGCCACCTGTTCCAGCGCATCCTTGATGACGGTTTCAAAATTGCCGGCCTCAAGTTCCGCCGCCAGCTTCTTGCGCCCGGTAGGGTTGATGCGCTCGCCGATCACGCAGAAGGGTTCATCAAAACCGATGACAACGGTTTTCGTTTTGGATTCAACGACGGTGCGGGTCATTCTTAAACCTTTGTCTTAAGCGTTGGCGGGGCGGCCCGAGGCGCCGCCATTGTCGGTGACCCATTGGGCGTTGGTCTTGATGCCGCCCAGCGGGAAGAAGTGGACCTGTTCGATGCCAAAGCCGGGGTTCTTGGCCTTGTGCGCAGCCAGATCGGCGATGAACTCGGTCGGCTCGTAAGGGAGCAGCAGCTTGGTTACATCCATCGCCCGCTTTTGCAGCACGCGAAGGCTGGCGCCCACACCGCAGGAAATGGCGAATTTGATCAGGGTTTGCAGCTTGGCGGGGCCAGCGACGCCGATATGGACCGGCAGCTTGATGCCTTCGGCAGCCAGGCGGTCAACCCAGGCGATGACCGGCGCGGCCTCAAAGCAGAACTGGGTCGCCATCGCCATCTTGGCATCGGTGCGCTCGGCAAAGGCCGATTTCCAGCGCGCGGCTTCCATCACCATCTTGTCGGACCCATCGGGGTCGATGTCCTTGTTGCCTTCCGGGTGGCCGGCCACATGCAGGCGGTCGAACCCGGCAAAGGCGCCCGATTCCAGAAGCTGCATCGAGGTGGAATAGTCGCCCACCGGCTGCGCCACACCGCCCGCCAGCAGCAGGCCCTGACGCACGCCGACATCCTTGTAGCGTTGAACCCAGTCGGTCAGCGTCGCCTTGTCCTTGATGATGCGCGCCGGGAAGTGGGGCATCACGTCATAGCCTTCGGCGCCGATGCGCTTGGCAGTGGCCACCATGTCTTCAATCGGGGTGCCGTCGATATGGGCGATATAGACGCGGGTGCCCTTGGGCAGCAGGGCACGGAAATCTTCAACCTTTTCGGCGGTGCGGGGCATCACCTCGATCGAATAGCCCTTCAGAAAGGCCTCGACCTCGGCGCTTTGCCCGGCGGGGGCCTCTTTGGTGTCCTTGCGAAAGAAACTCAGGGCCATGGCTTACTCCTTCGGCGCTGCCCAGCCATCGGCGGCGATCAACGCCTTGATGCGGTCGGTGTCATATTCGGCCTCAAGCCGCGCCGCCTCGGCCTTGGCAATCTCATCGGGATCGCCGTCAACCTCATAGGGGGCAGCCTTGCGCCACTCCGCCAGATAGGAATCGGTATCTCGGGCCCCGATCTTCATGGCGCACCGGTCGATCGCCTGTTCAAATCGCTCGGGCAATTGAACCTTCGATCCGCGCCGGCCCTTGCCGACGATGACCTGAGCCGGAATATCGCGCCACATCACCACGGTGACTTCGGGCATACCGCTGATTCTCCTCTGACCTCTGCATCCGTTCTAAGCGCCCGTCTGCGACAGGCAGGGTCGGATTTCGACATGGCCCGTGTCGCTTGCGACCCGTCGCTTGCTAGCGTGTCGCAGGGATTCGGGCCAGTGGCAGCAAACGCCGAATTATTCATGAAACACATGAATATCTTTGGCGTCCGGCCGGGGCGACATTCCGACCAGCGCTGTCCGGGCGTATCAGGAAACGCATCGCGTTTCCCCGCCCGCGCGTGCGGGTTCCGCAAGAGTCGCATCCACCAGAAACCCGGAGAGGCCAGCGCCCGCCCCGGCGGGCGAGAAGCGCCTGCCGATGGCGGGGCGGGCGCTGGCCGGGCCTTTGAGGCCCATCCGTTCCGGTTTAACCCGCATCGCGTGGCGAAGGCGACGGCCTTCGCCTGACCCCATGACTGAAACCCCACGACGTGACTGTCGATCCACCACGACGTATAGGGATCGGTGCTTGCAACATGGTCATCACGTCGCTACCTTTGGGGTAACCACATATGGAGGGCGGTCATGACGCCCGAGCGTCCCCAAGCGGCGGACGCGAAAGAGCTTGCGGTCGAGGCGTCGAAAGGCGCTTCCCGCCGGTCTTACCCGTCGGCCGCTGAGAAAACTCGTCCCGGCGGGCTTTATGCTGCCGTGGACCTAGGCACAAATTCGTGCCGTATGCTGATCGCCGAACCGCGCGGGAGCCAGTTTCATGTCTTGGACAGCTTTTCCAAGACCGTGCAATTGGGGGCGGGGCTGGAGGCATCGGGCAGGCTTAGCCGTGCTTCGATGGGGCGAACGATGCAGGCCCTGCGCATCTGCCAGAAAAAGATAGAAACCCAGGGCGTCACCCGGATGCGGCTGGTCGCGACCGAGGCGTGCAGGCGGGCCCGCAATGCCAAGGACTTCATGCGCCAGATCCGGCGCGAAATCGGGCTGGAGGTGGAAATCATCCCGGCCGAGGAAGAGGCGCGGCTGGCGGTGATTTCTTGCGCCCCGCTGGTGACGGCGCGGACCGAGCAGCTTTTGGTGGTGGACATTGGCGGCGGTTCGACCGAACTTGTCTGGATCGACCTGTCGGGGGTGGACCCGGCAGAACGGTCGCGCGCAATCATGGGCCTGCACCGCGGCTTTCAGGGCTTGCACACCGGCGCTGCACGGGTGGTGGACTGGATTTCGGTTCCCCTTGGCGTCGCCACGCTGAAGGACCAGTTTCAGGATGTGGAAGATGACGGCGCCCGCTTTGCGCTGATGAGCTGGTTTTTCGAGGAAAACCTTTCCAGTTTCAGCCCGTATAACGCCGCCCAGCCGCGCGAGGGGTTCCAGATCATCGGCACCTCGGGCACGGTGACCACCGTGGCCGCCAGCCACCTTGGCCTGCGCCGCTATGACCGCACCAAGGTGGACGGGCTGGAGATGACATCCGACCAGATCGACACGGTGATCCGCGATTACCTGTCGCTTGGCCCCGAAGGGCGGCGCACCGACCCGCGTATCGGCCGCGACCGCCATACGCTGATCATGTCCGGCGCGGCTATCCTTCAGGCGCTGATGCGGATATGGCCGACCGACCGCCTTTCCGTGGCCGACCGTGGCCTGCGCGAGGGGCTTCTTTATGCCCAGATGAATGCCGATGGCGTTCTGGAAGACGGACCGAAGCTATGAGCGAAAAGAACACCTCTGGCCGGGGCCAGCGCGACCTGCGGGTGCGGGTGAAAACGGCGAAGGGGCGCAAGCTGTCGTCAACCCTGTGGCTGGAACGCCAGTTGAACGACCCTTATGTCCAGCGCGCCAAGCGCGAAGGCTATCGCGGCCGGGCGGCCTACAAGATTCTGGAGCTGGATGATAAATACGGGTTCCTGAAACCGGGCGCGCGGGTGGTTGACCTTGGCTGCGCGCCGGGCGGCTGGTGCCAGGTGGCGGTGGTTCGAGTGAACGCACTGGCGCAGAACCCGAAAAAGCCAGTGGGCACCGTGCTGGGCGTCGATCTGCAAGAGGTTGAGGCGATTCCGGGGGCAGAGCTGCATCAGCTCGATTTCCTGTCGGAAGATGCGGATGCCAAGGTGAAAGAATGGCTGGGTGGCAAGGCCGATGTGGTTATGAGCGACATGGCGGCGGCGGCCTCGGGCCACAAGGGCACCGACCATTTGCGGATCATCGCGCTGATCGAAGCCGCGCTGGAATTTGCCTTTGACGTGCTGGAAGACGGCGGCACCTTTGTTGCCAAGGTTCTGGCCGGCGGGGCCGAGATTGAAATGCAGACCCTGCTGAAGAAAAGTTTCCGCAAGGTGGCAAATGTGAAGCCGCCCGCCAGCCGGTCGGACAGTTCGGAAAAGTTCGTCGTGGCTCAGGGGTTCCGGGGGCGGGCGGGTGTGCCCGTCAATCCCGACGAGGAATGACATCGGCCAACCCGCAGGATAAAGAAAGGCGCCCAAAAGGGCGCCGCTTTCAGATCAACTTATATTGACTTGACCAGACTTTAGCCGCCCCAGGTGCGCAGCGGGCCACAATCCATATGTACGAAGTCGGAGCGCGGATAGGTGCCCACACCGCCAGCCGCACAGGCCTTGGCCGCGCGCGCCATCTGGCCAACGCTGCGCGATTTCAGCCGCAGGTCCGCCGCCTGGCCCTTCATGTGCAACGAGTTGCGCGCAACCCCCTTGGAGTGGGACCGAAGCATCGCATTGGTCGCCGGGCTGCGATAACCGGACAGCAGCATATAGGGCTCATCCGTATCCATCAGGCGATGGGCCGCAGCCATCACGTCAAAGTTGCGCGGGTCCATCTTCTTGATGTCGTCCGTGCGCCAGTCACGCATGAAGTGATTGATTTCCTTGACAACTTCTGGAATGTACTCGCCTTCGATCCAGTAGATCGTGTCGATGGATTCCCCGGTTCTGCCTGAATACATGCTGATCCGGCGTACATCACCCGCCCCGCGCAGCAACCCGAAGGCCTTGCTGTAAGTGGGCGCCGCAACCACGGCCGTTGCCGCGAAAATACCCAGAAGTCCCCGCCGGGTAAAACCCGGATTGTCCGCCATAGCCATTCTTGCCTGTCCCATCGCTGGTCTTTGACCGCCTGTACCCGGCGATTTAGCACTTGTCCCACAAGCAGGAACTGTATGGCACGGATTGTTGCCGGACCAAAGTGCAGAAACGCCTCTGCGACTCAGTCTGGCGGCAATAGGCAAAAAATTGCTGAATATGGGTTGCGCAAGGTGGGGAATTCCGCACCGCCCGTTTTGCCCGGCATGGCGGCGGCTTGGCCGCAGGATGCAAAAGATCGGACGGGGAGCGGTTTACTCCTTGGAAAATATGGTCGAAACTGGCTGCAATACTGCCATATCGATCTTGAAGGTCCGCCCGTGACGATTCTCAAGCTGCATTTGCGTCAAACCTTTCGCCAGGCCTTGCTGACGGCTGCCATGGGCCTTGCGCTGACGGTAAGCGCGCAGGGGCAGGGGTTACCCACCGCCTTCATCAACTCTGTGGCCGAGGCGGCGAACACCAAGGGCGAAGACGCGGCAGGAATCGCCGCCTTTTATCTGGCGCGTGGCTATCAGCCGCTGTGGACCGGCCCGGAGGATGCGCCCCGGCGCGAGGCGTTTCTGACCGCGCTGGACAGCGCCGACGAGCAGGGCCTGCCGCCTGCGCGCTATGGCCGCGATGCGTTGGTTGCGGCGTTCCGCGATGCCGTGACCGAAGGCGACCGTGGCCGGCTGGAGGTTGCGATGAGCCGCGCCTTTGTCACCTTTGCCGGTGACCTGAAGGCTGGCGTGATCGCCCCCAAGAAGCTGGACAAGACCATTGTGCGCGACATCGCCCGGCCAGAGGCAGGCGCCTTGCTGACCGCTTTTGCGGCGGGCGATCCTTGGGGCTTTTTCCGGGCGCTGCCGCCTTCGGCCCCGGAATATGCGCGGCTTTTGAAAGAAAGGCTGCGACTGGAGGGGGTTATCGCCTCTGGTGGCTGGGGAGACGAGGTGCCTGGCGAACTGTCGCCCGGTGCCGGCGGCCCCAAGGCCGTGGCGTTGCGTGACAGGCTGGTCGCGCTTGGCTATCTGCCGCATTCGGCCAGCGGCACCTTCGACCGGGCGATGGTGCGCGCGGTGCAACGCTATCAGGCTGACAATGGTATCACGCCCGATGGGGTGGTGGGCGACAGCACTCTGGCCGCGCTGAACACCCCGCCAGAAGAGCGGCTGAAGGCGGTCACAGTGGCAATGGAGCGGCTGCGCTGGATGGGGGATGCCCCGCGCGGTGACCGGTATGTCTGGGTGAACCAGCCCGACTTTACCGCCAAGATCATGGATGGCGGCGCAGTAACCTTCCAGACTCGCGCCGTGATCGGCAAGAATTCGGCCGACACCCGCACGCCAGAGTTTTCGGACGAGATGGAATATATGGTGGTGAACCCGTCCTGGGGGGTGCCGCGCTCGATCATCGTCAAGGAATACCTGCCGCTTTTGCAGAAGAATCCGAACGCGGTCAGCCATATTCAGGTGGTGGACCGTTCGGGCCGCGTCGTGCCGCGGGGGGCGGTGAATTTCGCGGCCTATTCGGCCAGCTCTTTCCCGTTTTCGATGCGCCAGCCGCCGTCAGATGGCAATGCGCTGGGGTTGGTGAAGTTCATGTTCCCCAATCAGTACAACATCTATCTGCATGATACGCCGTCGAAAAACCTGTTCGCCAATGAGGTGCGCGCCTATTCGCACGGCTGCATCCGGCTGGGCGACCCGTTCGATTTCGCCTATGCGCTTTTGGCCCGGCAATCCGCCGATCCCAAAGGGCTGTTCCGGCATGAGTTGGATGGCGGGCGTGAATCCGTCGTGCGGCTTGACGTGAAGGTGCCGGTGCATCTGGTCTATTTCACCGCCTGGCCCACCTCGCGCGGCACCATCGGTTATCGCAATGACATCTATGGCCGTGACGCGGCGATTTTCCGGGCTCTGGACGAGGCCGGGGTGGTTTTGCCGCAGGTTCAGGGCTAAGTCTTTCCCGATAAACGGAGAGAGACCATGGCGCACAGCGTTGCCGAAATTGCCCAAGCCATCGGGGCCGAAGCCGCCGGTGACCTGACCCTGACTGTGACCCATGCGTCAGAGCCTGCCGCAGCAGGGCCTATGGCGTTGGCCCTGGCGATGGACCCGAAATATGCGCCCGGTCTGGCCAAGGGGCAGGCACAGGTGGCCATGCTGTGGCCGGGGGCCGATTGGCAGGGCATGGGCCTGAAGGCCGCGATTTTTGCCCCGCGCGGGCGGTTGGCCATGGCGGGTCTTTCCAGAATGCTTGACCCCGGACCGCAGATTGCGCCGGGTATCCACGCGATGAGCGTGATCGAGCCCTCGGCGCGGATTGGTGAGGGTGCCGCCATCGGCCCCTTCGTGACCATTGGCGCGGGGGCTGTCATCGGGGCGCGGGCGCGCATTGCGTCGCATGTCTCGATCGCAGAAGGCGCGCGGATTGGCGATGATGCGCTGATCTGTCAGGGCGCACGGATCGGGGCGCGGATCACGGTTGGCGACAGGTTCATCTGCCAGCCGGGCGCGGTGATTGGTGCTGACGGGTTTTCCTTTGTGACGCCCGAAAAGTCCGGGGTTGAAGAAATCCGTGAAACCCTTGGAAAACGCGGAGAAATTCACCAACAAAGCTGGGCTCGCATTCATTCTTTGGGGGCGGTTGCAATTGGTGATGATGTGGAAATTGGCGCGAATTGCACGATTGACCGGGGCACGATCCGCGACACGACGATTGGCAGGGGCACCAAGCTGGATAATCAGGTGCATGTTGGCCACAACGTCCAGATCGGTGAGGACAGCCTGATCTGCGGTCAGGTCGGCATTGCCGGGTCATCGCGCATCGGCAGCCGGGTGGTGCTGGCGGGCCAATGCGGCGTGAACGACAATATCTTTGTCGGCGATGATGTGATCGCGGGCGGCGGCACCAAGATTTTTACCAATGCACCGGCGGGCCGGGTGCTGCTGGGTTATCCGGCGGTCAAGATGGAGGCGCATGTCGAGATGCAAAAGGCGCTGCGCCGTCTGCCCCGGCTGGCCGCACGGGTCAGCGAGATCGAAAAGATCGTCGGGTCGTCATCTTCCGGTGACTGAACCGTCACACTCACCAGCGTAATGACCAGCCGACAGGAGAATGCGCATGAGCGGAACAGTTGCCGAAAAGGTCATCGCCATCATCGCCGAACAGGCGGTGCTTGACCCTTCTGACGTGCGGATGGACTCGACGCTGGAAAGCCTGGGTATCGACAGTCTGGGGCTGGTCGAGTCGATTTTTGCCATTGAAGAGGCGTTTGACATCTCGGTGCCGTTCAATGCGAACGAGCCGGAGAAGAGCGGCTTTGACATCTCTTCTGTCGGGGCCATCGTTGCGGCGGCCGAAGGGTTGATCGCGGCGAAATGAAGCGCGTTGCCATCACCGGGGCGGGCACCGTCAACCCGCTGGGCGCGGATGTGGCCAGCACCTTTGCCGCCATGGCCGAAGGGCGTTGCGCCATTGGCCCCCTTGATGTGCCCGACCGCGACCGGCTGGCGGTGCAGATCGGGGCGCAGGTGCAGGGGTTTTGCCCCGAAGATCATTTCGACAAGACCCAACTGGGGCTGCTGGACCGCTTTTCCCAGTTCGCGCTGCTGGCAGCCCGGCAGGCCGTGGCGCAGGCCGGGCTTGATCTGGCCCAGCTTGGCCCCCGCACCGGGGTGGTGACAGGCACGGCGGGCGGCGGGCTGATCACGCAGGACGACAGCTATCGCGCGGTTTACGAAGAGCGCAAATCGCGGGTTCACCCCTTCACCGTGCCGCGCCTGATGATGAATGCGGCCGCCAGCCATATCTCGATGGAGTTCGGCCTGACGGGGCCGGTGTTCAGCGTGGCCACCGCCTGCGCCTCATCGAACCACGCGATGGGGCTGGCGTTCCAGATGGTGCGGTCGGGCGCGGCCCCGGTGATGCTGGCGGGCGGAGCCGAGGCGATGCTGGTCTTTGGCGGCATCAAGGCGTGGGAGGGGTTGCGCGTGATGTCGCGCGAGGCATGCCGCCCGTTTTCGGCCAATCGCAGCGGCATGGTGCAGGGCGAGGGGGCCGCGATCTTTGTCTTTGAAGACTGGGATCACGCCAAGGCGCGCGGGGCCGAGATTCTGGCCGAGGTGACGGGTTTTGCGATGACGTCGGACGCGTCTGACATCGTGGTGCCTTCTGCTGAAGGCGCAAGGCGGGCGATGGCGGGGGCATTGGCCGATGCCGGCCTGCGGCCCGATCAGGTGGATTACATCAATGCGCATGGCACCGGCACCCTTGCCAATGACCGCAGCGAATGCGCGGCCATTGCGCAGGTGTTCGGCGATCACGCCGGGCGGCTGATGGTCTCTTCGACCAAATCCATGCACGGCCATCTGATTGGCGGCACCGGGGCGGTGGAACTGCTGGCCTGCCTGATGGCGCTGCGTCAGGGCGTGGTGGCCCCGACGGTCGGCTGGCAAGAACCGGACCCCGATTGCCCGCTGGATGTGGTGCCAAACGTGGCGCGGCAGGCACAGGTGAATGTGGCGCTGTCGAACGCCTTTGCCTTTGGCGGGCTGAACGCGGTTCTGGCGCTGCGACGGGCATGAAAAAACCCCGCGCAAGGTGCGCGGGGTTTTCGTAATCTCTGGCGAAAATCAGTTGCCTGCGGGCTTTTCGGGAACCTTGATGGTCTCGATCCCGGCGGTGAAGCCCTTGAGCGAGATATCCAGGTTGACCTTCTGGTCGGGGGCGGCGAACGGCACGATGGTCAGCGTCGCCTTGGCGCCCTTCTTGAACTGCGCCACTTCGTCAGGGGTAAAGCCGACGCGCGCCACGCAGCCCACCGAACCGCAGACGGTGAAGGGGTAAACCTTGGGCTGGGCCGTGTCGATCGCCAGGGTCAGGTTGGCGGTCAGCAGGGTTTCCAAGGGCACGATCACGGTTGCCCCGGCAGCAGCCTTGCCGCCCGGAGGCAGCGGGAACATGCTGATTTCGGCCACGGCATTGCCCTTTTGATCCTTCAGAAGCTGGTAAAGCTCGCACGGATCAGAGCCGTCCTTGGACTTGACGCAGCGCAGCTCCCACTGCTCGAACGTGCCACCCAGATACAGCTCGCCAGGCTGGGCATCCTTTTCCTCTTTCAGCTTGGGGGCGCCGGGGGTGGTGCCAATGCTGAGATCTGCGCCAGGGGCAGCTTCTGCCGGGGCGGGGGCTGCGGTCTCTTGCGCAAAAGCGGCGGTGCCGGACAGAGCCAGGCCAAAACCAACGGCCAGGGCCAGTGTGCGGGGAAGGAAATAGGACGACATTTCTGTCACTTTCTTGTTGAACCGGCGCTGCCATAGCACGGTGCGCCCCCCAAGTCAGGTCCGAAATTTCCACTGTAACGCAGGTTTGCGCGGCATGTTGCCATTCTGGATTGACAGGTGCCGAAAGACGGATGCCAGAAATTGAAAAGGGCCAGCGTGGCTGGCCCTTCTGCAATTGCTTTTTGCTCCCTGTCGGACTGGCCGACTTTATGGGCCAGACGCTACGGTGCTTTCACAAGGCCGTCAACAGGGATTCTTGCACCCGTGCCCGTGCGACGTGCCCGTGCGAAAAACATGAAAAGGGCCGCGCCTTTAACGGGCGCGGCCAGTCTGACAGGGAGGAAAACCGTCGGGGAAAACCCGAAACCCCGACAGGCACAGACTGGCAGAAATGGGTTAAGAATGTATTGTGCCCACGCAGCACGCCCTCGTATCGTGCCTGCAACAAATGCTTGCGAGCGAATGCCCCCGGAGGTGCTGGAATGGGTGAGACGATTTTTGTCGGCGGTGGCGGGGAACAGTATGGCGTCGCGCAGAACCTGCTGTTGAAATACGGCAACCGCCATGGGCTGGTGGCCGGGGCGACCGGCACCGGCAAGACGGTGACGCTTCAGGTTCTGGCCGAGGGCTTCTCGAACGAGGGCGTTCCGGTCTTTGCCGCCGACGTGAAGGGCGATCTGTCNNTGAGCGAGCCGCAGGAAGGGGTGCTGAACGTCGCCTTCCGCCTGGCCGATGAAGGACAATTGCCGCTGCTGGATCTGAAAGACCTTCAGGCCCTTCTGACCTTTATCGCCGAGCATGATACCGAGATTTCGGCGCGATATGGCCTTGTCTCTACCACTTCGGTCGGCGCGATCCAGCGGCGCCTTCTGGTGCTGGAGAACGAAGGCGCGACCGAGATGTTCGGCGAACCGGCGCTGGACCTGATGGACCTGATGCGGGTTGATGGCACGGGCAAGGGCATGGTCAACATTCTTGCCGCCGACAAGCTGATGAACTCGCCCCGGCTTTACGCCACCTTCCTGTTGTGGCTGTTGTCCGAACTGTTCGAAACGCTGCCCGAGGTCGGTGACCCCGACAAGCCCAAGCTGGTGTTCTTTTTCGATGAAGCGCATCTTCTGTTCACCGATGCACCCAAGGCCCTGATTTCCAAGGTGGAACAGGTCGCCCGGCTGATCCGGTCCAAGGGCGTGGGGGTGTATTTCATCACCCAGAACCCGGCCGACGTGCCCGATGTGATCCTTAGCCAGTTGGGCAACCGGGTGCAGCACGCCTTGCGCGCCTTTACCGCCAAGGACCAGAAAGACCTGAAGCTGGCGGCAGAGACCTATCGCCCCAACCCGCGCTTTCAGATCGAGGATGCCATTCGCGATGTGGGCACGGGTGAGGCTGTGACCTCGTTTCTGGAGGCCAAGGGCATTCCCGGCATGGCCGAGCGCACGCTGGTGCGCCCGCCGCGCAGCCAGTTGGGGCCGGTGGATGCCGCTGTGCGGGCGCAACTGATCGCGGCCTCGCCGATGGGACAAAAGTACAACACGCCTATCGACCGCGACAGTGCCTATGAGCGGCTGCGCGCAAGGGCCGACAAGGCCGCGCAAGAAGCCACGGCGCAGCAGCAGGCCGATGCCCGCAAGGCCGAAGAAGACAAAGAGTTCGCCCGCGCCCGCCGTTATGATGGCGGCGCTGACAGCAAGCCCGCCAGCCGCCCCGCTGCCCGCCGGTCGGATTCGATGGGTGAGGCTTTTGCGAAAAGTTTCGTCCGCCAGTTGGGTACAAAGACGGGGCAGGCGGTGGTGCGGGGGATTCTGGGGTCGATCTTCGGCAAACGCTGATCAGAAAATCGGGGTACTGATCAGACCAGGGGCCGGATCCGCAGCCGCGTGATCCGGTTCTCGCGCCGGGCCAGCACCTCGAACCGAAAGCCGTGAAAGCTGAAGGCCTGGCCTTCGACGGGAATCATCTGCGCTTCGTGGATCACAAGGCCGGCGATGGTGTTGGCCTCGTCATCGGGCAGCGCCCAGTCCATCGCGCGATTCAGGTCGCGGATCGTCATGGCGCCGTCCACCTGCCAGCCGCCGGTCTCATCCGGTTTCAGCCCACCGTTTCGCGTTACCACGTCGAACTCGTCGGTGATGTCGCCGACGATCTCTTCCAGAATATCCTCCAGGGTGATCAGGCCGCGCAGGGCGCCATATTCATCGACTACCAGCGCAAAGGGGGTGCGCCGCTTCAGAAAGGCGCGCATCTGGTCGTCAAGGCTGGTGGTTTCGGGGATGAAATAGGGCTTCATCGCCACTTTGAGCAGATCAAGCCCCTGTAGGCTGCCTTCCTCCCGCATCAGCCGGTCGGTTTCGCGCCACAAGTCCTTGGCGTGAATCACGCCCAGAATGTTTTCGCCATCGCCGCGAAAGACGGGCAGGCGCGAATGCGGCGCGGTCATCACCTGGCGCAGAATGGTTTCGGGCGGGGCATCGGCATCGACCATCACGATGTCGCGCCGGTGGCGCATGATCTCGTCCACGGTGCGGTCCGACAGGTCCAGCGCGCCAAGCAGGCGGTCGCGCGCCTCTTTCTCGCCAGCGGCACCGCCTGCGATATCCTCGCGCAAGGCGACGCGCGCCTCTACCTGAGGCGTGGCGCGGAAAGGGCGAAACAGGGCGGCAAGTATCTGGCGCAGGGTCATGACCCAGTGATGACCGGCAAAGGGTTGCAAGGTCAAGCCATGGCGAACGAATGGCCAAGCCTTTGGCGTACCGGACTTTTCGTGCTGTAAGGAAGTTTGGCTGGGGCGCTAGGGATCGAACCTAGGAATGGCGGTACCAAAAACCGCTGCCTTACCACTTGGCTACGCCCCAACCGTGCGGCGGTGTTTAGCGAAGGCGATTGCGCGGTGCAAGAGGCATTCGGCGAAAAAATCGGGCGATGGACGGGGCCGGTTGCAACGGCTATGCGGGCCATATGGATCGGGTGGATGTTGCAGTTCTGGGGGCGGGCGCGGCCGGGCTTATGGCCGGGATCGAGGCCGCGCGGCGTGGGCGGCGGGTGGTGGTGATCGACCACGCCCGGACCGCGGGCGAGAAAATCCGCATCTCTGGCGGTGGGCGGTGCAACTTCACCAACCTTGGCATCGCGCCCGATCGGTTCCTCTCGCAGAATCCACGCTTTGCGCTTTCGGCGCTGAAACGCTTCACCCAGTGGGATTTCATTGCCCGTATGGATGCCGCGCGCATCGCCTGGCACGAAAAGACGCTGGGGCAGTTGTTCTGCGATGGCCCGGCGACGCAGGTCGTGCAGATGCTGACGGATGATCTGGCCCGCGCGGGCGCAGAGCTGTGGCTGTCTTGCGCGCTGGGAGAGGTGCGCCAGACGGCACAGGGGTTTCAGGTTGAAACCGCCCGTGGCCCCCTGGTTGCCGAGGCGGTGGTGGTGGCCACCGGCGGCAAATCCATCCCCAAGATGGGCGCGACCGGATATGGATACAAATTGGCCGAAGCCTTTGGCCTGCCGCTGGTTGAAACCCGGCCCGCGCTGGTGCCGCTGACCTTTGCCGAGCAGGAACTGACGCGGCTGGCGCCTTTGGCGGGGGTGGCGGTGCAGGGCCGGGTGTCTTGCGGTAAGACCGGGTTTGATGAGGCGGTGCTGTTTACTCATCGCGGTCTGTCGGGGCCTGCGGTGTTGCAGATTTCCAGTTACTGGCGCGAAGGGCAGGGGATCGTGGTCGATCTGGCCCCCGGTCGCGATGTTGTGGCCGAGCTGGCGGCGGCCAAACGGGCGCAGGGAAAATCGGCGTTGCGCACCGTTCTGGCCCGGATCGTGCCGGAACGGTTGGCCCGTGCGATCGAGGAGGATCTGGGCCTCACCGCGCCGATGGCCGAACTGTCGCAGGCCACGCTGGCGCGTGTGGCCGAACGGCTGCGCGCCTGGGCCCTGATGCCGGTGGGCAGCGAGGGTTACCGGACGGCCGAGGTGACGCTGGGTGGGGTGGATACCAATGCGCTTGACGGGCGCACGATGCAGGCGCGCGGCGTGCCGGGGCTGTATTTCGTGGGTGAGGTTGTGGATGTAACCGGCTGGCTGGGCGGGTATAATTTCCAGTGGGCCTGGTCGTCCGGCTGGGCCGCGGGGCAGGTGGCATAGGGGGCGGCGCACCGCCCCCGGCTAGGCGTCACACAGCGGCGGTGACGATCACTTCCACCAGATACTCGGGCGTCGCCAGCTTTGCCTCTCCCGTGGCGCGGGCGGGCGTGTGGCCTTGCGGAACCCAGGCATCCCAGACCGCGTTCATCTCGCCAAAGGTCGAAATGTCCGACAGCCAGATCTGGGCCGAAAGGATGCGGGTCTTGTCGGTGCCCGCGGCGGCGAGGATGCGGTCCACCTCGGCCAGCGCCTGACGGGTCTGGTCTGCCACGGAGAATCCCGGCTCGCCCACCTGACCGGCAAGCCATGCAATGCCGTTGTAGATGGTCGCTTCCGACATGCGCGGGCCGATGCCGATGCGTTTGATTTCGTTGGCCATGAATACCTCCTGACGATGGACGGCGAAGTGCTAGCGCGGGCCGACAGCGAAGGAAAGCACAATCCGGCGCGCCTTTCGGCAGGAAGCTGCCCGGCGTCCCCGGCGGGGGTGGCGGGATTCGGCCAATGCCGGATTGCTGCGGTTGCGAAGGGCCCTTCGCCTGTGCGACATGCCTCCCTCAATGGCGGGACAGCCCGCGACCCCTGACCTCAAAGGCCAAAGATGATCGCAAGACCTGTTTCCTCCGCCCTACTGTGTCTGGCCTTTGCCCTGTCGCCGGGGCTTGGCCATGCGAACGAAGGCGGCAGGGACAAGCCCGCCCACACGAGCGGCGCGAAATTCGTCAAGGTCAAGAAGACTACCCCTGAGGAGGTTGCGCGTACCGAGCTGAAGGCGGCCGTCGCCGAAGCCGAAAGCACCAAGCCGCGCAAGGGCCGCATCTGGTGCGTGCCCTTTGCCCGGCAGGTCACGGGGATCGAGATCAAGGGCAACGCCGCGACCTGGTGGCACAAGGCGGGCGGCCAGTATGAACGCGGCTCGATGCCCCAGATCGGCGCGGTGATGAATTTCCGCGCCAGCAAGGCGATGCCGATGGGCCATGTCGCCGTGGTGTCAAAGGTGGTGGACGAACGTCAGGTTCTGGTCGATCAGGCCAACTGGATCAGGAACCGCATCACCAAGGATACATTGGTGGTCGATGTCTCGGCCCAGAACGACTGGTCGCAGGTGCGGGTTGCGAATGCCGATGGCACGCTGGGCCGCACCAACCCGGTTTATGGGTTCATCTATAAATAGGCCCAGAGCAAATTGGCCTAGAACGGCGCAATCCAGCGGAACTGCCGTTCAACGGTGACATGGGCGCCATAGCCCTGCTCCAGCCGCGGGGTGCTCCACCAGCGCATATAGGCTTCGCGCATCGTCTTGCCCTCGGCCATATCAACATAGGCCAAGCTGCGCGAGGTGACCATTTCCATCCGTATCGCCGGGATCGTATAGATCAGCAGCACGCCCAGCCCCTGGCTTTGGGCGCGCAGGATCGCGCTGGCCATGGATTTCGTCTCGCGTTCGATGGCGTGGCCCAAGGCCCAGTCGTTCAGGAACTGGGATGCCCCGGCGACGGCCATCGCAATCGCCTCGCCCTTGGCCATACGCCCGGCCAGGGCCGAATCGATCACCGGCGCGCCCATCGCCTTGGTGATGACGATGTTGCGATCGATATAGCGGTCTTTTGCGGGAATTTTCGGGGCCTGTCGGGCCATGTCGATAAAGGTGATGCCGCGCGTCTGCATCGGCCCGCTGACGCCGGAAGAGTTCCCACCATAGTTGGTTATGGCAATCCGCACCTTGGGCGGCGGGGCAACCGCGCCATTGGCCAGTGTGGCCCTTGTCGCGCGCAGCCGGTCAAGGATCACCTTCTGGTCGGGCACATCGGTCATACCCTCAACCCGGGTGATCAGGCTATCCAGGTTGGTTGCCAGATTGCGCAAGGGGTCAATCGCCGTGCCCGAAGCCACATTGCCCGATGACTTGTAGGCCTTGTTGTCAAAGATGATCAGATCGCTGGTCAGGGGATTGAAAGCCACGCCATCAAAGCCCGGCGCATTGGCCGCGTGCCCCGCCGACCCGCCGGGCCCTTCGACAAAGTAATACCCTTCGGCGCCCAGAAAGAACCCTGCGCCCTGTTCGCCGAAATACCCTTTGTCCAGCCGGTCAGCCATCTGAAATCGCCATGAAAAATGGTGCGCCGCAAAATCGGCAAAGCCTGAAAAGATATAGGTATCATGCCAGAAACCTGACGCTTGCACAATCTTGAGTTGCGCACGTTAGGGGGTGATTCTGCCGTTTCGCAGGGGATTTCACCCAAAGGGCGCAGGCAGAGCATTCCTGCGGGCGTATTCTGCGGAACGGCGGCAGCGGCCCAAGGGGATTGGTTTCCAAACATCGTCCAATATCTGGGCAAAGGCATACAATCCCTGTTTTCGAGACCATACTGGCCGAAAGTACATGTCTGGAAATGCTAGTTCCCCAAGGGGTCTGCTTTCGCTTAGGTAGAGATGTGCGAGAAAGAATATTGGTCTGTGGTTGTCTGGTAAACGGTTGCGTCAGTTTGTAACGATTGTATCCTTTCTCGCACTTTTTTGAATACTATTTGACGAGTTGACTATGTATCGAACTGCCAAGATCGACCTGCGCCGTGGGGTGCGGTTGATCGGAGAACACCTTTTGATCGTTCTGGAGTCTTTGCCCTGGATGGAAGTGGCCTTGTTCGGGCTGCTGATGCTGGGGCTGGTGTTGTCTTGAACACATAGGGCAAGACTGCCTGCCGCCGGGCCCGGAACAGGGACCGGGGGTCTTGGCATGTGCTGTGATACCGGACGGTTTGGCAGGGTGACGCACCGCATGGCCATCTGATCGATGGTCACCTGCATGTGGCAGGGCGGTGCCCCCTTTGCCATGTCAGGGGCGGGCGAATTGCCGGAAGTCTGATGACCGAGCAAACGACTATCCAGATCCGGGGCTGACCGATCCGCGGATCAATGCTGTCGGCGGGGCGATCCGGCCGCAGGCTTCTTCCAGCCGAGTTGCCGACATGGTCGGCCTGTGACGGGAGAAAGCGGCCCAATTCCAGAACAGACTTCGGGACCTGTTTCGGAGCCGATCATCCAGACCGGCCCTGAACCGGCGCCCGCCGATCTGCTATCGTGCAGGGCAGCGCGTTTGCCGCCAAGGACCATGGCACTTATCGCACCATAATACCAACTGTTTGGTGCCTGGAGTGCTGGAGCGGGTGAAGGGAATCGAACCCTCGTATNNTCTACCATTGAGCTACACCCGCATGGGCGCCTGACTATGCCAGCCGTGCGAGCGCGTCAAGCGCTCTGACGGGGCTATGGTCAGGGTGTTGTGGCGGTCAGTTCTGTCCGCTCTCCGGCCTTGACGGTAAAGGGGGTGTCGGTCTTCACCTCGCCAAAGGTTGCCTGCAACACATAATCACCTGCGGGCAGGGTGGTCTGCCAGGCATCCTTGTATTCGTAGGCCAGCGACTTGCGGTTGCCCGCGATGTCCTTTTTGGCGGCCAACACTTCGGAATACCCGCCACCGGGCACGGTAAAGGCCGCAACCCCGGCGTTCAGCAGGGCCGTGGCCTTGGTCTCCTGCCCGGTCTTGACGGTGAAGGGCACCTCGACAGTGGTCGCGCCCAAAGAGACGCGGGCCAGATAGTCTCCGGGCGGCAGGTCGAACCCCTTGGTGGCGGCATAGGCATTGGTGACCGAGCTGCGGTTGCCTGCGATATCGGCCTTGCCCGACAGGATTTCGATGAACTGGTTGCCATCCTCGACCGCGACGTCTTCGGCATAGATCGCATCAATCGTGGCGTGTCCGGTGCCAAGGATCACGTCCTGCACCTTTTCCTCGCCCGCCTTGATCGAGAAGGGCAGGGTTACCTCTGCCGCGCCATAGGCCGCGCGCAGGTCGTAATCGCCCGCGGGCACCACACGGGTGGTGGATTTATATTCATAAGCCACCGACTGCCCGGCCTGCTGCAATTCCCAACTGCCATTTTCCTCTATCGGCACGCCTTCCTGCTGGAACAGCCGGATGGTGGCGGAACCGGCGTTCAGCACCAGTTCGGGGGTGGCAACGGCCGTATCGGTCACGGTCACCTCTGCCGTGGCATGGGCCGAATCCAGCGTCGCCAGAATGCGGTAGGTGCCGGGCGGCACCTCGCCTTTGTGGGTGCCGTAGATCGTGGCAATGCTGTCGCCGGTGGACCCATCGGCATTGATGGCGCGCACCTCGAAATAGCCGTCGTCGATGCGGGCAGCTTCGGGGCCGCCGGCCACCAGAACCATCGAAGGATCAAGGTTTTCAACAACCTTCGCCGGTTCGGGCGCGGGGGCCGGTTCGGGTGCCGGTTCGGGTTCCGGGGCCGGAGGGGCTGCATCCTCGATCACGGTTTCGGCCAGCGCCTCGGACAGGGTGCCAAGGTCCGAGGCCTGAATGTACCGCCCCCCGGTTTCCTCGGCCAGACAGGCGACCTTTTTGCCCTCATCCGCCGTCAGGCCAAACCCCACGACATGGGCGGTGAAATCAACGCCCGAAGCCTCCAGCTCGCGCCCCAGCGCGCAAGGATCGGCCTGACAAGTCTCAATCCCGTCAGTGATCAGGATCACGGTGGCCTTTTCCTCGCTGGAGCGCAGTTCGCTTGCGGCCCGGCGCACCGCCTCGGTCAGGGGTGTCTTGCCCAGAAAGTTCAGCCCATCCGCCGCCGCCGTGATCGCGCCCGCCGTATCCGGGCCGGGAGGAACCAGCAGCTCGATATCGTCGCAAGATCCCTTTTCGCGGTGGCCATAAGCCATCAGGCCCACCTCGCTGCCGGCAGGCAATTCACCAAGAACCTGCTTCAGCGCCTCGCGTGCAATCTCCAGCTTGGGGCGACCGTCGATCTGGCCCCACATCGAGCCAGAGGCGTCAAGCACGATGATCGACTTGCCCTCGGCCAGCGCGGCCATGGGCAAAAGCAGGCTGAAAATCAGCAGGAGAGAACGCAGCATGGCAAAAGACCTGAGTGATGAAACTGACCTCAGGCTAGCAGGCCGAAAAAATCGCGCAAGCGCCAAGGCAGGTCAGGTTTTCCAGAAGAATGGCCCCCGCCGGGGGAAACGGCGGGGGCCTGCACATCCGCCGGGCAATCACACGCCCGGCGGCCATGGCTTACATCTTGGGCAGCAGAACGGTGTCGATCACATGAATGACGCCGTTCGATTGCTTGACATCGGCGATGGTCACTGTGGCCACATTGCCCTGGCCATCCTCGATCATCAGCTTGCCGTCCTTCTCCATCGCGGTGAATTCGCAGCCGCCCACGGTCTTGATGGTGTGCTTGCCGCCGTCATCCTTGATCATCTTGTCGATGTCCTTGGCCATCGCATCGGCAGCCACCACATGACAGGTCAGGATCTTGACCAGCATATCCTTGTTTTCGGGTTTCAGCAGGGTATCCACCGTGCCGGCGGGCAGTTTGGCGAAGGCCTCGTTCGTGGGGGCGAAAACGGTGAACGGCCCCTTGCCTTGCAGCGTTTCCACCAGACCGGCGGCCTGAACGGCGGCGACCAGGGTGGTGTGGTCCTTTGAATTCACGGCGTTTTCCACGATATTTTTCGTGTCATACATCGGGGCGCCGCCGACCATGGGGTTTTCGGCAAGGGCTACACCGGCGGTCAGCGCGAAGATGGCGGTGGCAAGACGGAATTTCATGAGTCTTCTCCCTGAGTGATGAACGGGTCCATCCCGTCCTCATCAGCAGGAACGAAGCGCAGGGACGGAAGTTTCAGGCAGGCGCAGAAATCACGCAACCGTGATCAGATCGCGATTTCGCCCGTCATCACCACGGGTCCGGTCGGCTTGCCCGCAGGCGCGCCGCCAGCCGGTTCGACCGATACGGCCAGCACCCAGCCTGCCGGAGGTGTAGGATAACCCACGACCAGCGGGCGGTCTTGCAGCAGGCCCAGTGATACCGGGGCCTTGCCCGGTGCGATGATCCACAATTCATGCACCTTGCCTGCCGGGGCGGGCTGGCCCGCGCTGCGCACCACGGTCAGGTTGAAACCGTCAAAGGTGGCGTCATAGGCGGTCGCCGCATCGGCAGTCTGCATGTGGACCGAAATGGCGGGGGCGGGCGTCATCCACAGGAAGGCCACGGCCAGCAGAACGACCGCCGCGATGACAAAGCCCGCACCGATCAGCGCGCCGATGCGGAACCGGCGTTCGCGGCGGTCTTGCGCGAACAGCCGCGCCTCGATGGCGGGCATCAGGTTCGGCGCGGGAACCGGGGCGATTTGGTCGGCCAGCGGGGACAGACGTGCCTCCCATGCCGCAACACGGGCGGCAAAGGCGGGGTCGCGGGTGCTGCGTGTCTGGGCTGCGGCGCGTTCTTCGCCCTCCAGCACGCCAAGGGCAAGCTCGGCGGCCAGGGCGTCATCTTCATCATCGGCGCGCGCGGGGTCGGTCATTGGTTCAGGCAATCACGAAGGGATATGAGGCTGCGGCGCAACCAGGTGCGCATGGTATTCAACGGCACGTCAAAGCGCGCGGCAAGCTCGCTATAGGACAGGCCGCGCAGATAGGCACCGCGCAGGGCCTCGGCCCGATCAGGCTCCAGCTTGCCAAAGCAGTCGGTCATGCGCAACAACTCGCCCGTGGCGATCAGGCGGGTTTCGGGGCGCATCCGGTCGTCGGCAATATCTTCGGGCACTTCGGCGGTGACGCGCGGCCGCGCGCGCAGCCGGTCAATCGCGTGGTTGCGCGCAAGGGCCACCAGCCAGGCCATGCCGCTGCCACGCGTGCCGTCATAACGCGCCGCCCGCAGCCAGACCCGTGTGAATACTTCTTGCAACGCATCCTCCGCCTCGGCCCTGTCGCCAAGGATACGGATCAGCAGGCCGAAAAGTTTCGCAGAGCTTGCCGAATAGAGTGCGCGAAACGCCGCACGGTCCTGTGCGGCGCAGCGGCGCAACATCTCGGCTATCGGATCGTCGGTCATGCGGTGGAGCTAGCAGGCCCGCGTCGTTGGTCAAGGGCCGGGGGTCAGTTTTTCGACAAAGCCGCCAGATGGGCGGCACATCCGGTCAGGGCCGCAAAGTCATCTTCCACGACCGTAACGCGGAACGCCTCCATGAAGGCGGAAAACCGGCCCTTGTCGCGGAAATGCACGGTCAGCGCCATTTCCTCCATGTAAGGAGTCATGGCGCGGGCCACGCCGCCGATCAGATAGATGCCGCCAAAGGGCAGGTGGGTCAGCGCAAGGTTGCCAAGCGTCTGGCCCAATTGGTGAATCCATATCTGCGCCGTCTTGCGGGCCGCCGCATCGCCTGCGGCAAGGGCCGCCATGATGTCTGCGGCCTTCCGGTCTTCAACCTTGCCAGCCTCATGCGTGACAAAGGCGTAAAGCCGTTCCAGCCCCCGGCCTGCCAGCACATCCTCGACCCCGGTAAAGCCATGGGCGCTGGCGCCATAGGTTTCACCAAAGATCATCAGGCGAAAATCTTCCTCCCCCCGCACCGGCATCGAGACATGCCCGCATTCCGAGGCCGCGACATACCGTCCCCAGGGCGTTTCATGCACCGGGGCCGCGTTCATTCCGGTGCCGACGCCGACGACCAGCATCGCGGCGCCCGCCTGAACCGGACCATCGATCACCGGGCGCAGAAAGCGGTCCTCGATCCGGCCAAGGGCGTGACCCTGCGCCTGAAGGTCATTCAGAATCGAGACCCGGGCCGCGCCGGTTGCGGTGGTCAGGCCGGTGCCGGTGATCGTCCAGTCCAGATTGGTCATCACCGCCACGCCATCGCGCACCGGGCCCGCTGCGGCCACGCAGGTGCCCGCAACCGCCGCGATGCCCTCTTCCGCCAGATAGCGGGTCAGCACCGGCTCCAGCCCCGGAAAATCGGCATTCGCATAGCGGCGGATGCTGCCTTGCTGCACCGCCTCGCCCCGTGCAAGGGCGACCCGCGTATTGGTGCCCCCGATATCTGCAACAAGGCTAAGGGCATTGGTCGTCATGCAGAAGTCCTTTCAGGGCGCACAGTCGGGTCTTGGTCGTCGGGTCGTGGCAGGCTGTTAGCGCCAACTCTATCCGCCGCACGGTGTAGGGTAAAGCCGGTCGGGCCAGGGGGGCAGCGGGCCTGCGGCAAGCTGCGGGCTGGACATGGGCTGAGTTTCGGGTTGGCTTGGCGGAAAGGAGACCGCCATGCCAGATGCCCCCCAGATCGACCGCCGGCCAAAACGGTTCCCGCCGCCCCAGTTTCCGCCGCATCGGCCCGCGCTGTTTGCAAGGACGCCGCCTGCCGCTTTTCCGGCGATCCTGGGCCTGCTGGGGCTGGGGCTGGCATTGCGGCGCGGTTTGGCCGGAACCGCGCTGGCCGAGCCGATCGAGGCGCTGAACGGCGGCCTTCTGGGGCTGTGGCTGTTCGCGGTGCTGGCGCTGCTGGCTAAGGTTTTGCGCCGTCCCGCCGTGGTGGTGCAGGATCTGCGGGTGCTGCCGGGACGCGCCGGTCTGGCGGCGGCCACCATGTCGGGCATGGTGGCGGCGTCATTGATCCTGCCTTTCGTGCCAGGGCTGGCGGTTGCGCTGGCGCTGGCCGCGCTGGGGTTGCACGCGGTTCTGGCGGCTTTGCTGGTTGTCACGCTGCTGCAAATGCCCCCCGAAGCGCGCGAGGTGAACCCGACCTGGCATCTCAGCTTTGTCGGGTTCATCGTGGGGGCGGTGCCCTTGGCGCTGGCGGGCTGGACCGGAACGGCGCTGGCGATCCTGTGGGCAACGCTGGCGGTGGCCGTGGTGATCTGGGGCCTGTCGCTGGCCCAGTTGATCCGGCGCATTCCGCCCGCACCGCTGCGGCCGCTGCTGGCGATTCACCTGTCACCCGCAGCCCTGTTTGCCACGGTGGCGATGCTGACGGGGCGTCCGGGTCTGGCGCTGGGGTTTCTGGCCCTTGGCGGGGCGATCCTTTTGGCGCTGGTCCTGTGCGGCCGCTGGATCATCGTGGCGGGGTTTTCGCCGATGTGGGGCGCCTTCACCTTTCCGCTTGCGGCCTATGCCAGCGCGCTGATCGTTGTGGGCGGGGCCTTTGCGCTGCCCGGGCGGGGGCTGCTTGTCGTGGCAACGCTGGCCATACCGCCCATCGCCTGGGGCGTGCTGAAGCTCTGGCCTGGCGGGAGGCTGGCGGCGCGGACCAACGCGGCAGAGGCCTAGATCAACCCCACCCAGGCCCGCGCAATGGCCAGTCCGTGCCGGTCCGCCGCAGCGCCACGTGTGGTGGCGTGGTCGGCAAAGCCTGCCCCCCAGCCGGGGCTGATGCTTTCGATCAGCGCGGGAAACTCGCGCAGCCAGTCGGCGGCCATCGGGCGGTTTACCTCGAAATGAAACTGCATCCCGTATCCGGCGCGGCCAAAGCGATAGCATTGCACGGGGGCAATGGGCGAGGTTGCCAGATGCTGCGCGCCGGGGGGCAGGGTGAAGGTATCGCTGTGCCACTGAAAAATCGGGAACTGGCCGGGCAGGGCGCCCAGAACCGGGTCGGTCGCGGCGGCCTCGGTCAGCGTCATGTCGCACCAGCCGAATTCGCGCGTGCCGCCCAGCCGGTTTTCGGCCCCCAGCCCCCGCGCCATGATCTGCGACCCAAGGCAGATGCCCAGCGTGGCCTTGCCGCCATCTGCCGTGCGCGCCATCAGATCGGCCAGACGCGGCAGATAGGGGTGCATGTGATCATCGGTCGCCGCCTGTTCGCCACCGAACACCACCAGAGCGTCATAGCCCGCCATGTCGGGCAGGGTGCCATCCGCCCAAGGGCGGTAAAGCCCGATCCGCGCGGCCTGCTCATGCAGCGCCACGCCAACCTGTCCATGATGGGTGATCCGGGTATTTTCGACGATTGCGACGCGCATATGCACCTCCTGCCACGCCGCGGCACTATCCTTAGCGTTTTTGCCGCCCGCAAGAGCCGATTGCCTCTTGCCCTTTGCCCCGGCCCGTGAAACAGGGACTTGCCAAACGACGACTCCCCGCCATGACCGATTGGAGGCTCTTATGGAGATTCGTGAGGCTTTAACCTTTGACGACGTTCTGCTGGTGCCTGCGGCATCAAGCGTGCTGCCGTCGGATGCAGATACCTCGACCTTTGTGACCAAAGCGGTGCGGATGAACATCCCGCTCTTGTCTTCGGCCATGGATACCGTGACCGAGGGGCGGATGGCGATTGCCATGGCGCAGGCGGGCGGCATCGGCGTGATCCACCGCAACCTGGACCTCGAGGCGCAGGCGCGTGAGGTGCGGCGAGTCAAGCGGTTCGAAAGCGGCGTTGTCTATGCCCCCATCACGCTCCGCGCCGACCAGACGCTGGCCGATGCCAAGGAACTGATGGACCGCTATAACATCACCGGCTTTCCGGTGGTGGATGCCGAAAACCGCGTGGTGGGCATCGTGACCAACCGCGATATGCGCTTTGCCAGCGACGACAAGACGCCGGTGTCGGTGATGATGACCTCCGACAATCTGGCGCTTTTGAAAGAGCCGGTGGACCGCGCGCAAGCCATCAGCCTGATGAAGGCGCGCCGGATCGAAAAGCTGCTGGTCACCGATGGCGCGGGCAAGCTGACCGGCCTGCTGACGCTGAAGGACACCGAACAAAGCGTGTTGAACCCCCATGCTTGCAAGGACGAGCTGGGGCGTCTGCGGGTTGCGGCCGCCTCGACCGTGGGCGATGCCGGGTTTGAACGCTCTTCGGCGCTGATCGAGGCGGGGGTGGACCTTGTGGTGATCGACACCGCGCATGGCCACAGCGAGGGCGTGGCCCGCGCGGTAGAACGCATCAAGAAACTGTCGAACACCGTGCAGGTCATCGCCGGTAACGTCGCCACGGGCGAGGCGACCAAGGCGCTGATCGGGGCCGGGGCCGATGCGGTCAAGGTCGGCATCGGGCCGGGGTCGATCTGCACCACGCGCATCGTGGCGGGCGTGGGCGTGCCGCAACTGACCGCGATCATGGATTCGGCGCGGGCGGCGGGCGATGTGCCGGTGATCGCCGATGGCGGCATCAAGTTCAGTGGCGATTTCGCCAAGGCCATCGCGGCGGGGGCCTCCTGCGCCATGGTGGGTTCGGCAATTGCCGGAACCGACGAGTCGCCGGGCGAGGTGATCCTGTGGAACGGCCGCAGCTATAAATCCTATCGCGGCATGGGCAGCCTTGGCGCCATGGCGCGGGGGTCGGCCGACCGCTATTTCCAGAAAGATGCCGCCAGCGACAAGCTGGTGCCCGAAGGGATCGAGGGGCAGGTGCCTTACAAGGGCACCGTCGCCACCGTGCTGCACCAGATGGTCGGGGGCTTGCGCGCCGCCATGGGCTATACCGGCTGTGCCACCGTGGCCCAGATGCGCCAGAACTGCCAGTTCGTCCGCATCACCGGCGCGGGCCTGAAGGAAAGCCACGTCCATGACGTGCAGATCACCCGCGAAAGCCCGAACTACCGGATTGGCTGAACGGTCAGGGATGGGCGGCATCGCCCATCCTACCCCCAGCCGAAGGCGCCCAGAAGGACGAAGATCGCGCTTTTGATCATCGCCCACAGCACAAAGACCACCACCCCCAATGCCAGAATGGCGGTCACCAGACCGCCCAGCACCCAGGCGCCGTCATCCTCCATCAGCCCCAGCGCGAAGATGATGATCGCCAGCGCCGGCAGCATGTTGCCAAAGGGGATCGGCAGCATGATCGACAGCGCCAGTAACACCGACAGAAGGCCGATCAGACGCTCGGCCCCCGGGCCTGTCAGATGCGTCAGGCGGCGGTGCAGATAGGCCTCGCCCTTCCTGATCCAGGGGATTGCGCGGTCCAGCAGGCTGACCAGCGTATCGCGCGCCAGCGAGCGGTTGGTGATGAAGCCGGGCAGCCACGGATCCCGCCCCAGCGCCATTTGCAGCGTCAGATACAACAGCGGTACGCCCATGACGGCCGAGGTGCCGGGAATGCCCGGCAGGGTATTCGGCAAGGCGAACAGGATCAGCAGCACGAAATGCGTGCGTTCGCCCATGTTACGAAACAGGCTGCCTATGGTGACGCGCGGGCCGGGTTCTGCCTCCAGCAGTCGCAGCAGGGCGTGGCTGGTCCGGTCGTGCGCCGCATCGCCTGCGGTATCGCCCGCAATCGGTTCCGTCATCTCTGCCTCCTGCCTGGCCGGAAGATGGGCGCCTTTTGGCGCGAACGCCAGCCCTTGCGCGCCAAAAGCAGGGACAATCGCGACAGGCCCCTTTTCGGCCTGCACGCCTGCCGCTAGGAGATTGCGACAGGAGGCAGCATGGCACTTGCATTGATCACGGGAACGGGGGCGCCGGGCGGTATCGGCATGGCTTGCGCGCGGGCGCTGGGGCGGGCGGGCTTTGATCTGGCGATCACCGCCACCACGGGCCGGGTGCAGGCGCGCGCTGCCGAACTGGTGGCCGAGGGCTTCCGTGTGGTTGCCTGTCAGGGCGATCTGACCGATCCGGTGGCGGTTGCACGCCTGTACGATACGGTCGGGCCGGTGGAGGTGCTGGTCAACAATGCCGGGATGGGTTCGATCCAGTCGCCGGCAGAACAGGTGGCCTTTCTTGATCTTGACCCCGATCAGTGGCGCCGGGCGCTGGATGCCTCGCTGACCACCGCCGTGCTGGTGACGCGCGCTTTCCTGCCCGCAATGGTGGCGCGCGGACAGGGCCGGGTGATCATGATGGCCTCTGTCACCGGGCCCTTCGTGTCAAACCCCGGAGAGGCCGCCTATTCCGCCGCCAAGGCCGGGATGATCGGCCTGACACATGCCCTGGCGCTGGAGGTTGCAGCGCGTGGCGTGACGGTGAACGCAGTCGCGCCCGGCTGGATCGCGACCGAAGCCGCAACCCCCGAAGAACAGCTTGCCGCCAGGGCGACCCCGCCGGGGCGTGCGGGCAGACCGGACGAGGTGGCTGCTGTGGTGGCCTTTCTTGCCTCGGATGGGGCATCCTATGTCAATGGCGCGACGCTGGTCGTTGACGGCGGCAACATCTTGCAGGAGCGCAAGGCATGACTCCTTCGGCGCGCGCCGCGGCGGCGATTGCCGTGCTTGATCGCATTCTGGCCGGAGAGGCGGCGGAACAGGCGCTGACCAACTGGGGCCGCGCTAGCCGCTTTGCCGGGTCGGGCGACCGGGCGGCGGTGCGGGATCTGGTATTTCAGGCGCTGCGCTGCCGTAGGTCTTATGCCGCGCAGGGAGGCGCCTTGACCGGCAGAGGCCTTGTTCTTGGCCACTTTCGTTCCGAAGGTCTTGATACGGATACGATTTTTACCGGAGAGGGCCATGCTCCGGCCCCTGTGGCCGGTGAAGACGGGCATCAGCCGCAGCGCAATGAGGCGCTGGATTGCCCCGATTGGCTGGCCCCCCGCCTGGAACAATCCTTGGGCGAAGATTTTCCCGCCGTGATGGCCGCCCTGCGACAGCGCGCGCCGGTTTTTCTGCGGGTGAATGTGCAACGCTGCTCCGTGGCAGAGGCGCAGGAGCGGCTGGCGCGTGAGGTGATCACGACACGGCGAAACCATCTTGCGAAGAATGCCTTGGAAGTTACTGAAAATGCAAGAAAGATACAGACATCTTCTGCCTATGCCGACGGGCTGGTCGAATTGCAGGACGCCGCCTCGCAAGCCATTGTCGAGGCGCTGCCGCTGACCGAGGGGATGCGTGTTCTGGATCTTTGTGCGGGCGGCGGCGGCAAGACATTGGCCATGGCGGCAAGGGCGCGGCTGAAGCTTTGGGCGCATGACGCAACGCCGGGGCGGATGCGTGATCTTCCGGTGCGGGCCGCGCGGGCGGGCGTGAAGGTTAGCCTGGCAGAAATTCCAGAAAAGACAGCGCCTTATGACCTTGTGTTGACAGATGTTCCCTGCTCGGGTTCCGGGTCATGGCGCCGTGATCCGCAAGGCAAATGGGCCTTGACGGCAGGAAAGCTGGCAGAGTTGGCGGCCGTGCAAAGCGGCATTCTGGCCCGTGCAGCGGCGATGGTCGGCTCTGGCGGCTGGTTGGCCTATGCCACCTGCTCGCTGCTGGATGAGGAAAATGGCGGGCGTATTGCCACCTTTCTGGCCGACAACCCGGCCTGGCGGCAAGAGCGCAGCCTGCGCCTGACCCCGATCGATGGGGCCGACGGATTTTTCCTTTCGCTGTTGACGCGAATCTAAGGTTTCCCTCTCAATTCCCGCATGTTTTCCTTATTCCCGCATCGACGTTAGGGGAGGCTTAACGATTTGGCGCGCCAATGGGGTGATAACTCCTCGTGGGGATGGGGGACTGGTGGTGGCGGGTACGGATCTTGATGTGCGGGGCTTTCGGCAGGGGCAGTTTGCGCCCGGCCTGTTTTTTGTTCCGACCGCCGCCCTGGCCGCCTTTGTCGCCGCTGCCGCCATGCCTGGGGTTGAGCTGCGGTTGTTCGCGCTGGTGACGGGGCTGACGCTGGTTGCGGTCTTCGCGCTGCGCCATGTCGCGCGTCTGCTGCGCGACGGCCGCGACCGGCAGGCAGAGGGGCAGTTGCGCGCGATGGTGGCGCATGATGCCTCTCCCTGTTTCACAACCGATTCCTCGGGCGTGGTGCGCCACAGGAACCTCGCGGCAGAGGCGCGTTTTGGCCTGACCGCCGATACTCTGGCCGCCGCCCTGGGCGACATGTTCACCGGCCCGCGTGCGGTGTTGTACCGTCTGCAACTGCGCGCCGATGCGCAGGGCTGGGCCCGCGAAGACGTGGTGACACGGCGGGGTCATCTGCGCCTGTCGGTGCATCGCGTGGCCGAGGGGCGCTTCCTGTGGCGGCTGGAAGAGTTTCAGGACCGCGGGCAGGCTGGTCGGGGGGCCGAAAGCCTGACCCTGCCGATGATGACGGCCAATCGCCCGGGCGTGATCCTGTTCATGAACGAGGCGATGCGCCGGCTGCTGGGCGGGCGCCCGCGCCGCCTGGACGCGATCTTTGCGGTGCCGAATCCGCGCTCTGGCGAGATGGTTCAGATCGCAACGGCCGAAGGGCCGATCCGCGCCATTCTGGCCGAGGTCGAGGGCGTCGCCGAGCGGCGCGAGATCTATTTGCTTCCGGCGTCTGCCCCTGCGGAGGACGGGGCCATGATGATGGGCGCGGATTATGAAACCGTGCCCGTGCCGCTGCTTAACTTCGCGCCCGAAGGCCATGTTCTGCAAGCAAATCGTGCGGCGCGCGAAATGTTGGAGCTGGAAGAATCCTCAGGCCAGATGATTTGGGATATGTTCGAGGGGCTGGGGCGTTCGGTCGGGGACTGGCTGGCCGATGTCGCGGCAGAGCGCACGCCCGGGGCGGCAGAGGTTCTGAACGCGCGGGCGTTGGGGCCAGACGTGTTCATGCAGGTCACCCTGCGGCGCATGTCGGAGGGCGGCCGCCCGTCGGTTCTGGCAGTTTTGCAGGACGCGACGACGCTCAAGCGGCTGGAGGCGCAGTTGAGCCAAAGCCAGAAGATGCAGGCGATCGGTCAGCTTGCCGGCGGTGTGGCGCATGATTTCAATAATCTTTTGACTGCAATTTCAGGGCATTGCGATCTGCTTTTGATGCGCCATGACAGCATGGACGGCGATTTTTCCGATCTGGATCAGATACGCCAGAACGCCAACCGCGCCGCGGCGCTTGTCGGGCAACTTCTGGCGTTCTCGCGCAAGCAGACCCTCAAGCCAGAGCGGCTGGATGTGCAGGAGCTGCTGTCGGATCTTGCTCATCTGCTGAACCGGCTGGTCGGCGAAAAGATAAGGCTGCGCCTTGCCCATGCCCCCGAACTGGGGCCGATCCGGGCCGACCGCCGCAAGCTGGAACAGGTGGTGATGAACCTGGTGGTCAACGCACGCGACGCAATGGCCGAGGGCGGGACGATTCGGATTGAAACGGAGGAGGTCAGGCTGCGCGATCCGATGACGCGGGATCGTGTCACGGTGCCGGCGGGCGAATATGCGGTGATCCGTGTGTCGGATACCGGCTGCGGCATTCCGGCGGACCGGCTGGAGAAGATATTCGAACCCTTCTACACCACCAAGAAACAGGGGGAGGGCACGGGCCTTGGGCTGGCGATGGCCTATGGGATCGTCAAGCAGTCGGGCGGCTACATCTTCGTCGATTCGGTCGAGGCCGAGGGCACGGTTTTCCACCTGTGGTTCCCGGTGAACGACGCGCAAGAGCAGGTCACGCCGCCGTTACGAAGCAAGCCAGCCGAGGTGGTGCTGAAACCCGGCGAAGGCGTGGTGCTGCTGGTCGAGGATGAGGCGCCGGTGCGGGCCTTTGCCAGCCGGGCGCTGCGGATGCGCGGTTATACCGTGATCGAGGCGCAGAATGCGGAAGAGGCACTGACCTGCCTGCAGGACCCCAACCTGTCGGTGGATGTCTTTGTCACCGACGTTGTCATGCCGGGAATGGACGGGCCAAGCTGGGTGCGCCTTGCACTGGAGGATCGCCCCGACACGCGGGTGATCTTCGTTTCGGGCTATGCCGAGGACGCGCTGACCGAAATGCAGGCGCGCATTCCGAACTCGGTTTTTCTACCAAAACCGTTCTCGCTGTCGGAACTGGCGGCGACGGTGCAGGGGCAATTGCTGCACTAGGGGCGCAAGCTGTCATAAAGGGCGTAATCGGCGGCAAGGGCGGTGCGCAGCAGCGCCTGCGCCTCAGTACCCAGCCGGGTTTGCCCGGCGGGAGAGACGTTCAGGCGGGGCAGGGTGATGGCCCGCCCAAGCCGGTCTTGCAGGAAGTCCACGAAAGCAGGCATGTCCTCATACCGGAAAAGATGGGTGACGCGGGCACCTTCTTTGGTCTGCACCATCTGCGCCTGAGAGCCGACCTGCGCGAAGCCGGGGCGCTTTTCAGCGGCATAGGCGCGGACGAAATCATCAAAGCTGATCCCCCGGGTCGAGCGGTTGGGCATCACCCCGTCGCGCTGGCGATAGCGATACCAACTGCCCAGCCAGTCGGCCGGCTCGCGGATCAGGGCGCAGGTTTCAAAGCCGTCCTCGCCCAGGGCGGCCTTGAGATAGGGCGCAAGAAAGCGGTTATAGCGGCCCAGGGGCGTGTGCTTCAGCTCTGGCGCCTTGGTGATTGCCAGATCGGCCTGATCGCCAAGCACGGCCTCGACCGCCGTCGATCCGGTCTTGGGGGTTGCCAGAAACACCAGCCGCTGCTTTCGGAAGACCAGCATGAAGCCACCTTTTGTTCGCATCGGATAACTATTCGTTAATCCTTGGCAGTTAAAGCAAGGTTTATGAAAAAGCGATTGATCTGTTCCCGTTTTGATCGCATAAAGCGAAAACAAATGGGGAACAAACCCACAATTGCCGCCCGGTTGCGGCCATGACATAAGGAAACGGCAATGGCAGTTGCGAACCTTCTGGAATTCGGCGGAAAGCAGGACATGGACAAGCAAAAGGCACTGGAAAGCGCGCTGGCGCAGATCGAGCGGCAGTTCGGCAAGGGCTCGATCATGAAGCTTGGCCAGGACAATGCCGTCATGGACATCGAGGCCACCTCGACCGGCAGCCTTGGCCTTGATATCGCGCTGGGGATCGGTGGTTTGCCACAGGGCCGCATTATCGAGATTTACGGGCCGGAATCGTCGGGCAAGACCACGCTGACGCTGCATGTCGTTGCCGAACAACAGAAAAAGGGCGGGGTCTGCGCCT
>DDEX01000057.1:78109-98125 GCA_002336845.1 Rhodobacteraceae bacterium UBA1943
CCGACACCGGCGAACAGGCGCTGGAGATTGTCGATACGCTGGTGCGCTCGGGCGCGGTCAGCCTGATCGTGGTCGACTCGGTTGCGGCCCTGGTGCCGAAATCGGAGATCGAAGGCGACATGGGCGACATGCAGATGGGCAGCCAGGCCCGCCTGATGAGCCAGGCGATGCGCAAGCTGACCGCCAGCATCGGGCGCTCGAACTGCATGGTGATCTTCATCAACCAGATCCGCATGAAGATCGGCGTGATGTTCGGCAGCCCCGAAACCACCACGGGCGGCAATGCGCTGAAATTCTATGCCAGCGTGCGGCTGGACATCCGCCGCACCGGCGCCATCAAGGACCGCGATGAGGTGATCGGCAACTCGACCCGGGTGAAGGTGGTGAAGAACAAGGTCTCGCCCCCGTTCAAGGAGGTGGAGTTCGACATCATGTATGGCGAAGGCATCTCGAAAGTGGGCGAGCTGATCGACATCGGCGTCAAGGCGGGCGTCGTGGAAAAGTCGGGAAGCTGGTATTCCTATAATGACGAGCGGATCGGCCAGGGTCGCGAAAACGCCAAGACCTTCCTCAAGCAGAACCCCGGTGTCGCCGCCGACATCGAGGAGAAGATCCGCGCGGCCAGCGGGCTGGATTTCACCATGGCCGACAAGGGCGATGTGCTGGACGACTGACAGCGCCGATTTGACCAAGAATTCAAAGGGCCGGGCGCAACCCCGGCCTTTTCCATTTGGGCGTGGACAGGGCGCGGCGCGGGGGCTAAACGGGGCAAAATCCTATGGCCCAAGGGGTTCTCATGGCGTCCTTGAACGACATCCGCTCGACCTATCTCGATTTCTTCCGCCGCAACGATCACCGGGTTGTGGAAAGCAGCCCGCTGGTGCCGCGCAACGACCCGACGCTGATGTTCACCAACTCGGGGATGGTGCAGTTCAAGAACCTGTTCACCGGGGTCGAGACCCGCGACTACAAGCGCGCAACGACGGCGCAGAAATGTGTGCGCGCTGGCGGCAAGCACAATGACCTGGACAATGTTGGCTATACCGCGCGCCACCATACCTTCTTTGAAATGCTGGGGAATTTCAGCTTTGGCGACTATTTCAAGGATCAGGCCATCGCCTTTGCCTGGGAATTGCTGACCAAGGATTTCGGCCTGGCCAAAGACAAGCTGTTGGTCACGGTGTACCACACCGATGACGAGGCGGCGGGCATCTGGAAAAAGGTGGCAGGCCTGTCCGATGACAGGATCATCCGCATCGCCAGCGATGACAATTTCTGGCGCATGGGCCCGACCGGCCCTTGTGGCCCCTGCACCGAGATTTTCTATGATCACGGCCCCAGCATCTGGGGTGGCCCGCCCGGCAGCGCGGAAGAGGACGGTGACCGTTTTATCGAAATCTGGAACAACGTCTTCATGCAGAACGAACAGTTCGCCGACGGGCGCCTTGTTCCGCTGGAGATGCAGTCGATCGACACCGGCATGGGGCTGGAGCGGATCGGCGCGCTGCTGCAAGGCAAGCACGACAACTATGACACCGACCTGATGCGCAGCCTGATCGAGGCGAGCGCCAACGCCACCAGCAACGATCCCGATGGCCCCGGCAAGGTGCATCACCGGGTGATCGCGGACCACCTGCGTTCGACCTCGTTCCTGATTGCCGATGGGGTGATGCCGTCGAACGAAGGGCGCGGCTATGTGCTGCGCCGCATCATGCGCCGCGCGATGCGCCATGCCCATATGCTGGGTGCGCAAGACCCGGTGATGTTCAAGCTGGTGCCAGCTTTGGTCCGCCAGATGGGCGCAGCTTACCCTGAGCTGACCCGCGCGCAGGTGCTGATTGAGGAAACCTTGCGGCTGGAGGAAACCAAGTTCCGCCAGACGTTGGACCGTGGTCTTAAGCTCTTGGACGACGAATTGGCGCGCATTCCCGAAGGGGCCGACCTGCCGGGCGCTGCGGCCTTCAAGCTGTATGACACCTACGGCTTCCCGCTGGACCTGACGCAGGATGCCTTGCGTGAAAAGGGCCGCGCGGTGGATGTGGCGGGTTTTGATGCCGCGATGGAAGAGCAGAAGGCCAAGGCCCGTGCAAGCTGGGCGGGCGCTGGTGGCACCGCCGAGGCGAAGGTGTGGTTCGAGATTGCCGAGGCCAAGGGCACCACGGAATTCCTGGGCTATGACACCGAAACTGCCGAAGGCGTGGTGCTGGCGCTGGTTCGCGACGGGGCCGAGATCGGCAATGCCGCGACCGGCGAGGCTGTGCAGATCGTCGTCAACCAGACGCCGTTCTATGCCGAAAGCGGCGGTCAGGTGGGCGATGCGGGCTTTGTCCGCACCGATACCGGCGTGGCCGAAGTCACCGATACCCGCAAGGCGGCGGGGGTGTTCATCCATGTCGCCAAGGTGATCGAAGGTTCGATCCTGAAGGGCCAGCCGGCAAAGCTGGAGGTGGCCCACGCGCGGCGCGGGGCGATCCGCGCCAACCATTCGGCGACCCACCTTCTGAACGAGGCGTTGCGCCGCACCTTGGGCGATCACGTCGCGCAAAAGGGCAGCCTGAACGCGCCGGATCGCTTGCGGTTCGACTTTGCCCATAATGCCGCGCTCAGCCCGGCGGAGCTGGCCACGGTCGAGGCCGAGGTCAACGCCTTCATCCGCCAGAACGGCGCGGTGGATACCCGGATCATGACGCCCGATGACGCGCGCGGCCTTGGGGCGCAGGCGCTGTTCGGCGAGAAATACGGCGATGAGGTGCGCGTGGTGTCGATGGGCGTGCTTGACGGTTCCGGCAAGGGCAGCGATGGCAAGACCTATAGCCTGGAACTGTGCGGCGGCACCCATGTTGCCCGTCTGGGCGAGATCGGTGCTTTTGTCGTGCTGGGCGACAGCGCCAGCAGCGCCGGTGTCCGCCGAGTCGAGGCGCTGACAGGACAGGCCGCGCTGGACCATCTGCGCCAGCAGGATGCCCGTCTGGCCGACGTGGCGGCGGTGCTGAAAGCCCCGGCAAGCGAAGTGGTTGAGCGGGTGAAGGCTCTGTTCGACGAACGCCGCGCCTTACAGAACGAGGTTGCAACCCTGCGGCGCGAGGTTGCCATGGGCGGCAAGGGCGCCGGGCCAGAGGCCAAGGATATCAACGGCGTGAAATTCGTGGCTCAGGTGCTGACCGGGGTTTCCGGCAAGGATCTGCCCGCGCTGATTGACGAGATGAAGGGGCGGATCGGCTCGGGCGCTGTGCTGCTGATTGCCGATACCGGGGCCAAGCCTGCCGTGGCGGCGGGGGTGACGGCGGACCTTACGGGCAGCCTGTCGGCTGTGGCGCTGGTCAAGGCGGCGGCAGAGGCGATGGGCGGCAAGGGCGGCGGTGGCCGGCCTGACATGGCACAGGCGGGCGGTGCCGACATCGGGGCTGCGGAAGCGGCGATCAAGGCGGCCGAAGCCGTGCTGGGGGCGTAAGATGCCGGGTGCTTTGTGGATTGCCCATGTCGAAGTGACCGACGCCGAGGCCTATGGCAAATACGCCAAGCTGGCAGGCGCGCCGATTGCCGCGCATGGGGGCGTGTTCCTGGCGCGCGGTGGCCGCTATGTGCAGCTTGAGGGTAACGATCGCGCCCGCAACGTGGTGGCGCGGTTCCCCAGCCTTGAGGCGGCGGTGGCCTGTTATAACTCTCCCGCCTATCAAGAGGCACTGTCCCATGCCAAAGGCGCCTCGATCCGCGACCTTGTGGTGGTGGAACTGGCCGAATAACTGGCAAACTGCAAAAGGCGCGAGAAATCGCGCCTTTTTGACCAAAAGCCTGATTCCGGCCCGCGACTTTCATGGTAGTGTCATGGAAAATATAATGAGGCGGGCAGATGTTTGTAACTGGTAAGGGGGCACGCTGATGTGCCGTTGGGCTGCGTATTCGGGCGAGCCGATCTTCCTTGAGGAAATCGTCAGCCGTCCGGGCCATTCATTGATCCATCAAAGCCATTGCGCCACGCAATGCCATACCGCCATCAATGCCGATGGTTTCGGCGTGGCATGGTATGGAGAACGGCCAGAGCCGGGGCTTTACCGCGATGTGATGCCCGCCTGGTCGGACCCCAACCTGAAAAGCCTGGTGGCCCAAGTGAAATCGGGGTTGTTTCTGGCCCATGTGCGCGCCAGCACCGGCACCGCGACCAGCCGAAACAACTGCCACCCCTTTGTGCATGGCGCCTGGAGCTTCATGCACAACGGCCAGATCGGCGGGTTCGAGGCGATGCGCCGTCAGGCCGAGATGATGATTCCCGACACGCTTTACCCCAACCGCAAGGGAGCCACCGACAGCGAGGCGATCTTTCTTGTGGCCATCGCCGAGGGCTTGCAGACCGACCCGAAGGGCGCACTGGAACGGACGGCAGCCCGTTTCATCGCGCTGGCGCAGGAAAAGGGCTGCGCGCCGTATCTGCGGTTGACCGCGGCCCTGTCAGACGGCCAGCGCCTTTATGCCGTGCGCTATGCGACCGACGACTTTGCGCCGACCCTTTATCATCGCTGGTCCGCAACGCGGGGCGGCATGGCCGTTGTGTCCGAACCGCTGGAGGATGACGAAGGCGACTGGACCGAGGTTCCCGCAGGCAGTTTCTGCACCTTTGATGGTGATCGGGTTCTGACCGAAGCCTTCCAGCCGCTTTCCTTGCGGGCCGCCGCCTGACCGCTTGGCGGGGCAGGGCAATGGGGCTAACCTTCGGGCATTGATCCCGGAGGTTTGCCATGAAAGCCCTTGTTCTGCCGCTGATCCTGTTGGCCAGCCCGGCGCTGGCCGATGACCTGATCTTCTTCCGCTCTCCCTCCGCCAACATCCAGTGCATGATCGCCACCGGCGACTACCCAGCCGCGCGCTGCGATGTGATGCAGGTGACAAAGCTGTCCTATCCGGTGCAGCCCGCCGATTGCGACCTCGACTGGGCCATGCGTTCGAGGTGGGGCCGACAGGCAAGGGCGCGCCGGCCTGCGTGGGCGATACCGTCGCCAGCCCCGATGCGATGGAGCTGGGCTATGGCCAATCGGTTGAGCTGGGCGGGTTTCGCTGTGTTTCCGAGAAATCGGGTATGACCTGCGTCAATGGGCAGGGCCATGGCTTCACCGTCGCCAAGGCGGCGCAGAAGATGTTTTGATCAAAACCTCTGGTCAAATGGCGCGCATCTGCTAGGCTGCGCGTATTGACTGGAGATTCAAAATGACCCTCGCCGCCCAGAACAGCCTGCCCAATGACCTGTGGCAGATGGACCATGACCACACGCTGCACCCCTGGACCAACTTTGGCCCGTTTGAAAAACAAGGCTCACTGGTCATCGCACGGGGCGAGGGCTGTTACCTGTGGGATCAGGGTGGCAGGCGGTATCTGGATGCGGTGGGGGGCATGTGGTGCACCAACATCGGGCTGGGCCGCAAGGAGATGGCGCAGGCGATTGCCGAGCAGGCCGAGGTGCTGGCCTTTGCCAATTACTTCGTGGACATGACAAATGGTCCCGCCGCGCGGCTGGCTGCCAAACTGGCCGAACTGGCGCCGGGCGATCTGAACCGGGTGTTCTTTACCACTGGCGGCTCTACCGCGGTCGATACTGCCGTGCGGATGGTCAGCTATTATCACCATGCCCGCGGCAACCCCGACAAGACCGGCATCGTCGCGCGGGAAAACAGCTATCACGGCTCGACCTACCTGACGCAATCGGTGGGCAAGCGGAACGGCGACCGTGTGGAAGAGTTCCGCTATGCCGAAGACGGCATCTGGCACCTGACCTGCCCGAACCCCTATCGCCGCCCCGCGCATCTGACCGAGGCGCAGTTCTGCGATGAACTGGTGGCCGAGTTCGAGGCGCTGATCGCCCGTGTGGGTGCCGACCGCATCGGCGGCTTCATCGCCGAACCCATTCAGGCCAGCGGCGGCATCATCATTCCGCCCCACGGCTATCTGCGCCGGATGTGGGAGATCTGCCAGCGCCACGAAATCCTGTTCATCGCCGACGAGGTGGTGACCGCATTCGGCCGCATCGGCCACTGGTTTGCCAGCCTGTCCGAATTCGGCGTGCAGCCTGACATCATCACCAGTGCCAAGGGCCTGACCTCGGGCTATCTGCCTTTGGGCGCAATGATTTTTTCTGACCGCATCTGGGATGTGATGGCCAAGGGCGGGCAACGCTGGTTCACCTCTGGCCTGACCTATTCCGGTCATCCGGTCTCTTGTGCCGCCGCGCTGAAGAATATCGAGATCATTGAACGCGAAGGCCTCTTGGCCCAGGCCGCAGAGGTGGGCGGCTATTTCAACGATCGTTTGAAATCCTTGGCCGACCTGCCGCTGGTGGGCAATGTACGGGGCAAGGGGCTGATGCTGTGCGTGGAATCGGTGGCCGACAAGGAAACCAAGGCGCTGCTGCCGGATGAGGCGAACGAATCCAAACGCATCTCGGACGTGGCCGAGGAGATGGGCCTGCTGGTCCGCCCCATCGGCCATCTGAACGTGATGTCGCCGCCCCTGACGATCACCCAGGGGCAGGTGGATTTCGTGGTCGAGACGCTGGAAAAGGCAATTCGGCGCGTGACCGACGATCTGGTGCGCGAAGGGTTTCGCCTGGGCTGATCTGGGGCTGATCGGTCGTTGACCTGTCACCCGGCGGGCATAAACTTGCCGGGTAAGTCAGGGGTGCGCCGATGAAACTGTTTCAATGCCAATGCTGCGGGCAGGTGCTGCATTTTGAAAACACCGCCTGCCTGCGCTGCGGCCGCGCGGTGGGTTATCTGCCCGATCAGGATCGCATGGTTGCGGTCGAACCGGACGGGGGCGTCTGGCATGTCGTCACCGGGCAGGGCGCGCCCGAACCCCCGCTGCGGTTCTGCCATAACTGGGAGCTTTCGGCCTGCAACTGGATGGTGCCGGTCGGCCCCGAGTCCCCGGCTGGCCCCGAATACTGCCCCGCCTGCCGCCACAACCGCACCGTGCCCGACCTGTCGGACCCCGACAACCACGCCCGCTGGCAGAAGATCGAGGCCGCGAAGCGCCGCCTGATCTATACCCTGCGCCACCTTGGCCTGCCGATGCCGGTAGTGGGCGACGGCCACCCAGAGCCTTTGGTGTTCGACTTTCTCGCCGACGATCCCGGCTCGGTCCAGCGCGTGCTGACCGGCCATTCCGATGGCGTCGTGACTATCTCGCTGACCGAGGCGGATGATTCCGAACGCGAGCAGATGCGCGAACAGATGGGCGAGGCCTATCGCACCCTCTTGGGCCATTTCCGGCATGAGGTCGGCCATTACTACTGGGACATCCTTGTGCGCGACGGTGGGGCACTGGACGGCTTTCGCGCCATGTTCGGCGATGAGAGTGCCGATTATGCCGCAGCCTTGCAGCGCCATTACGCCGCAGGCCCGCCGCCGGGCTGGGCGGCCAGCCATGTCTCGTCCTATGCCACGATGCACCCGTGGGAGGATTGGGCCGAGACCTGGGCACATTACCTGCACATGGTCGATACGCTGGAAACCGCAGGCGCCTTGGGAATACGGATCGACCCCAGCCTTGATGCGGGTGAGTTGTCGGCCCGGATCGACTTTGATCCCTATGGCGCGGGCGATCTGGCCCGGTTGATCGGGGCGTGGATGCCGTTGACCGTGGCGCTGAACGTGCTGAACCGCTCGATGGGGCAGGCCGACGGCTATCCTTTCGTGTTGCCGCAGGGGGTGCAGGACAAACTGGGCTTCGTGCATGATCTGGTGCGCGGCCGTAGTGGTTGACTTCGCGCGCCCACTCTGCTTCCTATGGCGCACCCGGATCCGGCGCGTCTCCGCTTTCGCAAACGACGACCGCATATGATTTGAGTTCTCCCCATGGCCCTAGAAGACGCCAAGTCCCAGGTGGACACCGCCTTTACCCGTGCGCAACAACGCGGGTATTCCTTTGAAAACGCCTTTGGTGGCGCGACCAGCTTCCTGCGCCGCAGCTATACCAAAGACCTGACCGGGGTGGACCTTGCCATCACCGGCGTGCCCTTTGACCAGGCGGTGACCCACCGCACCGGCACCCGCTTTGGCCCCCGCGCGATCCGCGAGGCATCGACCTTGCAACCCTATGATCCACCTTACGGCTGGCCGACCAACCCGCTGGATGAGTTGAACATCATCGACTATGGCGATGTGGCCTTCGATTATGCCAAGGTCAGCGATTTCCCCGAAACCCTGACCGCGCATATCCGCAAAATCCTGTCGGCGGGCGCGGGCAGCATCACCCTTGGCGGCGATCACTACATCACCTTCCCGATCCTGAAGGCCTATGCCGAAAAGTTCGGCCCCCTGGGGGTCATCCATTTCGACGCCCATTCCGATCTGTGGCCCGATGACGACCTGAGCCGCATTGACCACGGCACGATGATGTACAAGGCCGTGAAGCAGGGCTATGTCGATCCCAAACGCTCGGTCCAGATCGGCATTCGGACCACGACCGAGGATTATCTGGGCGTGCATGTCATCGACGCGCGCGAGGTGCATGAAAAAGGCGTGGCCCATGCGGTCGAGCTGGCGAAATCCATTGTCGGCGACAAGCCCACCTATTTGACCTTCGACATCGACGCGCTGGACCCGGCCTATGCCCCCGGCACCGGAACGCCCGTCTGGGGCGGGTTGCATTCGTGGCAAGCGGCGGCTTGCTTGCGCGACCTTGCGGGCATCAACATGGTCGGCGGCGATATTGTCGAGGTCTCGCCCCCCTATGACACCACGGGCGCCACGGCCATTGCGGGCGCCCATGTCGCCTATGAGCTGATCTGCCTGTATCACTGGGCACGGACGCAACGCTGATGAAACTGGCCGTGACCACGCTGGTGCTTCTGGCCGTGGTCGCGGCCGCCGATGCCTGGGTGCGGCTGGCACCCACTGACCCCGCGGTCTGGAATGTTGATCCACGGCAGGGCATGACGCTTGGGCAGGGCGGCCTTTCCCTACCTGTCGGCGATGCGCCCCCCAAGGTTGAACAGTTGCGCAACGGGGCGACGACGCAGTTCCTTTCACCCCTTTCCGCGCAGGCCGTGCTGGCCCGGCTGGACAGCATTGCTCTGGCAACCCCGCGCACCACACGGCTGGCGGGAAGTGCCGAAGAGGGGCGGATCACCTGGGTCACACGTTCGGCGCTGTGGGGCTTTCCCGATTACACGACCGCGCAGGCGCAGCAGAGGCAAGGCATTACCAAGGTGACGCTTTGGGCGCGGCAGCGGTTTGGCTACAGTGATCTGGGCGTGAACGCGGCACGGCTGACAGGCTGGATTGACCAGTTGCTGAGCGCCCCTTGACCGCAGGCAGGCCATCGGCCAAACCCGGCCCATGGTTCCGCTCGACAAACTTGCCCAGATCACCCAGCGTTTCGAGTTTCTCGAGGCGCAGCTGCACGCCGGGGCCGCCCCGGCGGAAATCGCCCGGATCAGCCGCGAATATTCCGACCTGAAGCCCGTGGCCGAGGAAATCGCCGCCTATCGCCAGGCGCTGGACGATCTGGCCGAGGCCGAGGCGATGCTGGCCGACCCCGAGATGAAGGCGCTGGCCGAGGATGAGATTCCGGCGCTGAAGGCCCGCATTCCCCAGATGGAACAGGCGCTGCGCATCGCCCTGCTGCCCAAGGATGCCGCCGATGCCCGCCCCGCCATTCTGGAGATCCGCCCCGGCACCGGCGGCGAGGAGGCGAGCCTGTTTGCCGGCGACCTGGCCCGGATGTATCAGCGTTACGCCGAGCGGATGGGCTGGCGGTTCGAGGTGCTGGAGCATCAGGAATCCGACCTTGGCGGCGTGAAGGAATTCACCGCCCATGTGCAGGGCGAAGGGGTCTATGCCCGACTGAAATTCGAATCCGGCGTTCACCGCGTTCAGCGCGTGCCGGAAACCGAGGCGGGTGGGCGCATCCATACCTCTGCCGCCACCGTGGCCGTTCTGCCCGAGGCGGAAGAGGTCGATATCGACATTCCGGCATCCGACATCCGCATCGACACCATGCGCAGTTCCGGCGCGGGGGGCCAGCATGTGAACACGACCGACTCGGCGGTGCGCATCACGCATANNCCGAAAAGTCGCAGCACCAGAACCGTGCCATCGCCATGCAGGTCTTGCGCGCCCGCCTTTACGAGATGGAGCGCGAGCGGCTGGCCAAGGAACGCAGCGATGCGCGCAAGTCGCAGGTCGGCAGCGGTGATCGCAGCNNGACCACCGCATCAACCTGACGCTCTATTCGCTGGGGCAGGTCATGGCGGGCGACCTGACCGAGACGATCGACGCATTGATCGCCCATGATCAGGCCGAGAAACTGGCCGAGATGGAAGGATGACGCCCAAAGCGATGACGCCCAAAGCGACGACGGGCGCCGAGGCCCTGCGCGCCGCCATCCCCCGCCTGCGCGCCGCCGGGATCGAGGAGGCGCCGCGCGATGCCCGCCTTCTTCTTGCCCATGCGCTGCACATCGCGCCCGACCGGGTGACGCTGCATACGGGTGACGTGCTGACCGAGGCGCAGGAGATGGCCTTTGATGCAGCCGTCACCGCCCGCGCCGCCCGTCAGCCCCTGTCGCAGATCACCGGCCAGCGCCTGTTCTGGGGCCGCAGCTTTCGCGTGACCCGCGACACGCTGGACCCGCGCCCCGAGACCGAGGTTCTGGTGGCCGAAGCCCTGTCGCGCCCCTTTGTGAAAATGGCCGATCTGGGCACTGGCACCGGTTGCATCCTCATCTCTTGCCTGCTGGGAATGCCCATGGCGACCGGCATTGGCACCGATCTGTCCCAAGCCGCGCTGGCCGTGGCCGAGGGCAACGCCATGGCCCATGGCCTGACCCGCGCCCGGTTTCGCCGGGCCGATTGGTTCAACGGCATCACCGACCGTTTTGACCTGATCGTCTCGAACCCGCCCTATATCGCGGCGGATGAAATGGCGGGCCTCTCGCCCGAGGTGAGAGAGTGGGAACCGCATTCAGCCCTGACCCCCGGCGGCGACGGGCTGGACGCCTATCGCGCCATCGCGCTGGGTGCGGGTGCGCGGCTGATGCCGGGAGGGCGGCTGCTGCTGGAGATCGGGCCGACGCAGGGGCAGGCGGTTGCAACCCTTCTGGCAGCACAAGGCTTTCAGGCCATCCGCATCCTGCCCGATCTGGATGGGCGCGACCGTGTTGTGGCGGCCATCGCACCGGGCGGGCCGGACCGTTGCGGCTGTGCCTGATCTGGCCATTTCCTGCGGAAACCCCAAGAATCCGCTTGTCAGGCACCGATATCCGTGATTATTCCGCAGATGCACGAGGGCGGGCATTTCGCCCCCTCCTGCGCAATGCCATGCACCCGCCTGACTGTATTTCGGCCCCGAATGGGCTGCGGCAGGGTCCAAGCCATCAAAGGACAAGATGCGCTCCTCCAAGTCTCGTTCGCGCTCGAAGCAGAACCGCCCGCGCACGCTCGGCAATATCATCAATCGCGTGTTCGACTCCTCGGGCCCCGAGGGGAAGGTGCGCGGCACGCCCCAGCAGATCATTGAAAAATATCTGGCGCTGGCGCGGGATGCACAGCTCTCGAATGACCGTGTGGCGGCCGAGAACTTCCTGCAACATGCCGAGCATTACACCCGCATGCTGGCCGAGGCGCAGCGCGAAATGGCGGCCGAGCAAGAGGCCCGCCAGCAGTATCACCAGCAGAACAACCAGAACGGCAACCGCGACCGTCAGGCCAATGACCGGGGCGAGCGGCAGGACTATCGTGGCGAGCAAGCCGAGGATTTCGCCGCCAATGCCGATGGGTTCGAGGTTGTCGGGGGCGATGACGACGGCCATCTGGTTGAACTGCCAGAGGCGCCGCGCCCGCAGCATCAGCCCCAGCAGAACCAGCGCCGCGACGACAACCCGAACCGCGACAACAATCAGAACCGTCGCCGGGATGACAATCGCCGCCGGGACGACAATCGGCGCGACGACAACCGCCGCGAGGATCGTCCGCAGCATGAAAACCGTCGCCGTGAGGACCGCCCGCAAGAGCCGCGTGCCGAGGTTCAGAAGGTTGAAATCAGCGTGACGGCCGAAGCCCCTGCCGCGCCGGTTACCGAAGCGCCCGCAGAGCCGGTGGCCATGGCGGTTGAACACCCCCCGATGGCCGCCGAAGCACCGGCCAAGGCCCCGCGCGCCCCGCGCAAGCCACGAGCGCCAAAAGTTGCCAGCGTCGATGGGGGCGCCGCTACGGGTGAGGCGCCCGAAGCTGCCGAATGAACCAAAGAGCTGCCGAATGAACCAAAGGCCCACCGATCCGGTGGGCCTTTTCATTTTGCGACCTCGCGTGCCAGGGCGCAAAATCCCTCCAGTGAAATCTCCTCAGCCCGCGCGGTGGGCGGGATGCCGGCGGCGATCAGCCGCTCTTCAATGTCGGGCCCCATCGCCTTCAGCGACGATCGCAGCATTTTGCGCCGCTGGTTGAAGGCCATGGCGGTGATGCGGCTCAACACCGCCTCGTCCGCCGGAAAGCGCGGTTCGGGCAGGCGGGTGAAGTGGACGACCGCCGAATGCACTTTCGGGGCGGGGGTAAAGGCCTCGGGCGGCAGATGCAGCACGATCTTAGGTTCGGCCCGCCATTGCGACAAAAGCGCGAGGCGGCCGTAATGCTCGGTCCGGGGCCTGGCCACGATCCGCTCTGCCACCTCTTTTTGAAACATCAGCGTCAGGCTGTCCCAGAACGGCGGCCATACCTTGGGCGTCAGCCAGCGGATCAGCAATTCGGTGCCGACGTTATAGGGCAGGTTGGCCACGATGCGGATGGGCGCTGTCAGATGCGACAGCGCATCCACCTCCAGCGCATCGCCATTGATAACCTCCAGCTTGCCGGGATAGGCGGCCGCAATTTCGGCCAGCGGCGCCATGCAGCGGGGATCCTTCTCGACCGCCAGTACCCGCCGCGCGCCTTCGGCCAGAAGGCCACGGGTCAAGCCGCCGGGGCCGGGCCCCACCTCCAGCACGTCACAGGATGAAAGGTCGCCCGCAAGGCGCGCGATTTTCGCCGTCAGGTTCAGATCCAGCAGGAAGTTCTGGCCAAGCTGCTTTTTCGCAACCAGATCATGGGCCTGAATGACCTCTCGCAGCGGTGGCAGCCCGTCAATCGTTGCCATTCTATCCCCGTGCTTCGGCCATGCGCGCCGCCATCCGCAGGGCCGCCACCAGACTGTCGGGCCGCGCAATCCCTTTGCCGGCAATGTCAAAGGCCGTGCCATGATCGGGTGAGGTGCGGATGAAGGGCAGGCCCAGCGTGACGTTGACGCCTTCGTCAAAGGCCAGCGTCTTGATCGGGATCAGCGCCTGATCGTGATAGGCACAGATGGCTGCGTCATAGCCTGCACGGGCGCGGGCGTGAAACATGGTGTCGGCGGGCAGGGGGCCTTCCAGGGCAAAGCCCTCTTCGCGCCGCAGGGATTCGATCAGGGGGGCGATCCAGTCCAGCTCCTCTTGCCCCATCGCACCGCCTTCGCCCGCATGGGGGTTCAGTCCCGCCACGGCGATGACCGGGTTTTCAAGGCCGAAGTCGCGGATCAGGCCGGCATGGGTCAGCCGGATGGTCTCTTCCAGCAGGCGAGGGGTCAGGGCTTGCGGCACCTCGGACAAGGCGATGTGGATGGTGGCGGGCACGACGCGCAGGGCGTCGCAGGCCAGCATCATCACCACGCGGTCAACGCCCGCCAGATGGGCCAGAAACTCAGTATGACCGGGAAAGGCGAAACCGGCGCCATCCTTCAGCGCCTTCTTGTGAATGGGCGCAGTGCAGATCGCCGCCGCCTCGCCGCGCATCACCAGGGCCACGCCGGTCTCGATCGCCTGAATGACGCCGCTTGCATTGGCCGCCTGCGGCTGGCCCGCCACCGCCGTGCCACCAAAGGGCAGGGGCAGCACCGGCAGATGGCTGGCAGGCACCGACAGCGCATCCTCTGCCCGCGAAATCTCCCGCACAGCCGTGCCGCGTGGCAGGTGGCGCGGGTCGCCGATCCAGAAAAAGGGCAGGCTGTCACCCAGAACCGCCCGCGCAGCCACGGAAATTTCCGGGCCTATGCCCGCAGGCTCGCCGCAACTCAATGCGATGGGCCGCATCTCAGGGCGTCCGAATCTCGGCCTCGGCCTTCAGCTCTTGCAGGTAAAGATCGGCCAATGAACCCATCCGCTGGTTCTGCAACTGGCGGCGCGCATCGTCGCGCGACGGCATCAGAGAGGTGTCCATCCCGCGGCGGCACACCATCAGGAACACCCGCCAGCCGCCCCGCACCACCGAGGCAGAGCTTTCGCCGGGATCAAGCAGGCTCAGCGGCCCGGCGACATCCTTCGGTATCTGGCTTGCCGACTGGGTAATCCGTTTCAGACGGTCTGGCGACTGGCCCTTGGCCACATCGTAAAGATCGTCACAGGTATCGACCGCCTTGCGCACGGCGGCGGCGGTTGCCAGGGCAGCAGAATCGTTCGGAATCAGATATTCGGCATATTCGGTCTTGATCTGCTTCTCGGCGGCCGAAATCGGCTCGTCCGCACGATCCAGCACCATGTAGATCGCAACGCTGTCATCCGTCTCGACAATGCGCGAGACAGTGCCGGGTGCGGTGTTTTGCAGCACGGCACGGGTCGTTTCATCCAGCGCGGTCAGGCGCTGCCAGTCACGCGACCCGCCATGACCTGCGGTCTTGCCTTGCGAATATTTCCGGGCAGCGGCGGCAAAATCGGATTCCGATTTGATGGTCACGCGCAGCTTTCGCGCCAGTGCCAGCGAGCCAGAGCGTTCCTTGCCGGTGCCGGGCAGGATGATCTCGGCCAGCCGCAGCGTGGGCACAGTGTCGGTGCTATAGGCTGCCAGCGCGCGGTCCACCTCGGCATCGGTAATGGTGACCGTGCCCGCATAGCGCGCGCGCACCACCTCGCGCCAGAGCATGCCGGCGCTGACGAAATCGCGGAAGGTTTCCGGCTCTACCCCGCCCTGACCGATGGCCTTGACGAATTCATCGACCGACAGGTTGGCCCGGCTGGCAAATTCCTCCATGCCGGATTTGATCTGCTCTGGCGTGATCTTGATGCCCAGACGCTTGGCCTCGGACAGGCGCAGGCGGTCTTCGATCAGCGTGTCCATCGCCATCTTTTCCAGATCGCCCGGCTGGCGCAGGATCTCCATGAACTTGATGCGCTGGTCCAGTTCGTATTGGGTAATGGCCCTGCCATTCACCGTGGCAACGGGCGTGAACTGGTTTGCCATCGCAGCAGGGCTGCTTGCCGCAATGCCCCCCGCAGCAAGCAGCGCCGCGACGCAAAGCCCGCGTGCCGCCGCGGCAACCGTCATCCGAGTGGTTTTCTGCGCCTGTCTCATCGCCTGCCGTCTTCCATTGTCGCCACCCGAGGTCTTGCCACGGTGCCCGTCGCTTCGTTTCATGGTCAGCTCCGACATTGCCGTGCGCTGCCCGCCTGTCCGCTGCCAAAGCCCAAAAGCTCTACCGACAGGCCGTATTCGGTTGTCGGCGTCACATTAGAGGAGGACGTGAACCGACGCGAGAGAGAAAGATCGACCGCAATACATTCATTGCGGAAGGTCAGGTTGCCCCCCAGCCGCGAGGCGCGGTCCTGCACCAGATCATAGCGGCTGCTGACGCGCGCGTTCCAGCCGCTGGTCACCTTTACTGTGCTGTCGAACACCAGTTCCTCGGTGCGCAGCGGGCGGCTTTCGGTCGGATCCGCCTTCACATAGACATAGCCGCCCGACAGCGAATAGCGGTCGCCCGTAACCCCCAGCCGCAACTCACCCTTTGTCAGCGACAGGTCATCGTCCAGGATCAGGCGGTTGGTCAGCGACACACCGCCCGGCAGGCTGACCTGCCAGGCCGCAAGCCAGTCTGATTGCGCGCCCGACAGGCCAGAGGCCAGATTGAACTGCCCCAGATCCTCTGCCCGCAGCACCCGGCCAGCGGTGATGCCAAGGGTCCAGCCATCGGGGTCGTGGCGCAGGTAATTGATGCCGATGTTCGCGCGGGCCCCGCGTTCCACCGCGTCGGCGCCGGGATAGCGGTTCAGCGAGAACAGGTTGCCTTCGTCGAATTCAACCAGCACCGAATCCTCGTTGGGGATCGTATCGCTGCCGCCCGGCGCCAGAACCAGTTGCACCACAGGCTCGATCACCTGACCCGAACCGTCGGCGCCCGATTTCACCCAAGGCCAGCGCAACTCGGCCGCAACGGCGCCCCACACCCTGGCATCGGTGCCTCTGACGGCATCGTCCTGCCCGATCGAATACAGGTCTGCCCGCCCTTCGGCGATCAGCGCGCCCACCAGACCGGCAGGCAGCGTCCAGTCGCGCCGCCAGTCGCCCCTCAACGAGGCGCGTGAGGTATCGCGCCCGTCGGCGATGCCATCGCCGTCGCTGTCGAAGGTCAGGGTCGAGGTGCGGGCGTGGCTGTGCAATTGCAGGGCCAGACCGCCCTGACCGCCAAAAGGCCCATAGTTGAAACGCCGCGCCCAGGTTGCATCGGTGATGACCGACGGGATGGTGGACCCATCATCCCCGGCCCGCAGCGTCTGCACCCCGATCAGCCGGGCCGAGATATATTCGTCGCGCCGGGTGCGGGCGACCTCGGCCTCGCTCAGCAGGCGGTCCTCGTCGCTGACGCCATAATCCAGCAGATAGCCGTCATCGCTGGCCAGGGCGGCGTGGAACGTCAGCTTGAAGCCGCGGGGCAGATCGAATGTGCCGTCCGCCGTCGTGTACCCACGCAGATGATCGGGGCGGATGTCGTCCCTGGCGCCCTGCAACATCAGCTCGATACTGCCGGTCTGAAACTCTTGCCGATAGCGCAGATGCACGGCGCGGGTTGATCCGGTGGACAGGAACGGCGTGATCAACAGATCGCGGCTGTCGCCCAGTGTCAGGAAATAAGGCGTCCAGATGCCCGCCCCAATCTTGGAGCTGTTGGTCCATTTCGGCATCAGGAAGCCGTCGGCGCGGTGCAGCGTGGGGTCGGGCATCCGCAGGCGCGGAATGTAGAAAACAGGCACCCCGCCCAGCCGGAACTGCGCGTCGCTGAAATATAGTTGGCGTTCCTGTTGGTCATGCACGACGCGGCTGGCGCGAATTTCCCACAAGGGCGTGTCGCCGCCTTCGCAAATCTTGCAAGAAGAGGCCGCAACCCGGCGCAACGCGGTATAGCGGCCACTGACGCGCTGCATGTCGGCGGCGGCCAGTTGCAACTGCTGGTCCAGAACCACGCGGGCCGAGATGATCAGCCCCTCGGTCATATCGGCCTTCAGGCTGGCCTGATCGGCCAGAACCACGGTGCCGTTGCCATCGTCAATCCGGATCGGGCCGGTGATCTCCAGCCGGTCGGCGGCGCGGTCATAGACCACGCGCTGTGCCGTCAGCCGCTGGCCCTTGTAGAAAACCTCGACATGGCCATCGGCGACCAGAACGGAATCCGACTGGATCTGCAGGCCATCGGCCACCAGCGTGGCCTTTTCCTGCGCCTGGGCCGGTTGGCACAGCGCGGTGGTCAGCAACAGGCCAAGAAGGGTGGCAAAGCGGCGCATCAGCCATCCTCCACATGCAAAAGCAGGGCTATCGACAACAGCAGGGCCGCGACGGGCGGGCTCCATGCGGCGGCCATGATCGGAATCTGGCCATTCTCGCCCAGAACTTGCGCGAAATTGCGCAGGAAGAACAGGGCAAAACCGGCAGCCAGCGCCATCAGGGTCAGTTGCCCGGTCTTGCCGAACCGGGCATGGCGCATGGTAAAGCCCGCAGCCACCAGAACCATGGCGCCAAGCAAAAGCGGCAGGGCAAGCTCCATCTGCATCCAGACCCGATAGTTGCGCGCCGAAAACCCGGCGTCTTCCAGTTCCCGGATATACTTGGGCAAATCCCAGAAGGCGATGGTCGATGGCTCTCCGAACCCGTCGCGGATGCGCTGGGGCGTCAGGTCGGTGGGCAGGCGGGCACCGTCTGGCTGAACCTCGGCTATGGCCTCGGGGTTCGGCACAGTCAGATCCCAGCGTTTTGCGCCGGTCAGGACCCAGTTGCTTGCCTGCAGTTCGGCCGACCGCGCCTCGATCCGGCCAATGGCCAGACCCTCGGGCGAGAAGAGGAAGAACGATACATCGTCAAGCCGGCTGCCATCTGGGGCCGCGCGCGCAGCCCGGATCACCGATTGGCCCTTGTCATCGCCCTGCCGCATCCACAGCCCGTCCGAGGTGACCGACAACACAGATTGCCCGTCCGCGCTGCCAGCCATCCGGGCGTATTCCTTGGACGTGGCGGCGACCAGCGGGTCCAGCACGGCCACCGCCAAAAGCCCCACCGCCAGTGCGGCGGCAAAGGGCGCCAGCAGAAAACGCAGCCCCGACCGGCCCGAGGCCCGCACCGCCACCAGTTCAGAGGACCGCGCCAGAGCCAGAAACAGCGCGATGGCCGACAGGATCACGATCAGCGGCAGGATACGATACAGGTTTTGCGGCGCATTCATCAGCGCGAGATAGATTGCCCGCGAGGCGGCCATATCGCCCGCACCCCGGCGCAACTGATCAACGACATCGATCAGCAGCAAAAGGCCGAAGAACGCGCCGAACACCAGCAAGAATGTCCACAGAAAGCGGCGCGCGAAATACAGGCTCAGCCTCATGCGGTGACCTCCGCGGCGCGGGGGCGGTGTTTCGGGCGTGCGGCCAGCCACAACAGTGCGAACCCCGCCACAAGCGCGACACCGGGCGCGGCATAGGCCCAGACCCAGCCCTGCGGCGATTGCAGGCCCAGATCGGTCGTCGCCGTCGCGACGCCCTGCACCACGATCAGCAGGATCACGGCGACCCCGATCTGCCGCCACAGCCCGAACCGGCTGAAGGCGCCGACCATTAGCGCGGCAAAGCCGATCAGGGCCGAACCCACCGCCAGCAACGGCTGGGCAAAGCGCGAATGGCCGTCAAAGCGAAACTCGGCCGCGGTCGCGCCGGTTTCCTTGACCAGCGCCGGATCGGCGCGCAGCAGTTCCGGCGTGGACAACTCGTCAATGGTGCGCCGCTTGGGGCGGGTGTCGGTCATCAGACCGGCGAAATCATAGGTGAAATCGGCGAATCGAGTCAGCGTCAGCTTTTGGGTCGCGGTCTCGACCGTCTGCGCGGCCCCGTCGAACATCAGCAGTTTCGGCCCGGTATCGGTGCGGGCGAACAGAGCCTTTTTCGCGGTATAGACGGTGCGCCGTTCGGGCAGGCGATCATCTGCAAGGAACATGTCCAGCAATTCGCCGGTGCGGGCAATCTCGCGGATATAAAGCGTCAGGCCGCGCGACGGATGGGTAAAGGTGCCCTCGGCCAGATAGCGCGACGAGGCGTTCTGCGAAATCTCTGCCGTGCGCTCGGCCAGTGCCGCGCGCGACAGGGGCACCAGAAAATGCATCAGCACCCCCATCATCAGCGCGACGCACAGACCGAACCACAGCACGGGCCGCGCCATCCGATAGGGCGAAAACCCGGTCGCCTGCATCACCACCAGCTCGCTTTCGCGCGTCAGGCGGTTGGCGACATAGACGGCGGCGGCAAAGGCCGACAGGGGCAGCACCAGCCGGATCACATTCGGCAGCGTCAAAAGCGAGAATTCCAGGAACACCAGCGCCGACTGGCCATCGCCGATCAACTGGTCGAACAGGCGCACCGCCCGGTTGACCCAATAGACCGCAACCATGACAAGCGAGAAAAAACCAAATACCGCAAGAAGTTGCGATAACAGGTATCGGTCAAATCTCGGCACGCGCCCCAAGCCCTTGTTTTTATCGTTGCGCGCAGCTTAGAGCAAATGGTCGCAAAGGAAAACTCGTATCTGGCAAAGGGCGGGGCCCTTCGCTAGCCTTGCGCGGAACCCTGCGCGACGCCGGTCGCGCGCTTGCCGGAGAATGCCATGACCACCCCCGTCGCCATCACCTTTGACGTGCCCGATCTGGACGGGCTGGGCCAGCGCAAGGGCCGCATCGCCCTGATCTGCGACGGGGCATCGCCCGCCACGCCGGCGGC
>DDEX01000092.1 GCA_002336845.1 Rhodobacteraceae bacterium UBA1943
AGCCGATGTGGGGCACCTGGTGGGCCTGGGATCCGCGGCTGACCGCGTTTCTGATCCTGGCGCTGTTCTATCTGGGCTATATCGCGCTGTGGTCGGCGGTGGATGACCCGGATACCGCGGCCGATCTGACCAGCGTTCTGTGCATCGTGGGGTCGGTTTTCGCCTTTCTGTCGCGCTATGCCGTGCTGTTCTGGAACCAGGGCCTGCATCAGGGGGCGAGCCTGTCGCTGGACAAGAAAGAGAACGTGTCGGACGTATATTGGATCCCGCTGGTTATCTGCATCGCGGGGTTCATCCTGCTGTTCGTCACGCTGGTTTTCCTGCGCACGCGCACCGAAATTCGTGCCCGCCGTCTGGCGGCGCTGCTGGCGCGGGAGAGGCTGGCATGATGCCCGATCTGGGGAAATATGCGGGCGCGGTGCTGTGGTCCTATGCGGCGACCATCGCGGTGATCGTGGCGCTGGTCGCGGTCAGCCTGTGGCGCGGGGCGCAGGTGAAACGCGCGCTGCGCGAGGTTGAGGAGCGGCAGGGACGCGATGGGTAAGTGGCTTTTGGCGATACCGCCGGTGCTGTTCCTGGCATTGGCGGCAATGTTCTGGGCCGGGATGCAGCGAGAGAACGCGGGGCAATTGCCCTCGGTCTTTGTCGGCCAGCCCGCGCCGCCCTTGGGCGCGGAAACGCTGCCCGGCATTCCCGGCGTGACCAATGCAGAGCTGACTCAAGGCAAGCTGACCGTCGTGAACTTCTGGGCAAGCTGGTGCCCGCCCTGCCGCGCCGAACACCCCACCCTGATCGCCCTGCGCGATGAGGGCGTGCGGGTGGTGGGGGTCAACATGCTGGACCGCGCCGATGATGCGACGGGGTTCCTGAACGAGCATGGCAACCCCTTCGCCGCGGTGGTCTTCGACCCGCGCGGCAAGACCCGGCTGGACTGGGGCGTGACCGCGCCGCCCGAAACCTTCATCCTGCGGCCCGATGGCACGGTGGCCTATCGCTTCATCGGCCCGATGGTGGGTGACGATTATCAGCAACGCTTCCGGCCGGAACTGGAAAAGGCGCGGGCAGGCGGGTAACGCAGGCCACTTTCGCCTTAGTGGCGGCGGCGCGGCGGCATCTGTAGTGGGTGTCTCGCTCAGGCCATCGCGGCCAGCACCGGGAACAGCATAAGCAGCACCAACAGCTCTCCCCATGGCAGGGTCAGCGGCAGCGAGAGGCGCGGTGGTGGCTGATCGAATTCGGCCTGCGACAGCAGGGGCGGGAAGCGGTTGGACATCGAGTTCTCCGGCAGGGGTGATCCGGTTGGGTTGTCCCTTTGTTCTGCCAGTGATTCTTCAACAGGCCCTTAATTTACTGAGGGTTCTTCCAAAGTCTCGATTTCCTGCGCCACCAGCTTTTGCAGCCGCCACAGGCTGCGGTCATGGATGCCATGGGCCTCCAGCGCCGCCACCGTATGCAGCACATATTCCGAGTTCGGCCCGACATGGCCACAGGCCCGGGCGATCAGCGCCGCCGTCTGCGCTTGGGTCAGGCCGCGGCGCAGGTGCAGGGCCAGTGGCGGGGCGTAAAAGGTCAGGGCGGTCAGGGGGCCTTCGTCCGTTTCCACCCCCAGCCAGCGACGCGAGGGCAGCAGCTCCAGATAGGGCGTTTCGCGGGTGATCAGCGCGATCAGGGCTGCGCGTTCCTCGCCCGCCGCCACCTGCATCGCCAGCCCCCGGCAGTGCCCGCCGGGCATCAGCGCCATCATCAGGCCTGGCGCCTCGGGCGTGGCGCGCCACGACATCAGGCCGATGGAAAAGGCGCGGTGCCAGCCGGGCGCATCGCAGGGAATTTGCCGGGCAGGGGTGAACTCGGGCTTCCAGATCAATGAGCCATAGGCAAAGACCCAGAGCGGCCCGGCAGGCCGTTCGGCCAGCAGCACATCGGCAGCTTCGGCAATCGCCGTTTCGTCCAGCGGGGTCCAGCCCCGCAGATCGGGAGAGTCGGGGTCGAATGCCACTTCGCGCCGCGTGCGGGCGACATGGGCTTCGGTCAGGGTCATGCGGCGTTGCGGCATGGCCGGATGTGGGCACGGACCGTCCGCAGCGTCAAGCGCAATGAAAAACGCCGCCCCGTGGGGCGGCGTTTCTGCGATGGTTCAGGCCTTACGATGCCGCAAGGTTGCGCAGCACATAGTGCAGAACGCCGCCGTTCTCGACATATTCGATCTCGATCGCGGTATCGATGCGGCACTTGATGTTGATCGTCTTCTTCGACCCATCGGCATAGGTGATGGTGCAGGGCACCAGGCTCAGCGGTTTCAGATCGCCCGCAAGGCCGGTGATTTCCACCGTCTCATTCCCGGTCAGGTTCAGCGACTTGCGGGTCATGCCTTCGGTGAACTCGAAAGGAATGACGCCCATGCCAACCAGGTTCGAACGGTGGATACGCTCGAACGATTCCGCGATGACTGCCTTGACGCCCAAGAGGGCCGTGCCCTTCGCCGCCCAGTCACGCGACGAACCGGCGCCGTATTCCACGCCGCCAAAGATCACCAGCGGCGTGCCGGCGGCCTGATATTCCATCGAGGCGTCGAAGATCGAGGTCTGCTCGCCCTTCGGCCCCTTGGTATAGCCGCCCTCGACGCCATCAAGCATCTCGTTCTTGATGCGGATGTTGGCGAAGGTGCCGCGCATCATCACCTCATGGTTGCCGCGACGGGCACCATAAGAGTTGAAGTCGCGCGGAGCCACTTGCCGTTCGGTCAGATACTTGCCTGCGGGCGTGGTGGGCTTGAACGAACCGGCCGGAGAGATGTGGTCGGTGGTGATCATGTCGCCAAGGATCGCGAGGATACGCGCGCCCTTGATGTCGGAAATCACGCCCGGCTTTTTCGACATGCCGCGGAAGTAGGGCGGGTTCTGGATGTAGGTCGAGCTTGCGGGCCAGTCATAGGTCTGGCTGTCGGTAGTTTCGACCGCCTGCCATTTCTCGTCGCCCTTGAACACATCGGCATACTTTTCCTGGAACGCCTTGCGGGTGACGGTGGCTTCGACCAGCTCGGCAACCTCTTGGTTGGTCGGCCAGATGTCCTTCAGATACACCGGCTTGCCGTCTTTCGACGTGCCGATGGCATCCTTGGTCAGGTCGATGTTCACATCGCCGGCCAGAGCATAGGCGACAACCAGCGGCGGCGAGGCGAGGTAGTTCGCCCGCACGTCCGGCGAGATGCGGCCTTCAAAGTTGCGGTTGCCCGACAGGACGGCGGTCGCCACCAGATCGTTGTCGTTGATCGCCTTGGAAATCGCGGGGTCGCCCAAGGGGCCCGAGTTGCCGATGCAGGTGGTGCAGCCGTAACCCACAAGGTTGAAGCCCACTGCGTCCAGATCTTCCTGCAACCCTGCGGCGTTGAGGTATTCGCCCACAACCTGCGATCCGGGGGCGAGCGAGGTTTTCACCCACGGCTTCGCCGTCAGCCCCAGCGCACGCGCCTTGCGGGCAACCAGACCGGCCCCGATCATCACATAGGGGTTCGAGGTGTTGGTGCAGGAGGTGATGGCCGCGATCACAACCGAACCGTCGCGGATGGTGTAATCCTTGCCCTCGACCGAGGCGGTCTTGCGGGCGTCCTTTGGCGGGGCGATGACGCCGCCGCCCTGGTCGGCCATTTCCGCCGCCGCGACCGACATATCGATGCCACGATACTCCGCCACGGTTTTATAGAAGCTGCGGGCAGCAAGGTTCAGCGGGGTGTAGTCTTGCGGGCGCTTGGGGCCGGAGATGGCGGGAACGATCTCGCCCATGTCCAGTTCCAGCGTCGAGGTATAGACGGGCGCGTAATCTGCACCGCGCCACATGCCGTTGGCCTTGGCATAAGCCTCAACCAGGGCAATCCGCGATTCCTCGCGGCCGGTGTTGCGCAGGTAGCGCAGGGTTTCGCCGTCAATCGGGAAGAAGCCGCAGGTGGCGCCGTATTCCGGGGCCATGTTGGCGATGGTGGCACGGTCGGCCAGCGGCAGATGGTCCAGCCCTTCGCCGTAGAATTCGACGAACTTGTTCACCACGCCGTGCTTGCGCAGCATCTGCACGACCTTCAGCACCAGGTCGGTTGCCGTGGTGCCTTCCATCATCTTGCCGGTCAGCTTGAAGCCGACAACTTCGGGGATCAGCATCGAAACCGGCTGGCCCAGCATCGCGGCCTCGGCCTCGATCCCGCCGACGCCCCAGCCCAGTACCGCCAGACCGTTGACCATGGTGGTGTGGCTGTCGGTGCCGACCAGCGTATCGGGGTAGGCCACCACGTCGCCATTCTGGTCGGTGTCGGTCCAGACGGTTTGCGCCAGATATTCCAGGTTCACCTGATGGCAGATGCCGGTGCCGGGGGGGACAACGCGGAAGTTGTTGAACGCCTTTTGTCCCCATTTCAGAAAGACATAGCGTTCAATGTTGCGCTCATACTCGCGCTCCACATTGGCCTGGAAGGCGCGGGGAGAACCGAATTCGTCGATCATCACCGAGTGGTCGATGACCAGATCAACCGGGTTCAGCGGGTTGATCTTTTGCACATCGCCGCCAAGCCCGGCGATGCCGTCGCGCATGGCGGCAAGGTCAACCACGGCCGGAACGCCGGTGAAATCCTGCATCAGCACGCGGGCAGGGCGATAGGCGATTTCGATCGGGTTCTTGCCGCCCATCTTGCCCCAGTCGGAAAAGGCTTTGATGTCTTCGACCTTGACGGTCTTGCCATCCTCGAACCGCAGCATGTTCTCCAGCACCACCTTCAGCGAGGCGGGCAGCTTGGCGAATTCGCCCAGACCGGCCGCCTCGGCGGCGGGGATCGAATAGTAGGAAACGGTCTGTCCCCCCGCAGTCAGTGTCTTGCGGGTCTTCTGGCTATCGTGTCCGACGGTAACGGTCATGCGGGCCTCCTCATGGCTGGCGTCTTGCGGGGGTTTGTGCCCAAGAGGGCAAGCCCTTGCAAGGGAATCATCTGCACTTGCCAGGATTGTATGCAATTGTATGCCGATTTTCCAGCCCTCAATTCCGTGACTGCCACAGGAACGGGCACTCGCAAAACCTTGATTGGCAAGTGCGGGGGCTGTTTTGTAGAACCAAGGCAGGACTTGGGGATCGGAACCACGCGATGATGCGACAGATTGTCAGTGCCGCCTGCGGCCTGTGGCTGTGCCACGCGGGGCAGGCGATGGCGCAAAGCCAGACCGGCGTGGTGGTGGAGCTTTATACGTCGCAAGGCTGTTCCTCTTGCCCGCCCGCCGATGCAGTGTTCGAACATCTGGTGAACCAGCCCGACGTGATTCCCCTGGCGCTGCATGTCGATTACTGGGATTACATCGGTTGGCAGGATACCTTTGGCAACGCCCGCTTTACCGACCGGCAAAAGGCCTATGCCCGCGCCTCGGGCGAGCGGATGATCTATACTCCCCAGATGATCATTTCGGGGCAAGAGCGCATCGTGGGCAGCGAAGCGGATGAGCTTGCCGCAGCCATTTCGCGCCAACGTGCGGTGCAACCGGCGGTCAAGCTCAGCATCGAGCGCATGGGGGACCGTGTGATGATCCGCGCTGCGGCCAACCCGCCCTTGCCGCAGGCTGTGATCGTTCAGCTTGTCCGCTATCAGCCGCAGCAGACCGTCGAGATCGAGGGCGGCGAGAACCAGGGCCAGATCGTCACCTATTCCAACATCGTGACCGATTGGCAGCGCCTGGGCGAATGGCCCGGCAAAGAGCCGCTGGCGGTAGAGGCAGATGCCCCGGGGCCAAGCCCGGTGGTGGTGATTCTGCAAAATCAGGGCCCGTCAAACATCGTCGCGGCGGCGGCGTTGAAGTAAGAAATTTACTCGCAGTCCAGAGTTGGCTTCTCGAAGCCAACAATCGTGAAACTGTTTTGCTTATTTGGCTTCCCGTAAAGTGTGTAAACGCAATTGCTGTAAAACGCTTGTCCACCTGTCGTTTGGGCATAGGCCGTATTGCCATATGCTGTCACCGTGGTGTTCATCGGTGTCACATAGGTGTTGCTGGTGCGCCATTGAAATGCCTGTCTGCCGTCCGGCATCTGAAATGACGCGTGAGGCGCGCCGTATTTCACTGCCACAGCAGTAATATCTTTGCCAACATAGCTCTCCATAATATCGGAAGCGCATCCGCTGAGAGCTAGAAACGTCAATCCAATTACTGTCTTACGCATGGATACTCCTAGGGCAATCTATTGATTTTCTTGCACGTTCGCACAGAGCCCGTCCAGTATTTTCACGCCCGGTCATCCTTGGCGCTGCCCATCACCACATAGGTGGTGATGGATCGCACTTGCGGCAGCACGCCCAGCACCTCGGTATGCCAGTGTTTGTAGGCGGCAAGATCCGCCACCTCGATCCGCAGCAGATATTCCACCGTGCCGGTGATGTTGTGGCACTCGCGCACTTGCGGCGCGCGCGACACGGCCCGCTCGAACCCTTCCTGCCCGGCCTTGGTGTGGTCGTTCAACCCGACTGCAACATAGGCGACAAAGCCGAGGCCCCGCTTTTCGGGGTCCAGCACGGCGCGATAGCCCTTGATCAGGCCCGACCGCTCCATCTCCTGCACCCGGCGCAGGCAGGTTGACGGCGACAGCCCCACCTTTTCGGCCAGATCAAGATTCGCAATCCGGCCGTTGCGGGAAAGCTCATGCAATATGCGTTCATTTGCGGCATCAAGTTTGATCATGGATTGCAGATATAGTGAGGCATTGACAATCTTTGCAATCCTTCGCCGCCTCTGGCGCGGCATCATTGCGCGATGAGCACTGAAATCCTCCTCGCCCTTTTGTCTTTCGCTTTCGTCACCTCGGTCACGCCGGGGCCGAACAACCTGATGCTGATGGCTTCGGGCGCAAATTTCGGCATCCGGCGCACGATTCCGCACATGCTGGGCATCTCGGTCGGATTTGCGGTTCTGGCCTGCGCCACGGGGTTGGGCCTTGCCGGGCTGCTGCACGCCTGGCCCCCTGCGATGCTGGCACTGAAGGCGGCAGCGGTGGGTTACATGCTGTGGCTGGCATGGAAGATCGCGGGCTCCGGCGCGCCGGGGCAGGGGCGGGCGTCTGCGCGGCCCATGACCTTCTTGCAGGCCGCCGCCTTCCAATGGGTGAACCCAAAGGCCTGGGCCATGGCGCTGGGGGCGATTGCGGTCTATGCCCCCGATGGTCGGCTGTGGCAGGTCGGCCTGGTCGCGGGGGTGTTCGCGCTGGTGAATCTGCCCACGGTCAGCCTGTGGGCCTGGGCGGGCGAGGCGCTGCGGACCTTGCTGTCCGATCCGCGCCGGTTGCGGGTGTTCAACCTGACCATGGCGGGGCTGCTGGTCGCCTCGCTCTGGCCGGTCCTGAAAATGTAAAGGGCGCCCGAAGGCGCCCCTTGCCTTACTTGACGCGCGTCCAGGTGCCGCCATCGCGGCAGATACCGAAAACACAACCCCTGACCGACAGCTTGTTGCCCGAAAGGGTCATATCCGACGAATAGGTCTTGTCACGGTCCGGTGCCCAGATCTTGCCGTCGTCATAAAGCCCGTCGGGATAGGCCACCATATCCCAGACGATCTTCTTGCCGACATTGGGGCTGTCGATCTGCTTGCCCTTTTCGTCAAAGGCCTTGACCAGCGTGCCGCAAAACGCGGGGCCGCAGGGCTTGATCTCGACATAGCCGAACTTGCCGTTGTCGTCGGGCTTGGTCTTCCACACCCCTTCGACCGGATCGGCCAGCGCGGCCCCGGCACCGAATGTCAGCGCGGCGGCCAGAATCAGCTTTTTCATCGTGGGTTCCTCCTCCCAAATCCTGTGGCGATCATCGGTCACGCTGCGGCTTTCGATCAAGCCTGACGTCGGGTCGCGCCCTTGGCAAAGCGTCGGTCCCGTGCCAAAGGGGGGCAACCAGTGCCAGCGAGGGCCCCGATGATCCTTTACCCCGCGATCGACCTGAAAGACGGTCAATGCGTGCGCCTGCTGCGTGGCGAGATGTCGGCAGCCACCGTGTTCGGCGACGACCCGGCGGCCCAGGCCCTGAAGTTTCAGGATGCGGGCTGCGAATGGCTGCACCTGGTCGATCTGAACGGCGCTTTTGCGGGCGAACCTGTCAACGCGGCGGCGGTTGAGGCGATCTTGTCGCGCGTTTCGGTGCCCGCCCAGCTTGGCGGCGGCATCCGCGACATGGCGACGATTGCGATGTGGCTGGAAAAGGGCCTGTCGCGCGTGATCCTTGGCACCGTTGCCGTCGAAAACCCTGATCTTGTGCGGCAGGCGGCACGCGCCTTCCCAGGCAAGGTCGCCGTCGGCATCGACGCCCGCAAAGGCTTTGTCGCCACCAAGGGCTGGGCCACCGAAACCACCGTGCAGGCCACCGATCTTGCCCGCAGCTTCGAAGATGACGGAGTGGCCGCGATCATCTACACCGACATCGACCGCGACGGCGCGATGCAGGGCCCGAACATCGAGGCGACCGAGGCCCTTGCCCGCGCCGTCACCATTCCAGTCATCGCCAGCGGTGGCGTCTCCCGCATGGAAGACCTGACAGCGCTGCGCGATACCGGCGTGATCGCCGGCGCCATCTCGGGCCGCGCGCTTTATGACGGGGCGATTGATCTGGCCGGGGCGCT
>DDEX01000045.1:0-4393 GCA_002336845.1 Rhodobacteraceae bacterium UBA1943
CCGCCGCAAGGGGGCCGCAAGCATCCGCAGCAGGAATTCCTGCAAGTGGATACCACGAACATCCTGTTCATCTGCGGTGGTGCCTTTGCGGGCCTTGAACGGATCATCGCGCAGCGTGGCAAAGGGTCGGGCATCGGCTTTGGTGCCGATGTGAAAGACCCGGATTCGCGCGGCGTGGGTGAGTTGTTTGCCGAGCTGGAGCCGGAAGATCTGCTGAAATTCGGCCTGATCCCGGAATTCGTTGGCCGTCTGCCGGTTCTGGCCACGCTGAACGATCTGGATGAAGGCGCCTTGGTAACGATCCTGACCGAGCCGAAGAACGCCTTGGTTAAGCAGTATCAAAAGCTGTTCGACATCGAAGGCGTCAAGCTGACCTTTACCGCCGATGCCCTTGCCGCGATTGCCAAGCGCGCGATCAAGCGGAAAACCGGCGCACGCGGGCTGCGCTCGATCATGGAGGATATCCTGCTGGATACCATGTTCGAACTGCCGGGGCTGGAAGGCGTGGCAGAGGTTGTGGTGAACGAAGAGGCGGTGAACAACGGGGCCAAACCCCTGATCGTTCATACCGAAACCAAGAAGAAAGAGCCGGCTGCTGCGGGCTGACCCTTTGCGGATTTGAAAAAGGCGGGCTTTGGCCCGCCTTTTTTCATGCCTCGGTCTTACGCCTCGACCGGCTCTTGCCAGACCAGCGTTTCAAACCCTTCCCGGTGGGCAAAGATCGCCAGATGTTTGTCGATCACATGCCGCGCCTGGGGCAGGGCGGCCAGATCGGGGGCCGTGACGGTGACGATCAGATGGTCGTCGGTGGCCGTCATCGAAGCCGGACCAGAGCCCAGGGCGACCTGACCCTGGTGGGTGTCGAAGCTGACCTCGACCTTGTGGGCGAAATGCTTGCAAAGCTGTTGCAGGTATTGCGATGCCTTGGGGCTGGAATAGGTGCCGGTGGAACGGATCATGGGGTTCTCCTTCATCCGGCTGATACGATCAGGGCAGGGGCATTCCGTCGCAAGCGAAAAGCGGCATGTGGGATGGCACGGGCACTGGACCTTGCCCCGCCTTTCCGCCATATCAGGGCAAAGGACTGCGGAGGCACCGATGAACTTTCTTCTTCGCCTGTTGACCTGGTGGAACGGCCAGACGCTGGGAACCCAGATTTGGACTGCGCGCAAGGGCGTCAAAGTCGGTGAGGATGATCAGGGCAACGCCTTTTACCAGACCCGCGACGGCAAGCGCCGCTGGGTGATTTATAACGGCGAAAGCGAAGCCTCGCGCGTGTCACCCGACTGGCACGGCTGGCTGCATTTCACCTGGGACCAGCCGCCGACCAAGGCGCCCTTGGCCCACAAGCCTTGGGAAAAGCCGCATCAGGAAAACCTGACCGGCACGCTGGCGGCCTATGCGCCCCCCGGCTCGATCCGGCAGGGTGCGCCGGTTGCGCGCGCCGATTATGAGGCATGGACCCCGCAATAATGGCCGAGAACCGCGCCGAAATTCTGGCCGGGGCGGCAGTGCTGGCTGCCGCCATCGCCTTTGCCGTTTATGCTGCGGGGGGGGATCGGCTGTCGGTTTCTTCGGAAACCTATCCGCTCAAGGCCTCGTTCCGCTCTGTCGAGGGGATTTCGGTCGGGTCGGATGTGCGGCTGGCAGGGGTGAAGGTCGGGTCGATCAGCAGCCTGACGCTGAATCCGCAGACGTTTTTCGCCGACGCGACCATCGCGATGCGCAAGGGGATCGAACTGCCGACCGACTCGGCGATCCTGATTTCTTCCGAAGGGCTTTTGGGCGGCAATTTCGTGGAAATCCAGCCCGGCGGTGCGCCCGACAACCTCGGGCCCGGTGACGAGATCGAGGATACCCAAGGGGCCGTCAGTCTTGTCACGTTGCTGATGAAATTCGTCGGCGGCAACAAGGATGAGACGGCAGCGCCCGGCGGCGGAGCGGCGCCGTGAAGCTGGCGGTGCTGGGCCTGGTGCTGTGGGCCGGTGCAGCCAGTGCCCAGGGGGCCGCCGATGCACCTGGGGCGCGGCTGCGGCTGCTGGACAAGCTGACCGGGCAAGTGACCGACCTGACGCTGGAAAACGGTCAGGCGCAGACGGTGGGCAAGCTGACCATTCAGGTTGATGACTGCCGCTATCCGGCCGACAACCCCACCGCCGATGCCTCGGCACATCTGACGATCCGCGATGCCTCGCAAGCCGAACCGATGTTCAAGGGCTGGATGGTGGCCTCGTCGCCCGCGCTGTCGGCGCTGGATCATCCGCGCTATGATGTCTGGGTGATGCGCTGCGATGTGCCGGACCGGGTTCTGCCCGATGTCCCGGCCCCGGCAGAGGATCAGCCCGCCGAAGACCCGGCAGCAACCGATGATGGCAACGGCTGATAGCCGGGCGGCTCGAACCTGGCCTGCCGTTGCAGCGCCTTTGCCAGCCTTGCGTGATACTCGGCCCGCGGAACCTCTACTGCGCCCAGACTGGCCAGATGCGGCGTCAGGAATTGCGTGTCAAACAAGGTGAAACCACCGGCGCGCAAGCGGTGCATCAACCAGGCCAGCGCCAGTTTTGATCCGTTGGTCGCCCGGCTGAACATGGATTCCCCCATGAATGCGGCGCCAATCGCGACGCCGTAAACCCCGCCGATCAGATCGCCCTGGCGCCAGACCTCGACCGAATGGCAAAATCCCATCTTGTGCAGCGACAGGTAAAGGGCGGAAATCTGATCGTTGATCCAGGTTTCGGGCCGGTCGGCGCAGGCCGCCAGAACGGCTGCAAAATCGGTGTTTACGGTCACCTGATAATCGGCACGCAGGATGGCCCGCCGCAAGCTGGCCGAGATGTGAAAGCCTTCCAGCGGAAAAATCCCGCGCGCCTTGGGGTCCACCCAATGCAGCGCAGTCGCCTCTCGGCTTTCTGCCATCGGAAACAGGCCCATCGCATAGGCCTGAAGCAAAATCTCGGGGGTCACGGTTTGTGACAACGCCAAAATCCTTCAAAGGATTTTGCAAATTTCGTTCAGGAAATTTGCGGCGGCGCGGGGGCGCCCGCGCCGCAAGAGCCTAGGCGAATTTTTCCGCCAACCACTTTTCCAGCCAGTGGATATTGTAATCGCCCGATTGAATGTCCGGCTCTGCCAGCAACATGTCGAACAGCGGGATCGAGGTGTCGATGCCGTCGATTATCAGCTCTCCCAGCGCGCGTTGCAGCCGGGCCAGCGCCTCGGGCCGGTCGCGGCCATGCACGATCAGCTTGCCGATCAGGCTGTCGTAGTAGGGCGGGATCGAGTAGCCGGAATAAAGCGCCGAATCCATACGCACGCCATAGCCGCCCGGCGCATGGAACATTCGCACCTTGCCGGGGCAGGGGGCAAAGTTCGGCAGACGCTCGGCGTTGATGCGCACTTCGATGGCGTGGCCGTTGATCTCCAGCTCGTCCTGGGTGAACGACATCGGCAGCCCGGCCGCCACGCGGATCTGTTCGCGCACAAGGTCAACGCCAAAGATGCCTTCGGTCACCGGGTGTTCCACCTGAAGGCGCGTGTTCATTTCGATGAAATAGAACTCGCCGCCTTCATACAGGAACTCGATGGTGCCCGCGCCGATGTATTTCAGCTTTTTCATCGCATCGGCGCAGGTCTTGCCGATGCGCGCGCGCATTTCCGGGGTAATGCAGGGGCCGGGGGCCTCTTCGAACACTTTCTGGTGGCGGCGCTGCAAGGAACAGTCGCGTTCGCCCAGATGCACCGCGTTGCCCTTGCCGTCACCAAAGACCTGAATCTCGATATGACGGGGCTTTTGCAGGTATTTCTCGATATAGACTTCGTCGTTGCCGAAGGCGGCCTTCGCCTCGCTCCTCGCGGTGCGGAAGGCGATCTCCAGCTCTTCGGGCGACTTCGCCACCTTCATGCCGCGCCCGCCTCCGCCGGCGGTGGCCTTGATGATGACGGGGTATTTGATTTCCGCCGCAACCTTCAGCGCGGTCTCATAGTCGGGCACGCCGCCGTCAGACCCCGGCACCACCGGAATCCCCAAGGCCTTGGCGGTATCCTTGGCGGTGATCTTGTCACCCATGATGCGGATATGCTCTGCCGTCGGGCCGATGAATGTGATGTCGTGATCTTCCAGCGCCTGCGCAAAGCTGGCGTTTTCCGACAAAAAGCCATAGCCGGGGTGAACCGCCTGCGCGCCGGTGATCTCGCAGGCCGAGATGATCGCGGCCTTTTTCAAATAGCTTTCCGGCGAGGGCGCGGGGCCGATGCAGACGGATTCGTCGGCCATGCGGACGTGCATGGCGTCCGAGTCGGCAGTGGAATGCACCGCGACCGACTTGATCCCCATCTCGCGGCAGGCGCGGATCACGCGAAGGGCGATCTCGCCCCGGTTGGCGATCAGGATTTT
>DDEX01000045.1:4429-10427 GCA_002336845.1 Rhodobacteraceae bacterium UBA1943
TGGTTCATCGTCTTCATCGCCTCGATGATCAGCACGGTCTGGCCCTCGGTCACGGTGGCGCCCACGGTGACAAAGGGGGCAGCGCCCGGCTCGGCCGCCAGATAGCAGGTGCCGACCATGGGAGAGGTGACGGCGCCCGGATGCTGGGCGGGGTCTTCCGGGGAGGCAGGCGCTGCGGCAGGGGCCGCTGCGGCTGCAACGGGGGCGGGGGCATAGCTGACGGGCGCCGGGGCCGCCACGGTCACCACATTGGCCTGCTTGACGACACGCACCTCCAGGCTGTCGTCTTCGGCGTATTCACGCTTCACGCTCAGCTCGGTCAGGTCGTTCTTGTTCAACAGTTCCGCCAGTGCGGAAATGAAGGCCACATCCGCGTCCGAAGTGTTTTTGCTCATGCCGTCCTCTAATGGCGTCATTTGTCGGGGCTGTCGCTGTCCCGCGCCCCGTTGGATTGCACACATATACGGCAGCGCCAACGCGGAAAAAAGCCCATAAGCGGTTTTGCATGCCCCAACGGCAGATTTTGAAAATTTACCGTTTGATAAAAAAATGAAGCCATGCCACGCTGACCTCAATCAGAAGCAAGCCAAACGCTCGCCACGGAGGTATGATGACCAACAGCCCGCTGACCCCCGGCGTGGTGGCGGGGCGCCTGTCGCCCCAGGCCATTGCCGCGAATTTCCACGATCACGAACCGCCTTTGGACCGGCATGAGGCGCATGTGGCGGCTGACCGCTGCTATTTCTGCCATGATGCGCCCTGCATGACGGCTTGCCCGACCAGCATCGACATTCCGCTGTTCATCCGCCAGATCGCCACCGGCACGCCCGAGGCGGCTGCAAAGACGATCTTCAGCCAGAACATCCTTGGTGGCATGTGCGCCCGCGTCTGCCCCACCGAAACCCTGTGCGAAGAGGCCTGCGTGCGCGAAACCGCCGAGGGCAAGCCGGTCGAGATTGGCCGCTTGCAGCGGTTTGCCACCGATACGCTGATGGCCAAAGGCGTGCATCCGTTCTCCCGCGCCAAGGCGACGGGGAAGAAGGTCGCCGTGGTCGGGGCGGGGCCTGCGGGCCTGTCGGCGGCGCACCGGCTGGCCATGAAGGGCCATGACGTGGTGGTGTTTGATGCCCGCCCCAAGGCCGGGGGGCTGAATGAATTTGGCCTTGCCGCCTACAAGACGACCAATGGTTTCGCGCAGAAGGAAGTCGATTGGCTGTTGAAGATCGGCGGTATCCGTATCGAGCCGGGCAAGGCGCTTGGCCGCGATCTGTCGCTGGCCGATCTGCAAAAACAGTACGATGCGGTGTTCCTGTCTATCGGTCTGGCCGGGGTCAATGCGCTCCGCGCGCCGGGCGAGGACAAGGCGAATGTGCGCCCCGCCGTTGATTTCATTTCCGAATTGCGCCAGTCCGGCAATCTTTCCTCCCTGCCGGTCGGGCGTGATGTGGTGGTTATCGGCGGCGGCATGACCGCCGTCGATGCCGCCGTGCAGTCCAAGCTGCTGGGGGCCGAGAATGTCACCATCGTTTACCGCCGTGGGCAGGAAAAGATGGCAGCCTCGGGTTATGAGCAGGAACATGCGACCAGCGCGGGGGTGAAGATCGTGACCAATGCCGCCCCGGTGGCCGTGCATGGCAATGGCGCGGTTCAAGAGATCGAATTCGCCTATACCGAAGACACGCCACAAGGGTTGAAACAGACCGGCGAAACCTTCCGCCTGCGGGCCGATACCGTGCTGAAGGCCATCGGCCAGACCCTGACCGGCGCGCCCGAGGGGCTGGCGGTCGAGGGCGGCAAGATCAAGGTCGATGCCACGGGCCGCACCAGCCTTGCCGGTGTCTGGGCCGGGGGCGATTGCGCGACGGGGGGCGAAGACCTGACCGTCACCGCCGTTGCCGAAGGCCGCGACGCGGCGGAAGACATTCATGCAAGCCTGATGGCGTAAGGGGGCAGCAATGGCAAACCTGACATCGAACTTCATCGGCATCAAATCCCCCAACCCCTTCTGGCTGGCCAGCGCGCCACCGACCGACAAGAAATACAACGTCGAGCGCGCGTATGAGGCAGGCTGGGGCGGGGTCGTGTGGAAAACCCTTGGGTCCGAGGGGCCGCCTGTCGTCAACGTATCCGGCCCGCGCTATGGCGCGATCTGGGGGGCCGACCGCCGCCTGCTGGGCCTGAACAACATCGAACTGATCACCGACCGCCCGCTGGAGGTGAACCTGACCGAGATCAAGGAGGTCAAGCGCAAGTGGCGCGACCGGGCGCTGATCATCAGCCTGATGGTGCCCTGCGATGAGGACAGCTGGAAAGACATCCTGCACCGCATCGAGGATACCGAGGCCGACGGGGTGGAACTGAACTTCGGCTGCCCGCATGGCATGGCCGAGCGCGGCATGGGCAGCGCCGTGGGTCAGGTGCCGGAATATATCGAAATGGTGACGCGCTGGGTGAAAAAGCACAGCCGGATGCCCTGCATCGTCAAGCTGACGCCCAACATCACCGATGTCAGGAAACCGGCCGAGGCGGCGAAACGCGGCGGGGCTGATGCGGTGTCGCTGATCAACACGATCAACTCGATCACCTCGGTCAATCTCGATGCCTTCTCGCCCGAACCGATGATCGACGGCAAGGGCACGCATGGCGGCTATTGCGGCCCGGCGGTGAAGCCCATCGCGATGAACATGGTGGCCGAGATTGCCCGCAACCCCGAAACCCGGGGCCTGCCGATTTCCGGCATCGGCGGCATCACCACCTGGCGCGACGCGGCAGAGTTCATGGCGCTGGGGGCGGGGAATGTGCAGGTCTGCACCGCCGCCATGACCTATGGCTTCAAGGTCGTGCAAGAGATGATCTCGGGCCTGTCGGAATACCTCGACGACAAGGGCATGGCGCTGGACGATCTGGTGGGCAAGGCCACGCCGAACGTGACCGACTGGCAGTTCCTGAACCTGAACTATGTCACCAAGGCGCAGATTTCGCAGGACGATTGCATCAAATGCGGTCGCTGCTATGCCGCCTGCGAGGATACCAGCCATCAGGCCATCGCCATGAGCGCGGACCGCACCTTTACCGTCAAGGATGAGGAATGCGTGGCCTGCAACCTGTGCGTCAACGTCTGTCCGGTGGAAAACTGCATCACCATGGTCGAAAAGCCCAAAGGCTGGCTGGACCCGCGCACCGACCGCAAGGTTGGCGACTATGCCAACTGGACGACGCATCCCAACAATCCCAGCGTGCAGGCGGCAGAGTAAGCCGCGGCCATCTGCCGTAACGTAAGGACTGACAGAGGGGGTGGCCATGTGCCATCCCCTTTTGCCATGGGCGGTTCAGAGGCGCCGTCGGACAGGGAGGGTCAGATGAACATTTTTCACAGCACGTTGCCGGCGATCCGCTTGCGCGATCAAGGCATTACCGACCGCCTGTTCGAGGGCATGGGCGATGCGCCGGACCGCGTGGTGCTGATCGACGGCCCGACCGGGGCGGAGCTGACCGTAGGCGGGATGAAAGACCGTATCCGCCGTCTGGCGGGGGGCTTGCAGGCACGCGGCATCGGGCCGGGCGATGTGGTGGCGATCCTTGCGCCCAACTGCCCCGACTTTGCCGTGGCCTTTCATGCCATCGCCTATGCCGGGGCGACGGTGACCACGCTGAACCCCAGCTATACCGCGCATGAGGTGCAGCATCAGTTGGCCGACAGCGGCGCGCGTCTGGTTCTGGCCCATGCCGCCTTGCTGCCGGTGGTTTCCGCTGCCCTGCACGATACAGGCGTGACAGAGGTGATCACCTTCTCACCGGCGGAAGGTCATGCCAGCCTTGACGACCTGCTGGCCGATCCGCTGGCCGCACAGGTTCCGGTTGATTTTGCCGCGCATCCGGTCGCCTTGCCCTATTCCTCGGGCACCACCGGCCTGCCCAAGGGGGTGCGGTTGTCGCATCGCAATCTGGTCTCGAACGTCGATCAGGTGCATGTCGCGCTGAACATCCGCCCTGGCGACATGTCGGTGGCCTTCCTGCCGTTCTTTCACATCTATGGCATGAACACGCTGATGAATGCCTTTCTGGCGCGCGGGGCGGGGCTGGTCTGTATGCCGCGCTTTGACCTTGAGGCGTTTCTGGGCCATGTCGCGCGCCACCGCTCTCGTCTGGTCCTGATCGCGCCGCCGGTGGCGCTGGCGCTTGCGAAATCGCCGCTGGTCGATCAGCACGATGTCTCCTCGATCGAACTGCTGATGTCCGGGGCGGCCCCCCTTGGCGGCGATGTTGCGGCTGCGGTTGGTGCGCGGCTGGGTTGCCAGATGATTCAGGGTTACGGCATGACCGAGATGAGCCCGGTCAGCCATATCGTCCCGGAATCTGACCCGCGGCCCGGCCGGGTGGGCCTGACCGTGCCCAACACCGAATGCCGACTGGTCGATCCGGTCACCGGGCAGGATGCCGGGCCGGGAGGCGAGGGCGAGTTGTGGGTGCGCGGCCCGCAGGTCATGCTGGGTTATCACAACGCGCCCCAGGCGACCGCCAGCACCCTGACGCCCGATGGCTGGCTGATGACCGGCGATCTGGCCGCTTTTGACGACGATGGCCAATTGTCGATCCGCGACCGGCTGAAAGAACTGATCAAGGTCTCGGGCTTTCAGGTCGCCCCGGCCGAGGTGGAGGCCGACCTTCTTGCACACCCCGACATCGGCGATGCCGCCGTGATCGGCGTGCCCGATGATCAGGCGGGCGAGCGCCCTGTCGCTTTCCTTGTGCCCCGTGCGGGCCATACCCTGCATGTCGATGATCTTGGTCCCTTTCTGGCCGAGCAACTGGCCAGCTACAAACGCCCGCGCGAGATACGGGTGGTCGAGGCGATTCCGAAATCAGCCTCGGGCAAGATCCTGCGGCGGGTGCTGAAGGCGCAGTATCTGGGGGGCTGAATCTGGGCGGCTGAACCTTTGCGCCCAAGTTGCATCGCTTAACTATGAAAAGCTCTGGCACGAAGGGGCGCTTCCCCTCCCCCTTGTGGGGAGGGGAGAGGGGTGGGGGGCTGCACCCTTGGCCGCCCGTCACGCCCTGTTTTGCCACCCAGGGGACACCTTTGTCCGGCGGCTAAGCCTGATCCGATTCCGCCTGAAACCGGGGGGCTGACCCTTGCGGGCGGGGGGCGGGCTGCCTAGCTTGACCGGATGCGCTATTCCCTGCTTGATCTTTGCCCCGTGCCCGAAGGTGGCGATGCCGCCATGGCCCTTGCCAATTCCGTAGACCTTGCCCGCCATGCCGAGGGCTGGGGCTATCACCGCTTCTGGCTGGCCGAGCATCACAACATGCCCGGCATCGCCAGTTCGGCGACCGCGCTGGTTATCGGCCATGTCGCGGCCGGCACCCGCACCATCCGCGTGGGGGCGGGGGGCATCATGTTGCCCAACCATGCGCCCTTGCAGGTGGCCGAGGCGTTCGGCACCCTTGCCACCCTTTACCCCGGACGGATCGACCTGGGTCTTGGCCGTGCGCCGGGCACCGACGGTGTGACCATGCGCGCCCTGCGCCGCAGCATGGACCCGGTAGACCGCTTTCCCGAAGGCGTGATGGAGCTGTTGCATTACCTTGATGCCCCCCGTGATGAGGCGCCGGTGCGCGCCATTCCGGGCGAGGGCACCGGGGTGCCGGTGTGGATTTTGGGCTCCAGCCTTTATGGCGCGCAACTGGCGGCCTATCTGGGCCTGCCCTATGCCTTTGCCAGCCATTTCGCGCCCGATCATCTGGAAGAGGCCGCCGCACAGTACCGCCAGTTGTTCCGCCCCTCGCAATGGCTGGAGGCGCCGCATTTCATGATGGCCGTGGGCGTCAGCGCCGCCGCAACGGATGACGAGGCGGCCTATCTGCGCTCGTCGCAGACGCTGGCCTTTGCCCGCCTGCGTCTGGGACGGCCGGGCAAACTGCCATGTCCGACGCATGACCTGTCCGAGGTGCCCGCCGCCATGCTGCGCGAGGTGGACAGGGTGCTGGGCTGCTCGGC
>DDEX01000032.1:0-44678 GCA_002336845.1 Rhodobacteraceae bacterium UBA1943
CCCACTCCGACCTCGCCGTCAAGGCGCAGAAAGGTGTGATGGAATTCCTGCTGATCAACCATCCGCTGGACTGCCCGATTTGCGATCAGGGTGGCGAGTGCGATCTGCAGGATCAGGCGATGGCTTATGGTGTGGACTTCAGCCGCTATCGCGAGCCGAAGCGCGCCAGCGACGACCTGAACCTTGGTCCGCTGGTCGCCACCAAGATGACGCGTTGCATTTCCTGCACCCGCTGCGTGCGCTTTACCACCGAAGTCGCGGGCATCACCCAGATGGGCCAGACCGGCCGGGGGGAAGATAGCGAGATCACCAGCTATCTGAACATGACGCTGGATTCGAACCTGCAAGGCAACATCATCGACCTGTGCCCGGTCGGTGCGCTGACCTCGAAACCCTATGCCTTCACCGCCCGCCCGTGGGAGCTGTCGAAGACGGAATCCATCGACGTAATGGATGCGCTGGGGTCGAACATCCGCATCGACACCAAGGGCCGTGAAGTGATGCGCATCCTGCCGCGCAACAATGACGGCGTGAATGAAGAGTGGATCAGCGACAAGACCCGCTTCATCTGGGACGGTCTGCGCCGCCAACGCCTTGATACGCCGTACATTCGCGAGAATGGCCGCCTGCGCAAGGCTGGCTGGGCCGAGGCGTTGTCGGCGGCTGCTGCCGCGATGCAGGGCAAGAAGGTTGCCGCCTTGGTCGGCGATCTTGCCCCGGTCGAGGCGATCTATAGCCTTAAGCAATTGATTGAATCGCTGGGCGGCACCATCGAATCCCGTACCGATGGCGCGCGTCTGCCGATTGGCAACCGTTCGGCCTATGTCGGCACGGCGAAGATTGAAGACATCGACAGCGCCAAGACCATTCTTCTCATCGGCACCAACCCGCGGGTCGAGGCGCCGGTTCTGAACGCCCGCATCCGCAAGGCCTGGGCCAATGGCGCGACGGTCGGCCTGATCGGCGAGGCGGTCGATCTGACCTATGACTACAAGCATATGGGCAATGACCGGGCCGCTTTGGTCGATCTGGTGGGCCGGGTGACGGAAAAGTCGAACACGCTGGTCATTGTCGGCCAAGGTGCGATCAACGAGGCGGATGGCGAGGCGGTTCTGTCTCAGGCCATGGCCTATGCGCAGGGTTCCGGTGCAAAGCTGTTGGTGCTGCATACCGCCGCTTCGCGTGTGGGTGCGATGGATGTGGGGGCTGTGACCGAGGGCGGGCTGACCAAGGCCGTCGAGGGGGCGGAGGTGATCTTCAACCTTGGCGCCGATGAGGTCGAGATTTCGCGTGACGGGGCCAATGCACCCTTCGTGATCTATCAGGGCAGCCATGGCGACCGGGGTGCCAACCGTGCCGACGTGATCCTGCCCGCCGCCGCCTATACCGAGGAAAACGGCCTGTTCGTGAACACCGAAGGCCGCCCGCAACTGGCCATGCGCGCCGGGTTCGCGCCGGGTGAGGCCAAGGAGAACTGGGCGATCCTGCGGGCCTTGTCGGCCGAGCTGGGCAAGACCCTGCCATGGGACAGTCTTGCGCAGTTGCGTCAGGCGCTGGTCGCGGCGCATCCGCATCTGGGCGCGGTGGGGCAGGTGGCCGACAATGGCTGGACCGCGCTGGAGTTGCGCGAACCCGCCAAGGCCAGCTTCCGCAATGTGATCAAGGACTTCTACCTGACCAACCCGATTGCGCGGGCCTCGTCGGTCATGGCCGAACTGTCGGCGATGGCCAAGGCGCGCAGCGCAACGGCCATGGCGGCGGAGTAAGCAATGGCCGCAACCCGCAACCTGACCCTTGGCCTGACCATCGCTTCGGCGGTGCTGTCGGGCTGCGCGGGTCATGCGGGGGCGGGGGCTTCGGCCTCGGCGTCCTACAAGGGGATCGAGACGATCCTTCTGGACGGCGATCTGGTGAATTTCCGCGTTGCCATGACCGGCGGGCGCGGGGCGGTGGATGTCGAGGATTACGCCCGTTGCGCCGCCGCGCAATATGCGCTGATCCGGGGCTATGGATTTGCCCGCCATGTGCGGACGAATGTGAAGAATTCTGGTGGCGTCTGGCGCGGGGATGCGGTTTACACCATCTCGGCGGCGCTGCCCCAGGGATTGAAAACGATAGATGCCGAGGTGACCGTGCGCGACTGCGGCGCGCAGGGTATTCCGACGGTATAGGACCAGGAAAAGGGTTCGAGGGATGTGGGCTGATTTCTTTCAAACGGGGCTGGGCACGGCGATCCTGATTGCGGCGCAAAGCCTGCTGATCGTCGCCTTCGTGATGCTCAGCCTGTTGTTCCTGGTTTACGGCGACCGCAAGATCTGGGCGGCGGTGCAGATGCGCAAGGGGCCGAACGTGGTGGGGCCGTTTGGCCTGCTGCAATCGGTGGCCGACGCGCTGAAGTATGTCGTCAAGGAAATCGTGGTGCCGGCGGGGGTTGACCGCCCGGTGTTCTTCCTGGCGCCGATGCTGTCCTTCGTGTTGGCGATCCTGGCCTGGGCGGTGATTCCGTTCGACAATGGCTGGGTTCTGGCCAACATCAACGTGGCCCTGCTGTTCGTTTTCGCCGTGTCCAGCCTTGAGGTTTACGGCGTGATCATGGGGGGCTGGGCCTCGAACTCGAAATACGCCTTCCTTGGGTCGCTGCGGTCCGCCGCGCAGATGATTTCCTATGAGGTCTCGCTGGGCCTGATTATCATCGGCATCATCATCTCGACCGGCAGCATGAACTTTTCCGCCATCGTCGCGGCGCAGGACGGCTCTTATGGCCTGTTCAACTGGTACTGGCTGCCGCATCTGCCGATGGTGGTGCTGTTCTTCGTCTCGGCCCTTGCCGAAACCAACCGCCCGCCGTTCGACCTGCCAGAGGCGGAATCGGAACTCGTCGCCGGGTTCATGGTGGAATATTCCTCGACCCCCTACCTGCTGTTCATGGCGGGCGAATACATCGCCATCTTCCTGATGTGCGCCCTTATCAGCCTGCTGTTCTTCGGTGGCTGGCTGTCGCCCATTCCCGGCATCGCCGATGGCTGGTGGTGGATGGTGGCCAAGATGTGGGTGTTCTTCTTCATGTTCGCCATGGTGAAGGCCATCGTGCCGCGCTACCGCTATGACCAACTCATGCGGATCGGCTGGAAGGTGTTCCTGCCGCTGTCCCTGGGCTGGGTGGTGCTGGTGTCGTTCCTTGCGAAATTCGAAGTCCTGGGCGCGTTCTGGGCCCGCTGGGCGATTGGAGGCTGAAAATGGCAAACATCGACTGGGGCCGCGCCACCAAGTATTTCCTGATGGTCGATTTCCTCAAAGGCTTCGGCCTGGGGATGAAGTATTTCTTCGCGCCGAAGGCGACGCTGAACTATCCGCATGAAAAGGGGCCTCTTTCCCCGCGGTTCCGCGGTGAGCACGCTCTGCGCCGCTATCCGAACGGCGAGGAACGCTGCATCGCCTGCAAGCTTTGCGAGGCGGTCTGCCCGGCGCAAGCCATCACCATCGACGCCGAACCGCGTGAGGATGGCAGCCGCCGCACCACGCGCTATGACATCGACATGACCAAGTGCATCTATTGCGGCTTCTGCCAAGAGGCTTGCCCGGTGGATGCCATCGTCGAAGGCCCGAACTTCGAGTTTTCGGCCGAGACGCGGGAAGAGTTGTTCTACACCAAGGAAAAGCTGCTCGACAACGGCGCCCGTTGGGAGGCCGAAATCGCCCGCAATCTTGAACTCGACGCGCCCTATCGGTGACCGGCATGAACGAAGCCTTCGCCCAGATGTTCAAGCAGATGATGGAAAGCGGCCAGGACATGGCCCGCTCTTTCGCGCCTGCGTTCGAGACCGGTGCGATGGGGGGCTTTGAGAAGTTCTGGCCCACCATGTCGAAAGACATGATGGAACTGTGGTTCGGCAAGACCTTCAATCGTGACGGGCTGGATGCCAAGACGCGGCTGTTGGTCACCATCGCCGCCCTCACCGTTCTGGGCGCGCAGGCCGAGGCGCAGATGAAGCTGACCATCCGCCACGCGCTTGAGGCGGGGGCCACCAAACGCGAGATCGCCGAAGTGATCTGGCAGATGTCCATGTTCGGCGGCTTGCCCGCCATGCAGAAGGCGCTTGAGATCGCTCAATCCGTCTTCGACGACAGCAAGGAGAGTGACGCATGACCGTCGCCGATTATGCCTTTTACGCTTTCGCCATCGTCACCGTGGCTTCGGGCCTGCTGGTCACGCTGGCCCGGAACCCGGTGCATTCGGTCTTGTGGCTGATCCTCTCCTTCCTCTCCTCGGCGGGGCTGTTCGTGCTTCTGGGGGCCGAGTTCGTGGCGATGCTGCTGATCATCGTCTATGTCGGCGCGGTGGCGGTGCTGTTCCTGTTTGTGGTCATGATGCTCGACATCGACTTTGCCGAGCTGAAGGGCGAGATGGCGCGCTATCTGCCCTTGGCCATTCTGGTGGGCGTGGTGATCCTGATGGAGCTGGCCCTTGGCGTCGGCGCCTGGGTGCAGGCCGATGGTGCTGCGGGCTTGCGGCAGGCGGTGGCCCCGGCGGCGGCGCAGGTGGAAAACACACGCGCCTTGGGCCTGCTGATCTACGACAAGTACCTGTACCTGTTCCAGACCGCAGGCCTGATCCTGCTGGTCGCCATGATCGGCGCCATCGTGCTGACCCTGCGGCACCGTAAGGACGTGAAGCGCCAGAACGTGCTCGCGCAGATGTGGCGCGACCCGGCCAAGGCGATGGAGCTGAAAGACGTGAAACCGGGGCAGGGGTTGTAAAGGTTTATGCTGGCAACAGGTCGGACATACGCATTGGGCTTTGTGACCGCGCTTCTGGCGTCGGGCGCAATGGCTGCGCGTGCCGATGTGTTTGAGGATAAGTGTCTATCGTCGACTTCAGCGACGCATGGTGGTGAGGATGACTGGCGCGACCTTGGCAATGGCTATGTTGCCTACAAGGGTTATAGTTTTGGGCTGCCAATGGTCGTCATTGATAAGAATGGTAGTTCAAAAGACAGCGAGCCTTCAAGTTACGGGGCATGGCTGACTGTCGAGGCTTGTGCGTCTGGCAGGAAGTTGGTGGTGCCAACCTTCGAATGCGCGTCTTGGGACGACGTGGAATGTAGCAAGCGCGAGACGTCGATCGATATCGTAGAGCAGGCCGACAAGTTGCTTGATGAGGCGGCATCCGCAGAGTCCAAGATGACTTTCAGGGAACTGGCGAACCGCTTTCGGGCGCTTTCAAAAGGCGTGGTGATCAGGGACGGCGATGGGAATGAAACCTGCGCCTGCCAGGTGGCTTACCCGGACCTGCGTGGAAATAAGACGAAGTATCAATACTGAAGCGCGTATTGATACCTGAAAGACCAAACCGGGCCAAAGGCCTTGAGGGACGAAAGACATGGTAGGACTTGAACATTACCTGACGGTCGCGGCGGCGTTGTTCGTCATCGGCATCTTCGGCATCTTCGTGAACCGCAAGAATGTCATCGTGATCCTCATGTCGATCGAACTGATGCTGCTGGCGGTGAATATCAACTTCGTCGCCTTTTCCAGCTATCTGGGCGATCTGGTGGGGCAGGTGTTCACCCTGTTCGTCCTGACCGTGGCGGCGGCCGAGGCGGCGATTGGTCTGGCGATCCTTGTGGTGTTCTTCCGCAACCGCGGCACCATCGACGTCGAAGACGTGAATGTGATGAAAGGCTGAACCCGTGGAGAAAATCATCCTCCTCGCGCCCCTTGTGGGCGCCATCATCTGCGGCTTTGGCTGGCGTCTGATCGGCGAGAAGGCCGGGCAGGTCATCGCGACCGGCCTCGTGTTCCTTGGCGCGATCCTGTCGTGGTATATCTTCCTGACCTTCGACGGCACGACGCAGCACATCACCATCCTGCGCTGGATCGAGGCGGGCACGCTTTCGACCGACTGGGGCATCCGGCTTGACCGGATGACGGCGATCATGCTGGTCGTGGTCAACTCGGTCTCTGCCCTCGTTCACCTTTATTCGATGGGCTACATGGCCCATGACGACAACTGGACGCATGAGGAACACTATCGGGCGCGGTTCTTCGCCTATCTGTCGTTCTTCACCTTTGCGATGCTGGCGCTGATCACCGCCGACAATCTGGTTCAGATGTTCTTCGGCTGGGAAGGGGTGGGGGTCGCCTCCTATCTGCTGATCGGGTTCTACTATCGCAAGCCCTCGGCCAATGCCGCGGCGATCAAGGCCTTCGTCGTCAACCGGGTTGGCGACTTCGGCTTTGCGCTGGGGATCTTTGGCCTGTTCTACCTGACGGATTCGATCAAGTTCGATGACGTCTTCGCGGCGGCCCCCAAGCTGGCCGAGACCAACCTGCATTTCCTGTGGTCCGACTGGAACGCGGCGAACCTGATCGGGGTGCTGTTGTTCATCGGGGCGATGGGCAAATCGGCGCAACTGTTCCTGCACACCTGGCTGCCCGACGCGATGGAAGGCCCGACGCCGGTTTCCGCGCTGATCCACGCCGCGACCATGGTGACGGCCGGGGTGTTCCTGGTCTGCCGCATGTCGCCCTTGTATGAATATGCGCCGAGTGCGACCGCCTTCATCACCGTTCTGGGCGCCTGCACCGCGTTCTTTGCCGCGACCGTGGGTCTGGTGCAGAACGACATCAAGCGCGTGATCGCCTATTCGACCTGTTCGCAGCTGGGCTATATGTTCGTGGCGGCGGGTGTGGGCGTCTATCCGGTGGCGATGTTCCACCTGTTCACCCACGCCTTCTTCAAGGCCATGCTGTTCCTTGGCGCCGGTTCGGTCATCCACGCGATGCACCATGAGCAGGACATGCGGAACTATGGCGGGCTGCGCAAGAAGATCCCGCTGACCTTCTGGGCGATGATGATCGGCACGCTGGCCATCACCGGCGTGGGCATTCCGCTGACCCATTTTGGTTTCGCGGGCTTCCTGTCGAAAGACGCCGTGATCGAAAGCGCCTATGGCGGCAACCATTTCGCCTTCTGGGCGCTGGTGGTCGCGGCCTTCATGACCAGTTTCTACAGCTGGCGCCTGATGTTCCTGACCTTTTACGGCACCCCGCGCGGCGACAGCCATGCGCATGACCATGCCCATGAAAGCCCCGCCGTCATGCTGATCCCCTTGGGCGTTCTGGCCCTTGGCGCGATGTTTGCCGGCATGATCTGGTATGGTGTGTTCTTTGGCGACGAGGCCAAGATGCGGTCGTGGTTCGCCATGGCCCCGGCATCGGAACATGCGCAGGAACACGGCACCGAGGCGGCCGCCGAAGGCACCGCGACCGAGGCCGCGCCCGCCACGACTGAGGCTACCGCGACTGAAGCCGCCACGACTGAGGCGACTGCCGAGGTTGCAACCGAAACCACGACCGAAACCCACGAAGCGCCCGCCGTCGCCCCGCAAGGCGCTCTGCTGATGCTGGAAGACCGCGCGGCCCTGCACCATGCGCATGAGGCGCCGACCTGGGTGAAGGTTTCGCCCTTCATCGCCATGGTTCTGGGCTTCCTTCTGGCCTTCCGCTTCTACATCCAGCGCCCCGACCTGCCGGGCAAGCTGGCGGCGGCGCAACGCCCGCTCTACCTGTTCCTGCTGAACAAGTGGTATTTCGACGAGATCTACGACTTCCTCTTCGTGCGCCCTGCGAAATGGCTTGGCCGTTTCCTGTGGCAGAAGGGCGATGGCACGGTCATCGATGGCACCATCAACGGCATCGCCATGGGCATTGTGCCCTTCTTCACGCGGCTGGCTGGGCGCGCCCAGTCCGGCTATGTCTTCACCTACGCTTTTGCCATGGTCCTGGGGATTGCCGCCCTTCTGACCTGGATGACCCTCGGGGGGCACTGAATCATGGATAACCTCCTGTCGATCATCACCTTTCTGCCGGCGGTGGCAGCGCTTGTGATGGCGCTGTTCCTGCGGGGCGACGACCCTGCGGCGCAAAAGAACGCAAAGTCGCTGGCGCTGTTCGCCACGACCGCGACCTTCCTCGTCTCGCTGCTGCTCTTGGCCGGGTTCGACCCCGCCAACACCAAGATGCAGTTCGTCGAGGACTATAAGTGGATTGCGGGGCTGAACTACCGCATGGGCGTGGACGGGATTTCCATCCTGTTCATCCTGCTGACCACGTTCCTGATGCCGATCACCATCCTGTCGGCCTGGGGCGTGAACACCCGCACCAAGGATTACATGATCGCTTTCCTGATGCTGGAAACGCTGATGCTGGGCGTGTTCTGCGCGCTTGATCTGGTGCTGTTCTACTTCTTCTTCGAGGCCGGTCTGATCCCGATGTTCCTGATCATCGNNCTGATCATCGGCATCTGGGGCGGGCAGAACCGGATCTATGCCGCGTTCAAGTTCTTCCTTTACACCTTCCTCGGCTCGGTCCTGATGCTGGTTGCGATGATCGCCATGTATGCCATGGCGGGCACCACCTGCATCGCGGCCTGCGGTGAGGGGGCGACGCAGCTGATCGGTTTCGCCTTCCCGTCGGAGACGTTCAGCATCCTGGGCATTTCCATCGTCGGCGGGGTGCAGACGCTGCTGTTCCTTGCCTTCTTCGCCAGCTTTGCGGTGAAGATGCCGATGTGGCCCGTGCATACCTGGTTGCCCGACGCCCACGTTCAGGCGCCGACCGCCGGTTCGGTCATTCTGGCGGCGGTTCTGCTGAAGATGGGGGGCTACGGCTTCCTGCGCTTCAGCCTGCCGATGTTCCCGGTCGCCTCGGCGCATCTGGCGGATTTCGTGTTCTGGCTGTCGGCGATTGCCATCGTTTACACCTCGCTGGTCGCACTGGCGCAAGAGGACATGAAAAAGCTGATCGCCTATTCGTCCGTGGCCCATATGGGCTATGTCACGATGGGGATTTTCACCGTGAACGCCCAAGGGGTGGATGGCGCGATCTTCCAGATGATCAGCCACGGCTTCATCTCTGGCGCGCTGTTCCTGTGCGTGGGCGTGATCTACGACCGGATGCACACGCGCGAGATTGACGCCTATGGCGGCCTGGTCAACCGGATGCCCGCCTATGCGCTGGTCTTCCTGTTCTTCACCATGGCCAACGTCGGCCTGCCGGGCACCTCGGGCTTCATCGGGGAGTTCCTGGTGCTGATGGGGATTTTCCAGGTCAACACCTGGGTCGCCGCCGTGGCCACATCGGGCGTAATCCTGTCGGCGGCCTATGCGCTGTACCTTTACCGCCGCGTCGCCTTTGGCGCGCTGATCAAAGAGGCGCTGAAGACCATTCAGGACATGAGCCGCCGCGAACGCGCGCTGTTCGCGCCGCTGGTGGTGATGACCCTGCTTCTGGGCGTCTATCCCGCCGCTGTGACCGATATCATCGGTCCTTCGGTCAAGGCGCTGATTTCCGACTATCACGCAGCCGTTCCGGTGACGGAACTGGCCGCTGCGCACGAATAAAGGACGCACTCGATGACTGGTGTAGATCTTCCCATCCTTCTGCCCGAGATCGTCCTGGCGCTTTACGCGATGGCGGCGCTGCTGTTTGCCGTTTACACGGGGAAAGACGCGCTGACCTCGGCCCTGACATGGGCGACCGTGGTGGTGTTCATCGTCATGGCCGCCTTCGTCGGGTTGCGCAACGGCGAGGGCGCGATTGCCTTTGGCGGGCTGTTCATCGACGATGCCTTTGCGCGGTTCGCCAAGGTGACGGTGCTGCTGGCGGCGGCGGGTGTTCTGGCGGTGTCGCAGGACTATGTGGCGCGGCAGGGTCTGGCGCGGTTCGAGTTTCCCATTCTTGTCGTCCTGTCGGTCATCGGCATGATGATGATGGTGTCGGCGGGCGACCTGATCGCGCTGTACATGGGGTTGGAACTGCAATCGCTGGCCCTCTATGTGCTGGCTGCGATGCGGCGCGACAGCGTGAAATCGACCGAGGCGGGGCTGAAATACTTCGTCCTTGGCGCGTTTTCGTCTGGCCTGTTCCTCTATGGCGCCTCGCTGATCTATGGGTTCTCGGGCACCACGCTGTTCTCGGGCATCCTGTCGGTGGTGGCCACCGGCGTGCCCTTGGGCGTGCTGTTCGGCCTGGTGTTCGTGCTGGCGGGGCTGGCCTTCAAGGTCTCGGCCGCGCCGTTCCACATGTGGACGCCCGACGTTTACGAAGGGGCGCCCACGCCTGTGACCGCATTCTTCGCCACGGCCCCCAAGGTCGCCGCCATGGCACTGATCGGTCGGGTGGTGCATGACGCCTTTGGCGGCATCACAAGCGACTGGAGCCAGGTTCTGGCCGCGCTGGCGGTGGTTTCGATGTTCCTCGGCTCGATCGCCGGGATCGGGCAGAAAGACATCAAGCGCCTGATGGCCTATTCCTCCATCGCGCACATGGGCTTTGCGCTGGTTGGCCTTGCCTCTGGCACGGTTGAAGGCGTGCAGGCCATGCTGATCTATATGGCGATCTATGCCACGATGAACCTGGGCACCTTTGCCTTCATCCTGTCCTTGGAAAAAGACGGCCGCCCGATTACCGAGATCAGCAGCCTGAACCTGTTCGCCCGTCGCGAGCCCTTGAAGGCGCTGGCGATGCTGGTTCTGCTGTTCAGCCTTGCCGGTGTGCCGCCGATGCTGGGCTTTTTCGGAAAGTTCTATGTGCTGAAGGCTGCCGTCGATGCCGGGATGACCTGGCTGGCGCTGGCTGGCGCGGTGGCGTCGGTGATCGGGGCGTTCTACTATCTGCGCATCGTCTATTACATGTACTTCGGCGCAGAGACCGAAGGCGCCAACAGCCGCATGTCAGGTGTGCAGTGGGTTGTGCTGATGGGGGTGGCGGTGATCATGCTGGTCGGTATCGTGAACCTGTTCGGCGTCGAACCTGCTGCGCTGCACGCCGCCGAGGCGCTTCTTGGCTGACGGCTGGCCCGCGGGCCTTGGCCGGCATGTGCTGGCCGAGGTCGATTCCACCAACGCCCATGCGCTGCGTCTGGCCCCTGATCTTCAGGGGCCTGCGTGGTTTCTGGGGCTGAGCCAGTCGGCGGGCCGGGGCAGGCGGGCGCGCAACTGGGCCAGCCCGCGTGGCAACTTTTACGGCACGCTGCTGCTGCACCCCACCGAACCGGCGGAACAGGTGGCGCTGCGCAGCTTTGCCGCCGCCTTGGCGCTGCGCGATGCCTTTGTGGCCCTGACCGGGCTGCCCGACAGTTTCCGGCTGAAATGGCCGAATGACGTGCTGCTGAACGGCGGCAAGGTGGCGGGGATCCTGCTGGAATCCTCGGGCCTTGGCGGTAGGGTGCAGCACCTGGCGATTGGCATTGGTGTGAATCTGATCAGCCATCCCGATGCGGCGATGGTCGAACCCGGTGCGGTGCCGCCGGTGTCTCTGCTGTCGGAAACCGGCCTGCGCATCACACCAGAAGCGTTTCTGGATACCCTGGCCCCCGCCTATGCGCGGTGGGAGGCGGCCTTCACCAGCCAAGGCTTCGCCCCCCTGCGCGAGGCGTGGCTGGCCCATGCCGCCCGGCTGGGCGAAGAGATCCGCGCCCGCACCGGCACGGCCACCCATCAGGGTCGGTTTGAAACGATTGATTCACACGGGAACCTCATCCTTGCCGTAGCCGGAGGCCGCATGGCCATTCCGGCGGCCGAGGTGTTTTTCTGAAAAGGGCAGCCCATGCTTTTGGCCATCGACTGCGGCAACACCAACACCGTCTTTTCCATCTGGAACGGCGACCGCTTTCTGACCACCTGGCGCATCGCCACCGATCACAAGCGCACGGCGGATGAATATTTCGTCTGGCTGTCGTCGCTGATGATGCTGACAAAGACCGAAGCGCATATCACCGAGGCGATCATTTCCAGCACCGTTCCACGCGTGGTGTTCAATCTGCGTGTGCTGTGCAACCGCTATTTCGATTGCCGCCCCCTTGTGGTGGGCAAGCCCGAATGCCATTTGCCTGTGGCGCCCCGTGTCGATCAGGGCACCACCGTCGGCCCAGACCGTCTGGTCAACACCGTGGCGGGCTTTGACCGGCATGGCGGTGACCTGATCGTGGTCGATTTCGGCACCGCCACCACGTTCGATGTGGTAGATACGGATGGAGCTTATGTCGGCGGCGTTATCGCGCCCGGCGTAAACCTGTCGCTGGAAGCATTGCACATGGCCGCCGCCGCGCTGCCGCATGTCGATGTGACCAAGCCCGCCAAGGCCATTGGCACGAACACCGTCGCCTGCATGCAGTCGGGCGTCTATTGGGGCTATATCGGCCTCGTCGAAGGAATTGTACGCGAGGTCCGGCGTGAACGGGACCGCCCATTGAAGGTTATCGCCACGGGCGGGCTTGCTGCCCTTTTCGCCCAAGGCACCGACCTTTTTGATTCCATCGAGGACGACCTGACAATGCACGGTCTGGTCCTTATCAACGAGTTCAACAAGGAAAATACATGAGCAACGAACGCCTGATTTATCTGCCCTTGGGCGGTGCCGGCGAAATCGGCATGAACGCCTATGTCTATGGCTATGGTGCGCCCGGCAAGGAACGGCTGCTGCTGGTCGATCTGGGTGTGGCCTTCCCCGATATGGATGGCAGCCCGGGCGTCGATCTGATCGTGCCCGACATCGACTGGCTGGTCGATAATGTCGATCGGCTGGACGGCATCATCATCACCCATGCGCATGAGGACCACATCGGTGGCCTTGCGCATCTGTGGCCGCAGTTGAAAAAGCCGGTCTATGCCCGCAAGTTCACCGCCGCCATCGGCCGCCTGAAGTTTGAAGAGGCGGGCCTGCCGCAAGACTCGATCAAGACGGTCGAGGCGCGGCCGGCGGTGACGCAGATCGGCCCCTTTGCGGTGCAGTTCATGCCGGTCAGCCACTCGATCCCCGAAAGCGCCATGCTGGTGATCGATACGCCTGCGGGGCGGGTGATCCACACCGCCGACTTCAAGCGCGACCCGACGCCCGTGGTGGGCGAGGGCTGGGATGATGCCGCGATGGCGGCCCTTGCCGCCGAAAGCCCGGTCAAGGCCGTGATGTGTGACAGTACCAACGTCTTCTCGCCCTTGCCGGGCCGGTCCGAGGCCGGTTTGGCCGAGCCGATTGCCGAACTGATCAAGGCGCAGCCCGGCATGGTGGTGGCGACGACCTTCGCTTCGAACGTGGCGCGGCTGAAAACGCTGGCCGAGGCGGGCGTGGCGGCTGACCGCACCATCTGCCTGCTGGGCCGCGCGATGCGGCGGATGGTGACGACGGCGCAGGATACCGGCGTTCTGACCGGCTTTCCCCGCACCGTCAGCCCGGAAGAGGCTGTGGAACTGCCGCGCCGCAACCTGATGCTGATCGTTACCGGATCGCAGGGTGAACGCCGCGCCGCCAGCGCCGCCCTGTCGCGTGGCAAGTATCTGGGGATCGAGCTGCGTGAGGGCGATACCTTCCTGTTCTCGTCGAAAACCATTCCGGGCAATGAGCGTGACGTGCTGCGCGTGGTGAATGCGCTGTCGGAAAAGGGCATCGAGATCGTCGATGACAACAACGGCAAATACCACGTCTCGGGCCATGCCAATCGCCCGGATCTGGAGGCGGTGCATCGCCTGTTCCTGCCCGACATGCTGATTCCGATGCACGGCGAACACCGCCACCTGCGCGAACACACGCGGTTGGCGCATGAGGCGGGCCTTGCCTCGACCGTGGCGACCAATGGCACGATGCTGGATATTTCCGGCGATGTGCCGGTGGTGGCCGAACGGATCCAGACCGGCCGGGTTTATGTGGACGGCACCGCGTTGGTGGGGGCGATGGACGGTGTGGTCCGCGACCGCATCCGCATGGCGCTGAACGGGATGGTGATGGTCACCGTCATTCTTGATGAGCAGGATGAGCCCTTGGGCGAGGCCTGGGTAGAGCTGATGGGCCTTGCCGCGACGGGCCTGGGCGACCGCCCGCTGGCCGAAACCATGGAACAGGAACTGACCGAGTTTCTGGAAGGGGCGGGCGGCAAGGTGCTGTCCGACGATGACAAGCTGGATGAGGCGTTGAAGCGTATCGTCCGTCAGGTCGCCATGGAAGAGATCGGCAAAAAGCCAGAGGTGCGGGTGGTGATCAGCCGTCTGGCGACCGAGTAAACCGCTTGAAACCCTGCGCCTGCCCTGTAAATTCGCTTTACAGGGCAGGAGGGGCGCATGGCCGTTCAACCAACCATCGGCACACGGCTGCGCGAAAGGCGCGCGGCATTGGGGCTAAAGCAGGCCGATCTGGCCGACCGCGCCGGTATTTCGCCCAGCTACCTTAACCTGATCGAACACAACCGCCGCCGCCTGCCGCCCGAGCTGTTGGACCGGCTGGCCGCCGCCCTTGGGCTGGCGGCTGAGGCGTTGCAGAAGGGCCCCGGCGGCGCATTGGTCGATGACCTGCGCGCGGCTGCGGCGGCCACTACCGGGCCCGAGATGGACGGGATCGAAGATTTTGTCGCCCGCTTCCCCGGCTGGGCCGCGCTGCTGGCGGGTCTCAATGCCCGTGTCACCAGCCTTGGCCGCACGGTCGAGGCGCTGAATGACCGCATGACGCATGATCCCCACCTGTCGGCCAGCCTGCACGAGGTGCTGTCGGCCACCGCCTCGGTCCGCTCTACCGCCGCGATCCTGGCCGATACCGAAGACCTTGAACCCGAATGGCGCGACCGTTTCCTGCACAACCTGCATCAGGACAGCGAGCGGCTGGCGGTGGGGGCAGAGGCACTGGTCACATACCTGGACAGTACCGGGCAAGAGCTGGAGCTGGGTATCGCCTCGCCACAGGAGGAGGTGGAAGCCTGGGCCACAGCCTTGCACTGGGATCTGACGGCAAGCCCCGACCGGGCCGAGGCGCTGGCCAGCCCGGCCGCCCGCCATCTGGCCGCCGCCATGCTGGCCCAGGCGGCAGAGGATCGCCGCGCCTTGCCCGATGACCTGCTTCGCCAGTCGCTGGCCACTGTTGGTGCCGACCCGCTGGCGCTTGCCGCGCGCGGCGGGGCGCCGGTTCTGGCGGCCTTTCGCCGCCTTGCGTTGCGCCCGCAGGCCGAGGCGGGGCTGGTGATCTGCGATGCCTCTGGCACGCTGACCCTGCGCAAACCACTGGCGGGTTTTGCCCTGCCGCGCTTTGGGGCCGCCTGTCCGCTGTGGCCGCTGTTCGCTGCCCTTGGCCGCCCGGCGACGCCTGTCGAGGCGGTCATCGAAACACCCGGTCCGCAGCCGCGCCGCTTTCGTGCCCGTGCCTGGTGCCAGCCGCGCCACCCGCAGGGCTTTCGCGGCCCCGAACTGCGTGAGGCCGCCATGCTGATCCTGCCCGAGCCCCCCCACAGCTTTGGCCCCCAGCCGCCATTGCCCGTCGGGTCCACCTGCCGCATCTGTCCGCGAGACGGCTGTGCTGCCCGGCGCGAACCGTCGATCCTGTCGCTGTAGGGGCAAACCCCTGTCCGGGCGGAAAATGGAAACGCATAGCGTTTCCCCGCCCGCGCGCGACCTGTCCGCTAGAGACCTGTCCACCAGAAACCCCGAAAGGCCAGTGCCACCCAGCCGCGCCACGGGCGCGGCGTTCTTCGGGGAAACGTGCCACTGGCACGTTTCTTTTCCCTCATCACCCCGGCGGGCGAGAAGCGCCCGCCGATGGCGGGGCGNNGAAGGCGATGGCCTTCGCCAGACCAAGCGGGACGACAATCCCAACCCAACCCCGCCGGATCACAGTCTTTTGACAGCCCGCGCTTTTCCCCCGATAGTCGCGGGAAGGGGCAGGAGGGCGAGTGCATGGCAGGCAAGGTGCTGCTCATCGAGGATGAGGCGAACATCGCCGAGGCGATCCGCTTTCTGCTGACGCGCGATGGCTGTCAGGTCGAGGTGATCGGTGACGGTCAGCTTGCCCTGCAACGGCTGCGCGGCGATTTGCCTGATCTGGTCATTCTGGACCTGATGCTGCCGGGGGCAAGCGGATTGGACATCCTTGCAACCCTGCGGGCCGAACCGCGCGGTCGGGCGGTGCCGGTGCTGATGCTGACTGCCAAGGGGCAAGAGCGTGACCGCGATGCTGCCGAGCGGGCGGGCGTGTCAGCCTTCATGGCCAAGCCCTTCGCCAATGCCGACATGCGCGCCAAGGTGCGCGAGCTGATGGGGCAGGGCTAGGCCATGCGCCGCCCGCGCCAGCCCCTGTTTCTGGCCCGCGCCACCTATCGCCGCCGTCGGCTGCGCGACGCGGCCCGGCTGGTGCCGGTGGTGGGGGCTTTCCTGCTGGTCTTGCCTCTGTTCTGGGCGCAGGGCGGGGCAGGGCCGGTGGTGGTGTTCGTCTTTCTGGTCTGGGCGCTGGTGATCGGCCTTGCCGCCCTTCTGGCGCCGGGGCTGGAACAGCCCGACCCCCCCCAGAACCCGGGCGGGGACGACTGATGCCCTTCGACATTCTTGTCCTGTCCTGCTTCGTCTATGTGATCTTCCTTTTCGCCATCGCCTTCTTTGGCGAAAGGCGGGCGGAACTGGGCGGCATGGGGTTCTTGCGCTCTCCCACTGTCTATACCCTGTCGCTGTCGATCTATTGCACCGCCTGGACGTTTTACGGCGCGGTGGGTTACGGCGCGCGGTCGGGGATCGAGTTCATGACGATCTACCTTGGCCCGACGCTGGTGTTCGTCGGCTGGTGGTGGGTGTTGCGCAAGCTGGTGCATATCGGTCGGCAGCAGCGTGTCACCTCGATCGCCGACCTGATTTCCTCTCGCTATGGCAAGTCGAATGGCTTGGGTGTGCTGGTCACGCTGATCGCCGTCGTGGCGGCCACACCCTATATTGCGCTGCAATTGCAGTCGGTTACCCTGTCTTTCGCCGTTTTCGCCTCCGATCAGCCGGTGGGCTGGGCCACGCCGATCCGCGCCTCCACCGCATTGTGGGTCGCGGGCGGGCTGGCATTGTTCACCATCCTCTTTGGCACCCGCAGGCTGGATGCCAAGGAACAGCACCACGGCATCGTCATTGCCATCGCGGTCGAGGCGGTGGTGAAGCTGGTGGCGCTTGTCGCGGTGGGCAGCTTTGTCGTCTGGGGACTGGCGGGTGGCCCCGGCGCGGTGATTGACCGGATCGAGGCGGTCAACCTGCCGGGCTGGCAGTTGCAGCCGGGCCGCTGGGTTGGCCTGATCGCGCTGTCGGCGGCGGCGGTGATCTGCCTGCCGCGGATGTTTCAGGTGCTGGTGGTTGAAAACATTGATGAGCGCCATCTGGCCCGCGCCAGTTGGGCCTTTCCTCTCTATCTGTTCGCCATGTGCCTGTTCATCCTGCCGATTGCCATGGTGGGGCTGGAGCGGATGCCCGCAGATACCAACCCCGACATGATGGTGCTGACCCTGCCCCTGGCCCATGGGCAGGGGGCGCTGGCGATGCTGGCCTTCCTTGGCGGGTTTTCCTCGGCCACCTCGATGGTGATCGTGGAAACCGTGGCGCTGGCCACCATGCTGTCGAACCATGTTGTCATGCCCTTGTGGCTGCGTCTGCGGCCAGAGGCGACGCAATCGGCCGACCTGCGCGGCGGCATCCTGCTGGCGCGGCGGCTGTCGATCATTGGCGTGCTGGGGTTGGGGCTGGGGTATTATCGCGTCTCGGGTGGCTCTGCGGCGCTGGCCGCGATGGGGCTGATCGCCTTTGCGGGCATGGCGCAGGTGCTGCCGGCGCTCTTGGGCGGCATCTTCTGGCGCGGGGCCAGCCGGGTGGGGGCGATTCTGGGCCTGATCACCGGCTTTGCCACCTGGGCCTGGACGCTGTTTCTGCCCAGCTTCGGGCAGGATGCCGTCATTCCCGCACAGGTCTTTGCCCATGGCCCCTTTGGCCTGTCGTGGCTGCGCCCCGAGGCGTTGTTCGGCACCGCCGCCATGGACCCGCTGATCCATTCGATCTTCTGGTCGCTGACCCTGAACGCCGCCGCCTTTTTCGCAGGTTCGATCCTGTCGTTCCCCGATCCGGTCGAGCGGATTCAGGGCGCGGCCTTCGTCAACGCCTTTGACGCCGAGGCGCAGGGCGGCCGCTTGGGCTGGACCCATGGGCAGGCCGAACCCGAGGCGCTGTTGAACCTTGCCCAACGCATTCTGGGGGAAGAGGCGCTGACCTTTTTCGAGGCCGAGGCGCGGGCGCAAGGCAAAGAGGGTTATCTGCCCGACATGACCCCCGCCTTCCTGACCGAACTTGAACGCCGTCTTGCCGGTTCGCTGGGCGCCGCCACCGCCCATGCCATGATCAGCCAATTGTTCGGCCGCGCCACGGTGACGGTCGAAGACCTGATGGCAGTGGCGTCCGAGGCGGCACAGATCGCCGAATATTCCGCCCGCCTCGAGGCGAACCAGACCGAACTGACCCGCACCGCGCGCCAGTTGCGCGAGGTGAACGAAAAGCTGACCCAGCTTTCGGTGCAGAAAGACGCCTTCCTTAGCCAGATCAGCCATGAGCTGCGCACGCCGATGACCTCGATCCGCGCCTTTTCCGAAATCCTGACCGAAGGCGATCTGCCCGCCCCGCAGGTGGCCGATTATGGGCGCATCATCCATGAGGAAGCCAAGCGCCTGACCCGGCTGCTGGATGACCTTCTGGACCTGTCGGTTCTGGAAAACGGAGCCGTTCAGTTGAACCTAGGCCTTGCCCATCTGGGCGAACTGCTGGACCGTGCCGCGGCGGTCGCCAGCCAGACCCGCCCGGACCGCGCCTTTCGCATCGAACGCGACGTGACGGTCGAGGAGATCTATCTGCGCACCGACGCCGACCGGCTGGTACAGGTGTTCATCAACCTGATTTCCAACGCCCGGAAATATTGCGAGGCCGATCCGGCCCTGTTGCGTATTGCCATCCGGCACCGCGCGGGCCGCGTCACGGTGGATTTTATCGATAATGGGCGCGGAATTTCAAAGGAAAATCAGGCGCTTATCTTTGAAAAATTTGCCCGGCTGACCGATCAGACCAAGGCGGGGGGGGCTGGCCTTGGCCTTGCGATCTGCCGCGAGATCATGGCCAACCTTGGCGGCACCGTGGCCTATCTGCCCGGTCAGCGCGGGGCAGCTTTCCGCGTGACGCTGCCCTTGAGGCTGGAACGCAGCGCCGCGTAACCTGTTGCGCCTTCGCGCGCCCGTTGTGCGGCAAGCCTGGGTTATAAACCATTCGGTAAGCTCGTTGCCCTAGGCTTTCGTCAAGGTTGCAGGAAAGGGCGCAGAATGGCGGCGACAAGCGTGATCCGGCGAAAACTGGCGGCGGCGCGGGCCGCGATGGCCGAAGGAACGCCGGGGGCCGACCGCGGCTGGCCGCTGGCCCTGGCGCGGGCGGCGCGCGACACGATGAAACTGCCGCTGGAGGTGCCGTCGCTGCGCCTGTCGCGCGGCTCTCTGGCCGAACTTCTGGAAATGCCCGCCGACCGCTCGCTATTTGCCGTTCTGGAAGGGCCGGGTGAGGGGATGGGCCTTCTGGTCCTGTCGCCGCCTGTCCTGCAAGGCCTGATCGAACAACAGACACTGGGCCGCGTGCAAAGCCATGCTGCCGCCCCGCGCAAACCCACCCGCACCGATGCCGCCATGGTCGCGGGCCTGATCGACGCCGCCCTTGCGGGGCTGGAGCAGGCCCTTGCGCAAGAGGCCGATCTGGTCTGGGCGGGCGGCTTTCGCTATGCGAGCTTTCTTGACGACGCCCGCCCTCTGGGCCTGCTGCTGGAGGATTTCAGCTATCGCATCCTTCAGGCCGAGGTATCCTTGGCCCATGGCACCCGCAGTGGCGAGGTGCTTCTGGCCCTTCCGGCAGAAGGGCGTGGCACCATACCCAGCTATACCGCGCCCCCGCCGCAGGAAGATTGCGATGCCCCGGCCTTTGCCCGCGCCCTGGCCGATCGGGTCGAAGGGGCCACGTCGGACCTGCAAGCTGCCCTGACCCGGATCACGCTGCCCCTGGTGACAATCATGTCGCTGCGGGTGGGCGAGGTGGTGGCCCTGCCAAGCGCCGCGCTGGATCAGATCAGTATCGAGGGCATCGATGGCCGCCCGGTCGGGCAGGCAAAACTGGGCCAGAACCGCGGGATGCGGGCCTTGCGCGTCACGCGCTCTGCCGGGCAAGAGCGGCCCGCGACCACCCCGGCAGAGGTGCAGCAGGGCGGCAATCTGATCGTACCGATGGCCGAACCCTTGCGGCAGGCGGGCTGAACCCTTTGTCGTGCTGTTCCTGCCGGGCGTTAACCCGCCGCATCATGGCGATCTGAACGGGTCATTCTGCACCGAGGGCCGGTGTAGGGGCCAGTTGCACAGCGCAGGCGCGCGCGCCAGTCCTGGCCCCAAAAAGCAGCCTCAGCGGCCCTTTGCGACCGCTTCGATCTGGGCACGCAGGGGCGCGTGGTTATAACCAAAGCGCGCGGTATTGGCGATCATCTCATCCGCCGGAATCCGGCCGGCATTCATCATCATCCACACAACCGAGCTGCGGTTGCCCGAGGCGCAATAGGCAAACACCGGCCCGGTCGCGTTGGCCACGGCCTGCGCCTGCACCGCAACATTCTCTTCTGTCATTGCCCCCGGCAGCACCGGATTGATGACAAAGGTCAGCCCCAGCGATTCGGCTGCGGCCTTCATCGCCTCGGCCTGCAAGGGGGCAGGAACCTCACCATCGGGCCGGTTGTCGATGATCGTGGTGTAGCCCGCCGCCTTCAGTGCGGGCAGGTCCGACAGGTCGATCTGGGGCGAGACGGCATAATCGGGGGTGAGGGCGCGGATTTCCATGGCACTCCTGCGGGATGTCAGCGTTTCGATGCGCCTTGACAGCGCGGGTACGGCGACCATAGCCGCCAGCACGGCCAGAAGAAAGATCAGACCGCTCAAACCTCCGTAACTGGCTTAGGCCAGCGCCGGGCCGATGCCAGCATGATTTCCTTTTACAGACCGTTGACCGGCACCTTCAGATAGCTGGTGCCGTTGTCTTCTGGCTCGGGCATATGCCCCGCCCGCATGTTCACCTGCAACGAAGGGATGATCAGCCGCGGCATCGCCAGCGTCGCGTCGCGCTTTTCGCGCAGGGCGACAAAATCCTCGCGCGTGTGGCCCGCGCCGACATGCACATTCCGCGCCTTTTGCGCAGCAACCGTGGTTTCCCAGGCAAATTCCTCTCGCCCCGGGGCCTTGTAGTCATGGCCGACGAAAATCCGCGTCTCTTCGGGCAGGGATAGGATCTTCTGGACCGAGGTCCACATCACCTCGGCCGAGCCGCCGGGAAAATCGCAGCGCGCGGTGCCGAAATCGGGCATGAATAGCGTGTCGCCCACGAAAGCCGCATCGCCGATCACATAGGTCAGGCAGGCGGGGGTATGGCCGGGGGTGTGCAGCACCTCGCCGCGCAACTGGCCGATCATGAAGACGTCGCCTTCGCGGAACAATTGGTCGAACTGGCTGCCGTCGCGCTGAAACCGGGTGCCTTCGTTGAAGATCTTGCCGAAGGTTTCCTGCACCACGGTGATGCGGTCGCCGATGCCGACCTTGCCGCCCAGCCGTTCCTGAAGATAGGGTGCGGCTGACAGGTGATCGGCATGGACATGGGTTTCCAGAATCCATTCCACCTTCAGCCCCTGTGCCTTGACCCAATCGGCCACCGTATCGGCCGACCTGGTATCGGTGCGCCCCGAGGCATAATCGAAATCCAGCACCGAATCGATGATCGCGCAACTGCTGCCGTCGGGGTCGCGCACGACATAGGTGATGGTATTGGTCGCTTCGTCGAAAAAGCCCTGCACGGCGGGCGTGGCGGTTCGGGGCATCGGGGCCTCCATGATCTTGCGCGGGATGGGCGCAGTATCTCAGGCTTTTGCGGGCTTGGCCATGCGATGATTGATGCAGGTCAAAGGAAGGGATTCGCGGAACTGTTACATTCGCTGCAACAGCAGGAGTGTTCCATGACGACCGTCGCCCACAGAAAGCAGCAGTTGCTTGACCGGCTATCGGCCTTGCAAGACCGCCTTTCTGCCGCCGAGGCCGAGATTGCAACCCATGACGAAAAAGACTGGGAAGAGCAGGCGACCGAGCGCGAGGGCGATGAGGTTCTGGAAACGATTGGCATGAGCGGGCAGGCCGAAATTCGCCAGATCAAGGCTGCGCTCGACCGGATTGAATCCGGCGACTACGGGTTTTGTGCTAAATGTGGGGCAGAGATCGGAGAGGCGCGTCTGGACGTTCTGCCGCATACGCCGTTCTGCCGCACCTGCGCCAATTGATCAGAAAGGGGGAGACATCATGAAGACCAACAGCGATATCGAGGCGATGGCCAAGGCTGCCGGAGAGGTGACAGCTGCGGCGATTGCCGGTCAGGCGGCAGGGCTGGGGTTGTTGCTGGCCGAAATGCAGGCGCTGGCGCAGATGATGCCGGGCAGCCCTGCGTCCGTGCCCGAACGCGATCAGGCCGAGGTTGAGGCCGATTTCGACAACATGCCCGTCTGAAGCAGGCTCTGCGGTCAAAGGCCCGTCCGCTGGATGGGCCATTGGGCCGCCCGGTCTCAGGACAGGGCGATCCCCATCACCACCGCCATCAACCCCAGCGCGGAAACGCCCAAGGCCCCCAGGTTCAGCAGGACGATGCGTTGCAGCCGTGCGCGCAATTCGTCATCGGGCAGACCCGCCTTGCGCAGCCGCATTGCCAGCACGATGCACCACACCAGCCCGGCAATGCCTGCCAGCGTCAGTGCCGCCCCGACCCAGATCAGAATTCCCATCGCCCGCCCCCTTTGGGTTTTTCTTCGCCTAACCGCTTGCAGTCCGCCGCGCAAGCGGCCTTGCCCCGCTTGCGCGGCACTGCCCGGAAAGGGTAGGGAAGGCCCGAGCAGTTTTCATCCCAGAGGCCAAGATGTCCGATCCCTATAATGTCACCGCTGATGAGCTGAAGCAGTTCATCGAACGCTTTGAGCAACTGGAGGCAGAAAAGAAGGATGTCGCCGAACAGCAGAAAGAGCTGATGGCAGAGGCCAAGGGCCGGGGGTATGACACGAAGATCCTGCGCAAGATCGTTGCCTTGCGCAAACGCCAGCCCGATGACATCGCCGAGGAAGAGGCGGTGCTGGAGCTGTACAAGCAAGCCCTCGGGATGTCCTGAACCCGTTCCGGTGCCCCTTAGGGCGCCATGAAATCCACGCCGTCCATTCCGGCGATTTCGGCCACATCGGCCTCATACAGCGCGTTGAGGTGGGCAACCACCTCATCGGTCCAGCCAGGCATCTCGATGTCCATGTTGATCCGCTCGGGCAGGGCAAACTTGTCCAGAAAGGCTGAGACCACCCTGCGGCGTTGCAGGATGCTCTGCGGCGGATGCTTGTCCAGATAGGCCCGCAGCCGCGCCATGCCCTCGCCCGACATCAGCGTGGCCAGCAACTCATCCTCGCCCGTCAGCGCCACATCCTCCGGCAGGCCGGAGACGGCGCGCAGCACCTCTGGCCAGATCAGCGGCGTGTCCTCATCGCACCACACCGTCAGGGGCGCCTGCGGGTTGGCGTCGCGGATACGCCGGATCACCACCGACCAGCGCAGCGCGAACAGATCGGTGCCCTCCATGAAGGCCTCATAGCTTTCGGGTTTCAGCCGGTCATACAGCAGCGGCACAAAGGTGGCCGGGCTGCGGATCGCCAGATGAAACTCGGCTTCGATCTGCGGAAAGATCTGCGAAAAGGCCCGGACCCGCCCCCCGGCCGAGGGATAAAGCGACTTTTTCATCGCCCAGGTCGGCAGCGCCATGAAACTGTCCCACGACAGGATCAGCCGGTCGGCCTTGTCCTCGGCCATGATCTCTTCCAGGATCAGCGCCTGCTCCTCGATCGTCGCCGCCTCGCCCCTCAGCCGGATCGCCGTTTCGCGCAGCAGCGCGCGGAACCGCCGTGTCGGCGGCACGGCGATAGAGCGGGCCGCCAGCGTATCGCGATTTGCCAGCAAACATTTCAGCAGGCGCTCCTCATCGGTAAAATGAGCGCCAAGGTGATAGACGATCCGCATCCTGCCCCTGATCCTGCCTTGCCCGAGGCCCCGCCTTGCAGCGACAGGCTTTCTTGCGGGGCAGTCTTGGTTTTCTCCGGAATATACCGGGTTTTCTGGACAGGGGAACCGCCTTCCTGTAAGCCGCCTGCATGACAACCCAGCAAAACAGTCGGATAATACCTTTTGCCTTGCACCTGAACGGCTGGGCAGTGGGGGCGGTGCTGCTGGCGGGGCTGGTGGTGGCGCCGATGCTGGCGGTGGCTTGGATCGCGCTGCACCCGACCGAGAATATCTGGCCGCATCTTCTGGCAACCGTGTTGCCGCGCTATTTCGGCACCACGCTGGTGCTTATGGCAGGGGTGGCGGTGCTGGCGGGCGGGGCGGGGGCCGGGGCGGCCTGGCTGATCACGATGTACCGCTTTCCGGGGCGCGACGTGCTGGCCTATGCCCTGCTGTTTCCCTTGGCCATTCCGGCCTATGTCGGGGCCTTCGCGCTGGTCGATTTTCTGGATTATTCCGGTCTGGTGCAGACGTTCCTGCGCGCCACCTTTGGCTGGACCAGTGCCCGCGACTATTGGTTTCCGCAGATACGCACCAACTGGGGCGCCATCGTGGTGCTGGCCTCGGCGCAATACCCCTATGTGTATCTGCTGACCCGTCAGGCCCTGCGCGAACAATCGGGCGGCATGTATGAGGTGGCGCGGGCCCTTGGCCTGACCGGCTGGGGTGTGTTCTGGCGGCTGGGCCTGCCACTGGCGCGGCCCGCCATTGCCGCCGGGGTGGCGCTGGCGATGATGGAGACGGTGGCCGATTTCGGCACCGTGCAGTATTTCGGGGTGCAGACGCTGACCACCGGCATCTTCACCACCTGGTTGGATGGCGGCAACCCGGGCGGGGCGGCGCAGATTGCCGGGGTCATTCTGGTGCTGATCCTGACGCTGGTGGCAGTCGAGCGGTTCAGCCGCCGCAACGCGCGGTTTCACCGCCCGTCACGTGCGCCGCGCCCGATTGCGCCGGTGCGCCTGACCGGTTGGCAAGCAGCGGCGGCCTGGGTGCTGTGCTTCATTCCCTTTGCCAGCGGCTTTCTGCTGCCCGTTGGCGTGATGGGCCTTCACGCTGTCAAACGCCCCGAAGTCTGGCTGGAGCCGGGACTTCTGGCCGCGACGCTGAACACCGCTGTCGTCGGCAGTATCGCGGCGGCGCTGACGGTCTCGGCGGCGCTGTTTCTGGTCTATGCCGTGCGGATGGCGGGGCGGGCGACGGCGCGGCTGGTGCTGCCGGTCACGACGCTGGGCTATGCCGCGCCCGGCGCGGTGCTGGCGGTGGGCATCCTGATCCCGCTGGCGGCGCTGGATCATAAGCTGGCAGACGGCTGGGCGGCGCTGACGGGCCATGACCCCGGCCTCTTGCTGACCGGCACTTCGGCGGCCATCGTGCTGGCCTATGTGGTGCGGTTCTTCGGCATGGCGCAAAGTGCCGCCGACACCGCCTTTGGCCGCATCCCGCCCAGCCTGCCGATGGCGGCACGCTCGCTGGGCCAGACCAGTGGTGGCACCCTGCGGCGGGTCTATCTGCCGATGATGCGCGGTTCGGTCGCCGCCGCCCTGCTGGTCGTGTTCGTCGAATGCGTCAAGGAATTGCCGGCGACGCTGCTGCTGCGACCCTTCAACTTCAACACGCTCTCGACCCGGGTTTACGAACTCGCCAGCCTTGAAAAGCTGGAAGAGGCCTCGCCCGCAGCACTGGGCGTGGTGGCGATGGGCCTTCTGGCCGTGGCGCTTCTGGCCCATGGCAGCCGCGACCGCTAGGCCACCTTGCACAATTGCGCCCGGCTTGCTACATCGGCCCCGCGTAGCCCCTATAGCACAGCGGTAGTGCAGCGGTTTTGTAAACCGAAGGTCGGGAGTTCAAATCTCTCTGGGGGCACGCGCAGCCACATCTGAGTCTCTGCCGCCACAGTGATGCCCCCATATCGGGTAGGTTCAACTTTCCGCTACCCGACCCCTCGCGTCCTGTCCTATGGTTTGCCCAACCACCGGCGCACAGACACCGGGGCTAGAGGCAGACCAACAATCAGCAAGGAGGGGGCGAATGCGCTGCCCATTCTGCGGCAATATCGATACCCAGGTGAAGGACAGCCGCCCGGCCGAGGATCATGTATCGATCCGCCGCCGTCGCTTTTGCCCGGCCTGCGGGGGCCGCTTTACCACCTATGAGCGTGTGCAGCTGCGCGATCTGGTCGTGATCAAATCCAGCGGCAAACGCGAGGATTTTGACCGGACCAAGCTGGAACGCTCGATCCGCATCGCGCTGCAAAAACGGCCCATCGACCCGGATCGCATTGACCAGATGATTTCCGGCATCGTGCGGCGCCTGGAAAGCCTTGGCGAAACCGACATCTCCTCGAAGGTGATCGGAGAGATCGTGATGGAATCCCTCGCCCGGATCGACACGGTGGCTTACGTGCGGTTCGCCAGCGTTTACAAGAACTTCCAGGCGGCAGATGATTTCGACCGCTTCGTCAGCGAATTGCGGCCCACGCCCGCCAGCGACGAGTGAACGACCGGCTGACAGATGAAACCCACATGGCCCATGCGCTGCACCTTGCGGCGCGTGGGTTGGGCAATGTCTGGCCCAATCCGGCGGTGGGCTGCGTGCTGGTCAAGGATGGTGTGATTGTCGGGCGCGGCTGGACCCAGCCCGGTGGGCGCCCCCATGCCGAACGCCGTGCGCTGGATCAGGCGGGCGCCGCTGCGCGTGGCTCCACCGCCTATGTGACGCTGGAACCCTGTGCCCATTACGGCCATACACCACCATGCGCCGAAGGGCTGATTGCAGCCGGGGTGACGCGGGTCGTCACCGCCCTGACCGACCCCGATCCCCGTGTGGCGGGCAAAGGCCATGCCATGCTGCGGGCGGCGGGCATTTCCGTGACCGAGGGCATCCTGTCGCCCCGGGCCACACGCCTGAACGCGGGCTTTTTGCGCCGCGTCGCCGAAGGCCTGCCCTTCGTGACCCTGAAACTGGCCACCACTCTGGATGGCCGCATCGCCACCGCCAGTGGCGACAGCCGCTGGATCACCGGGCCAGAGGCCCGCCGCCATACCCATCTTTTGCGGCTGACCCATGATGCGGTGATGGTGGGTTCGGGCACCGCCCTTGCGGATGACCCCGACCTGACGGTGCGCGATCTTGGTGCTGCCCGGCAGCCGGTGCGTATCGTGCTGGACAGCCGGCTCAGCCATTCTCCCGACAGCCGGCTTGGCCGCAGCGCCAGGCAAAGCCCGGTCTGGATGGTGCATGGCCCCGATGCCCCCGCGACGGCCCGCGCGGCCTGGTCCGCGACCGGGGCAGAGCTGATCCAGGCAGAGCTGATCGGGGCCGCGCCCGACGGCCCTCACCTGTCGCCAAGGGCCGCGCTGACCGCGCTGGCCGGGCGCGGTCTGACCCGTATCCTGTGCGAAGGGGGCGGAAAACTGGCTGCCGCGCTGGTTCGCGACCGGCTGGCACAGGATCTGGCGCTTTATACCGCAGGGGCGCTGATCGGCGGGGACGGGCGCGCGGCCTTGGGCGCGTTGGGTCTTGACCGGCTGGCAGAGGCCCCACGTCTGACGCTGCAAGAGGCCCGTCTGATCGGGGGCGATAGCCTCACCCTCTGGGCCTTTGGCTGAAAGCAGGGCAGGGGCGCTTACCCCCTCGGGCCTTTGGCCCTCACCCCCGGAGTATCTGGAGAAGGGCAAATGCAGCCTGCCTTTTGTCCTTCCCCTTCTGCAAATATCCCACGGGGGTGCGGGGGTGTGAAACCCCCGCCGCCGCCGGCTCACCAGTGGCCGGTGTTGGCCATGCTGCTCCACGGTTCCGCCGGGGCCAGCGCCGCGCCCTTTTGCAGCAGTTCGATCGACACATTGTCGGGGCTGCGCACAAAGGCCATGCGGCCATCGCGCGGCGGGCGGTTGATCGTCACGCCATTGGCTTGCAGATGAGCGCAGGTGGCGTAGATGTCGTCAACCTCATAGGCAAGGTGGCCAAAATGGCGGCTGTCCGAAGGCAGGGCGGCATCGCCATCCCAGTTCCAGGTCAGTTCCACCGGGCAATCCGGTTGGCCGGGCGGTGCCATGAAGACCAGGGTGAAGCGGCCGCCTTCGTTATCATAGCGGCGGGTTTCTTCCAGCCCCAAAAGCCGGTAGAAAGCCATGGATTTCTCCAGATCCAGCACGCGGACCATGGTGTGAAGATAGCGGATCGTCATCGGATATACCCCCTTTGGGTGTCGCGGGCCGCAAGGCTAACCGGCATGGCGGCAGAAGGCGAGGGGGGATCAGAAGCTGGACGACAGGCTGATGGTCACGCCGACATTCATCGTATCGCGCACCACCACGTCGGAAACCGACCGGCTGGCCGCCAGGCCGATCGTCGGGGCAAAGCCATAGATCGACAGGTTTTCAAAGCTGGCGCTCAGCCCCATGTCCACCAGCATGTCCGGTGACCGGCCCGGCGTTTTCCAATAGTCGCGGCCTTCGACCCGGGCGAAGACATTCATGTCCACACCGTTGAAAAGTTCGGGCGGGGTCCAGTCCGCCTGGATCGACAGGGCGCGATTGGCAACCCCGGCCGCATCCGACTGGCGCAGGATGGCATCGAACCCGAAACTCAATCGTCCGTTGCCGACCGGCAGGTCGTGGCGCAGCCCAAGGCGGGTTTCGACCGAATTGGCGACCGGACGATCCTCGACATCGGTCGCGGTGACGGCCAGTTGCAACCCGACTGTCTTGCGGTTCTCGAAGGCGCGGGTCATGCCAAAGGACAGAATGGCCTCATCCAGCAGGTGTTCGCCGCCATACCAGCGCCGGCCAAGCGCCACCGAGGCGTTGGCGGCGGTGTCGGGGCGCAGCATTTGCTGGCCGGACAAGCCAAAACGCAGGCTGGACTGATCAAAGTCTTCGCCGCGGGCGCCGGGCATCAGTTCCAGCGCCTCGTCCCCAAGTTTCGACTTGCGCGCCATGGCGATGGCAAAGGCCGCCAACTGCCGGTCCTTGCTGCGCATCAGGTCGTAAGACATCTGGCCTTGCGCCACCGCGGACCAGCCGGGCAGGGCCTGGGCAATGGGGATCGGAATGCCCCAATAGTCGAAACTGTCATGCAGCGAACCGCCGTTGACATTATCGGTCGGCCCGACCGCAAGGCTGAATTTGCCGTGCAGCCTGGTGCGGGCCTCAAGCTGGCCGAACGCTGCGCGCAGCCCGTCGTGTTCCTCGGGCGAGGCGGCGTACATATCGGCCCGGCGCAGCCAGAGTTTGGAAAGGATGGGATACTTGCCATGCGACAGCGCCTCGGCGGTCAGATAGGCGGCCTCGAACCGCTGGCCTCTGGTCTGGGCGTGCCGAAAGGCCTGCTTGCCGGTGGTCCAGCCCCGCTCTGGCTGGCCTGAGCGGGTCGAGGCGGCCGACAGCAGCATCAGCGCCTGTGGATCCTGCGGATCCCTGGCCACAAGTTCTGCCGCAATCTCTGCCGCCAGGGCGTATTTGCGCTGCTCCAACGCGCGGCGCGCCACATCGCGCGCCACCTCTGGCGTCATCACGACAGAGACGGCTTCTGCCGCACCTGGCCCTTCCGCGGCATGGGCAAGACCACAGGCAGATCCCGCAAGCAGGGCAGCGGCCAGCAGCCAGCCGCCTGCCGTTTGCATCAGGGGCATCCCGGCCCGCCGGCATCGGCACAGTTGGTCAGGGCAAGCAGGCCATGCTCACGAACCTGGCTGCCGTTGTAGGGGTCGAAAACCATGATCGCGGCAATATCGGCGGCATTGGTGCCGCCAAAGCCCCCGGCATAATCCCCAACCGCACTCTGGCCGATATAGACCTTGCCGGCAAAGTCGCCGGACGATGCGATCCCGGTGTCATAAAGCGAAATCGTCGGCAAGGCGGTGCTGGTATCGACGATGCTGCGCTGGTCCACGCCGCCCGAAATCTTCATTTCGGTGAAGTCGGCGGTGATCAGCGCCCGCCCTGTGGTGCGGTAAGAGCGCGTCGGGTCCAGATCGCCGCCCGGACCGGGAACGACCGCGCCGACATTCAGCAAGCCCGCATAGGTGCCGGAATAGGTATAGCGCGCGCCAAGGCCGCTGGTGGGCTGTGTGTAAACCGTTGTCCGCACATAGTCGCCGCCATAGTGATAGGTGGCGAACTGCCCGCCATCGACCGCCATCATCGCCTTGATGCCGGGCGTCTGCTTGACCAGCGCCAGGACATAGCGGTTCGAACTGCTTTCCTGGTGGGTAAAGGCCTGATAGCCGCCGACATCATAGGCTGCGTTGCGCGTATAGGTGCCCGACAGATCCGAGGCATCTTGCGAGGTCATGTTGACGGTGATGGAAGAGCCGCCCTCGGCATAGCTGGCCGAATTCAGGTTGCCCTTCACGGTTGTCGGCACGGTCGAGGGGGTGTCTGTCCCGCCGCCGGTATCGGTTCCGGTGCCAAATGGGTTCCCGTCACAACCTGCAAGTCCGAATGCCGCAACCAGCAGCGCGCGTTTCACAAACATATCCTGCCCCTCGCAATTTTGCGTGAACTTTGCCGGGAAAGCCTATGAAAGTCAAAGAAGAACGCCCGGTGCGCCGCAATCCCGCCACAGTGTCGCGCCCGTGCATCACGCTTTCCATAGTGGTTCCGCAAATGGCCTGCCCCAGATATAGTCTGCGCCAGCATCAGATTCGCCCGCGAAAGGCCCGCCCATGTCCCTGACCCCCGAACAGCTTTCCGAGATCGAGGCCGCCCGCTCCACCCCGCGCCCCACCCTGCGCGCCGTCAGCGAGGGGATGGAGGCGCATCTTTACCGCGCCCATCCGGTGCTGGATCACGGCTTCATCCGCGTCGTTGACTATATGGGCGATGACAGCGCCATCGTGCAGGCCGCCCGCGTCTCTTACGGTGCGGGCACCAAGCATGTTTCGAACGACGAGGGGCTGATCCGCTACCTGATGCGCCACTGGCACTCGACCCCGTTCGAGATGTGCGAGGTCAAGCTGCATGTCAAACTGCCGGTTTTCGTGGCCCGCCAGTGGATCCGCCACCGCACCGCCAACGTCAACGAATACTCGGCCCGCTATTCCATTCTGGACCGCGAATTCTACATCCCCGCCCCCGAGCAACTCGCCGCGCAAAGCACGGTGAACAATCAGGGCAGGGGCGAGGTGCTGACCGGCGCCGAGGCCGCCCGCGTGCTGGAGATGCTGAAATCCGACGCCAACCGCAGCTATGACCATTACGAGGCGATGCTGAGCCAGGACGGCCAGCAGGGCCTTGCCCGCGAACTGGCCCGCATGAACCTGCCCGCCAATATCTATACCCAATGGTATTGGAAGGTGGACCTGCACAACCTGTTCCACTTCCTGCGCCTGCGCGCCGACGCCCATGCCCAATACGAAATCCGGGTTTATGCGGAGGCTATTGCGGCTTGCGTGAAGGATTGGGTGCCCTTGGCCTTTGCCGCGTTTGAGGATTACCGGATGGGCGGGGTTACTTTGAGCGGGAAGGCGATTGCGGTGCTGAAACGGCGTCTGGCCGGGGAGGTCGTGGCGCAGGAGGACAGCGGGATGAGCAAGGGGGAATGGCGGGAGTTTTTGGAGGTTTGGGGGTAGAGAGGCGAGTAGTTGGGCCGAAAATCTAAACTTCGGAAGTCTGTCGTGGGGAAAAGTTGTATTTTCTGCGGTGGCAGCGTGGCAGCTACAACATTAGAGCATGCTCCGCCAAAAGTCATGTTCGAAGACAAAATCCGACCTATTGGACATGAGTTTCCAGCATGTGCTAGATGCAATAACGGTATGAGTAGTCTAGACCAGATTGCGGCGATGTTTGCTCATATATCTGGCGATCTTTCAAAAGGGCGCGATGGCAGATTTACCGAACGCCTTCTTCGCGGAGTGGCGAACAATAATCCCGATGTATTTAACTACATCGATATCTTAAATCCATCAAAGCCTCTTAAAATTGATTTTGATGGCCGTGAGCAAGAGGGATATCGCGTATCAGTTAACAGGGGACTGTTTCGGAAGTGGCTCAATCCGTGGGCGGCGAAACAAGCTTGTGGACTTTGGTATTTCGAAACAGGTAAAGCTGTTTCTGAGACTGATCGGGTTATCGTCACATGGCTGACAAATGATCAGTTAATTTTCGAAGGTGCGCCAGATAGTATTCTCACTAATCTTCCTAATGCTCGTGGGATGCATATGGGGAGAAGAGATTTCCATCGACAGTTTTCATATCTTTTTGGACTGTCAAATGATCATGATTTCGGAGCATTTTTCTCTGTATACCAGGACTCAGTTGGTGTTCTGTCAGTCGTAGTTCCGGATCATATGGTTTCAAGATACGGTTCAATTATAAGTTTCGGTGAGTTGTACCGTGTTTCGGCGCGAGATGGATTACAGCGATGTTTGAGCGGTCCAATCGCAGAGTTTTTCCCACTATAGATATAATATTGTCTTATTGATAAGAACTTCTGAAGTGTATCTGCGCTGGGTATGAAAGTTATCATCAGGCTCACTTCAGAATTTCGGCCACATGCCGGAATTCTGCTGCGTCCGCCCCCCGGGCGGCGGACGCATTAGCGTCCACCGGGGCGGGCGCAGCAGAATTGGCACCCATAGGACAGGTTGAAAACCCCTTGCCCTACGGCTTGCGCCTTCGGGCAACGGCGCGGGCGGCTTGCCACTGGCAAGCCCCCTGATCGCGCCGGGTCTGCTATGGTGGGGGTTGCGATTGGGGTTGGCCGGGGAGAGTGTGGCGGCTCACCTCATCCGCACAAACCCCTCCACCCCCATCCGCAGGGATGACCCGATCCGATGCGCCAGCGCCGACCAGGCCTCTGCCTGATCCGGGCGCAACTCGTGCGTCAGAACAGAATCGAACAGCCCCAGCCAAGCCGGGAACATCGCCCCCTTCACATTCCCCGCCGCCAGGTGGGCCTGCATCGGGTTGCCGTCATAGCTGCGCTCCAGCAAGATCGCGTTGCGCCAGAAGGCGGCGATTTTCGCCTCATGCGCGGGCCAGTCGGTGACATGGGCGGCAAAGACCGGGCCAAGGCCCGGATGCTGGCGGATCGCGGCGTAAAAGCTGGCGACGACGCGGGCAATGTCATCGGCGGTAATGTCGAACCGGGGGGGCAGGGCGTTGGTCATGGCGGCAGGCTGCGCCTGTCGCGGTGGGGCGACAAGGGGGCAGGGCGTCGCAGGTCGCCCCCTTTACCCTGTCCGGCCCCCCCCCTATAAGGCGGCCATGAGCCGGATGATCGCGGACCCCCGTCGAATTATCGGCCCGGCGTCCTGACGGGGCGCCGGGAGACTGGCGCGCGCCTGCCGCCCCCTTTGCCCTGACACGCCCCTTTCCAAGGACCGCATCCGATGTGCGCCGACACCCCCGACTACCGCGACACCGTTTTTCTGCCCGAAACCGAATTTCCCATGCGCGCAGGCCTGCCGCAACGAGAGCCTGACTGGCTGGCCCGGTGGGAAAAGCTGGGCGTCTATGACCGCCTGCGCGCGCAGAAGGGCCGGCCGCCCTTCGTGCTGCACGACGGCCCCCCCTATGCCAACGGTCACCTGCATATCGGCCACGCGCTGAACAAGGTGCTGAAAGATATGGTGGTGCGCAGCCAGCAGATGATGGGCAAGGATGCCCGTTATGTGCCGGGATGGGATTGCCACGGCCTGCCGATCGAATGGAAGATCGAAGAGCAATACCGGGCCAAGGGCCTGAACAAGGACGACGTGGATGTGGTCGCCTTCCGTCAGGAATGCCGCAAGTTCGCCGAAGGCTGGATTGACGTGCAGCGCGCCGAGTTCAAGCGCCTGGGCGTGACCGGCAAGTGGGACAAGCCCTATCTGACGATGGACTACCACGCCGAGGCGGTGATCGCCGACGAGTTCATGAAGTTCCTGATGAACGGCTCGCTTTATCAGGGGTCGAAACCCGTGATGTGGTCTCCGGTCGAGAAGACCGCGCTGGCCGAGGCGGAGGTAGAGTATCACGACCACACCAGCCATATGGTCTGGGTGCGGTTTAGGGTTATCCACGCCAAGGATGCGCTGTTTACCAAGACCCATACCGATGTGGTGATCTGGACGACGACCCCTTGGACCATCCCGCAAAACCGCGCGATCAGCTTTGGCCCCGGCATTGCCTACGGACTTTATGAGATCATCGGCCGCCCGGCGGACAGCACCGCCACTATCGGCCACCGTGTAATCGTTGCCGATGCGCTGGCCGAGGCGGTCTTTACGCAGGCCAAACTGGCCGGGCCCGAGTTTGTGCGGCGGTTGGCGGATGTCTCCGCCGAGGATCTGGCGGGCATGATCACCGCCCACCCCTACCGCGGCATCGAAGGCGGCAACGGCGAGTGGGACTATGACGTTCCCCTCCTTCCCGGCGATCACGTCACCGATGATGCGGGCACGGGGTTCGTGCATACCGCGCCCAGCCATGGCGACGACGACTATCAGATGGGGCTGAAATTCCAGCTTCCGATGACCTATAACGTCGAGCCTGACGGCAGCTATCGCGCCAGCCTGCCCTTGTTCGGCGGGCAGCACATCATCCTGCCCGATGGCAAGGAAGGGCCGGCCAACGTCAGCAATATCAAGGCGATGGCAGCCCAGGGCGCGCTGTTTGCCAAGGGCAAGCTGAAGCACAGCTATCCGCATTCGTGGCGTTCGAAAGCGCCGCTGATCTATCGCAACACGCCGCAATGGTTTGTCGCCATCGACCGCCAGCTTGACGACGGCATGACCACCTATGGCGATACGATCCGCAAGCGCGCGCTCAATTCGATCAACCAGTTGGTCGAATGGACGCCGGTGACCGGCCGCAACCGCCTGCATTCGATGATCGAGGCGCGGCCCGACTGGGTTCTGTCGCGCCAGCGCGCCTGGGGCGTGCCGCTGACCTGTTTCGTCAAGAAAGGCGCGCAGCCGACTGCGCCCGATTTCCTGCTGCGCAACGCCCAGGTCAACGCCCGCATCAAGGCCGCGTTCGAGGCAGAGGGCGCCGATGTCTGGTATATGGCGGGCTTCAAAGAGCGGGTGCTGGCGGGCATCGTGGACCCCGAGGCCTATGATCAGGTCTATGACGTGCTGGACGTGTGGTTCGATTCCGGCTCAACCCACGCCTTCGTGCTGCGCGACCGCGAGGATGGCAGCCCCGATGGCCTTGCCGACCTGTATCTGGAGGGCACCGACCAGCACCGCGGCTGGTTCCATTCCAGCATGTTGCAGGCCTGCGGCACCAAGGGACGGGCGCCCTATCGCGGCGTTCTGACCCACGGCTTCACCCTGGACGAAAAGGGCATGAAAATGTCCAAGTCCCTTGGGAATACCGTGGCGCCGGAAGAGGTTATCAAGGAATACGGCGCCGACATCCTGCGGCTGTGGGTGGCGCAATCGGACTATACGATCGACCTACGCATCGGGAAGGAAATCCTGAAAGGGGTGGCCGACAGCTATCGCCGGTTGCGCAACACCATGCGGTTCCTCTTGGGCAACCTTGCGGGCTTTACCCAGGCCGAACGGGTGGCCCCGGCGGATATGCCAGAACTGGAGCGCTGGGTTCTGCATCGCCTCGCGGAACTGGATGCCGAAGTGCGCAGCGGTTATGCGCGCTATGACTTTCAGGGCGTGTTCCAAAAGCTGTTCACCTTCTGCACCACCGATCTGTCGGCGGTCTATTTCGACATTCGGAAAGACAGCCTGTATTGCGACGCGCCGACCGAACCGCGCCGCCGCGCCGCGCGCACGGTGCTGGACCTGTTGTTCCAACGCCTGACCAAATGGCTGGCGCCGATCCTGGTGTTCACCATGGAAGAGGTCTGGCTGTGCCGGAACCCGGGCGAGGAGTCTTCGGTTCACCTGACCGACTTCCCCGACACGCCCGCCGACTGGCTGAACCCCGCGCTTGCGGCCAAGTGGGAAGGCATTCGCACCGCCCGCCGCGTGGTAACCGGCGCGTTGGAGGTGCAGCGCACCGCCAAGGTGATCGGCGCGAGCCTAGAGGCCGCTCCGGTCGTGCATGTCGCCGATACCGCCATTCTGGCGGCGCTGAAATCGGTGGAGTTCGCCGATCTGTGCATCACCTCCGGCATTTCCCTGACCGCCGACCCCGAGCCGCAAGAGGCCTTCCGCCTGCCCGAAGTGCCGGGCGTTGGCGTGGTCTTTGAAAAGGCCGAGGGGCAGAAATGCGAACGCTGCTGGAAGGTGCTGCCCGATGTGGGCAGCCATAAACACCCCGGCACCTGCGCGCGGTGCAACGCCGCGCTGGGATAAGAAACGAAGAAGGGCGGGCCAAGTGCCCGCCCTTCGCATAAGGGGCTTCGCGGGGGTTTTGGCCCTCCGCGAAGAGTTTACCTAGCAGGCGACAGGGAGTCCCCGCTGGGCCGGTTGAGAATGAAAGCTGGCGATCCAGCGCGCGTCATCGACCACACCCATGTGCATGGCTTGCAGATCGTCGCGGGTCAGACCGATGTCATCCAGAAGCCGGTCATCGTTCCGCGCCAGCAGGAACGCGGTGGACCGGCGCATCTGCATCAGGTTGAGAAAACGGTGAAACATGATGGCCTCCTTTACTTGCCCCTTGAATATGGGGCGTGGGTTGGCATTTGACAAACGAATAGGTTTCATGGCTACCATTCGTCAGATTCATGGGTGATGGCGATGCAGGCTCCACTTGAAAGCGATCTGATGCGCAGTTTTCTGGCGGTGGCCGATACCGGCTCTGTCACCGCCGCCGCTGGCCGTCTGTTGCGCACACAATCAGCGGTTTCATTGCAGATCAAGCGGTTAGAGGAGATGCTGGGCCAACCGCTGTTCGATCGTCTTGCCCGTGGCGTCGCCCTGACGCCGCGCGGAGAGCAATTGTTGCCCTATGCCCGACGCGTGGTATCGCTGCTGGACGAGGCCTCGATTGCCTTGCGGGAAAAGCCGCTGACCGGGCCGGTGCGGGTCGGCATTCCCGACGAATACTCCGGCACCATCCTGCCGCGCGCGTTGGCGGCCTTTGATGAGCGGCACGAGGGGCTGCAAGTCACCGTTCGCTGCGACCATTCCGAAGGGCAGATGCGGGCCTTGGAGAATGACGAGCTTGACCTCGCCGTGATCTATGACTGGAGCTATGTGCAGGATGGTGAGATCCTGTGTATCGACCCGACGGTCTGGGTGACCTCTGTCACCCACGCCCAGCATTTGCGCAGGCCGGTGCCGGTGGGCATCTATTTCCGCTCGGACTGGTGCCGCGATTTTGCCGAAGCCTCGCTGAACCAGCAGGGGATCGACTGGCGCGCGGCCTGGACCTGCGATCTGGCCGCAGGGTTCCGGGTGGCGGTGCAGAACGGCCTTGCCATTGCGCCCCTGTCGCGCAGCACGATTCCGGCAGGCTGCCGCGAGCTGACCTCGGCCGACGGCTTTCCCATCGTTGACAGTGCCCGCGTGGTCCTGCGCCGCAATCCGCGCGGCACTTCGCCTGCCATCGAGGGCATGGCCGACATGCTGCGAGAGGCCTTCCGCCCCTTGGCAGAAGCGAACCGGATGTGACAGGCTGAGGAAAAGCCGGAGATTTCGATGAAGCGCCTTCTGTCCCTGGTCCTGCTGGCCGCACCGGTTCACGCCGATGAGTTGGACGACCGTGCCACAAAAGTCTTTTCGCAAGCGTTCTCAACTGCCTGCACGGCGGCCTTCAATGAAGATGGCAGCCTGATCGAACCGCCGCAGCGGTTCGATGTGCAGGCCGCTTCGACCTATGGAGAGCCGACGCCGATGGTGGTGTGGCAATATCGCTGCAACATTGGCGCGTATAATGTGCAGTCGGTTTTCCTTGGCCAGAGCGAGATGAACGGCATCTTGCCGCTGATGGTGGCGCGGCCCGATCTGGATGTGGTTCTGGAAGACCCCGAGAATTTTGAAGGGCCTGTGAAAGAGGTGAAAATCGTTGGCTGGTCGGCCTCGCCTTTCGTGGTGAACGGCACGTTTGACCCGGCGACAGGCGATCTTTCGGCGCAGGGGCTGTGGCGCGGCATCGGCGATGCCTCGGATACCGGGCTGTGGCGGCTGGTGGACGAGGGGTTTCGGCTGATGCGGTTCGATGTCGATGCCACTTATGACGGGCAGATCAACCCGATCACCCTGTTCGACGTGCCATGACCCTGCGCGCGGGCCTTGAAACCCCGGTCGGTCGGCTGGAGGTTGTGCAGGAGGATGGCCAGATTGCCAGCTTGCGCTGGGGCGGAGAGGTGGTGGCCCCTTCCACGCCGCTGCTGGCCGAAGCTGTGCGGCAGTTGAACGCCTATTTCGCCGGTGCCCTGACAGCCTTTGATCTGCCGCTGGCATTGGGGCAGGGGTTTCAGGCCCGGTTTCTGGCCGTCTTATGCGACATTCCTTTTGGCGAGACGCGGACCTATGGCGACCTGGCCAAGGCCTTGGGCGTTTCGGCCCAAGCCATCGGGCAGGCCTGCGGCGCCAACCCGCTGCCGGTGATCGTGCCCTGCCACAGGGTACTGGGGGCCAGTGGTCTGGGCGGCTATTCCGGGGCTGGCGGTGTGGAAACCAAGGTCTGGCTGCTGCGCCACGAAGGCGCGGCTGGACTGCTTTTGTGACTTGTCTAAGACCACCGGGCGAAAGCCATAGCGCCACCTGAACATGGCCCCTTTTCCCGGCAACCCGCAGATTGTAACGGTTTTGCGACAGGGCAGGATGAGGCGCAGCGGTGACCTTTTGGGTAATGATGGCCGTTCTTGGGTCGGCCTTTCTTCATGCTTTGTGGAATTCGCTGATCAAGGTCGGGGCGTCCCGTCTGGGAGCGATGATCATCCTGTCGATAGGCGAGGTGCCGATCGGGCTGGCCGTTGCCTCAATGCGCCCCGCGTTGAACCCGGCGGCATGGCCTTGGGTTCTGGCGGCGGGCTGTGCCCACTTCTTCTATAAATCCTTCCTGACCTATGCCTATGAGCATGGCGATCTGAGCCGCGTCTATCCCATCGCGCGCGGCACGGCACCTCTGATCGTGGCGGTCATCGGGCCGCTGTTGGCGCTGGCCTTTCCGACCCAAATGGCAGCGGACAGCCTGACCTTCCACGAATATGCCGGCATCTTCGTGCTGGGCTGCGGTATCCTGTTGATGGCACAGGGTGTTTTTGCCAATGGCGAAAGCCGCAAGCTCTTGCCCTTTGCGCTTGGTTCGGCCTGTGCCACGGCCAGTTATACCTTGCTGGACGGTCACGGCGCACGGGTTGCGGGCGATGCGATTGCCTATGTCGCCTGGGTTTTCGTGGTGGACGGCATGTTCTTTGCCACGGGGATGCTGCTGTGGAAGGGGGCCAGTATCCTGCCGCGCCAGATCAAGCCTTGGGGCGTGGGTTTCATCGCCTCGGCCGCGAGCTATGGCGCCTATGGTGTTTCGGTCTGGGCCATGACCATCGCGCCGATTGCCGTGGTGGCGGCCTTGCGCGAAACCTCGATCCTGTTTGCGGTGCTGATCGGCTGGCTGGCCTTTGGCGAGCGGATGACCAAAGGCAAGGCGCTGGCGGCGGTGGTGATCGTGGGCGGCGTGATCCTGACGCGGATTTAACTGATGCGCCGCACGCCCTGCGGCACAAGTTGCTGCACGATACCCGCAAGGCAAAGGTAAAGCGAGGTTCCAACCAGCCCCCAATGGGCGATCGAGCCTTCCTCGAAATTGCGCCAGGCGGCCCAACCGGCAAACACCACCCAGGCAAGTGCGACGGGCAGGGTGATCTCATTCCAGCGTTTGGTGCGGGTGGGGTGGACGAACTTCAGGTTCAGGAACATCGCCACGGTCAGGCCGGTCACCACGACAAGGATCGTGGTCTGGCTGGGGGCAAGCGCGAACAGCACCAGGACCACCATGTTCCAGCAGGCCGGGAAGCCGGAAAATGATTTATCCTTTGTCTTCATGCGGGTATCAGCGAAATAGATCACCGAACCATAGCAGATCACGATGATTGCGAACCAGCCGGTCCAGCCCGACAAGAGGCCAGACTTGAACAGGGCATAGGCTGGGATGAACACATAGGTCAGGTAATCGACGATCAGGTCCATCAGCACGCCGTCATAGGTGGGCCAGTTGCGCGGCGTGTCATAGCGGCGGGCAAGGGGGCCGTCGATGCCATCGACGATCAGCGCGACCACCAGCCAAAGGAACATCAGGCTCCACTTTTCCTCGACGGCGGCCAGCATGGCAAACATCGAAAGAACCGCGCCCGTGGCGGTCAAAAGGTGGACGGAAAGGGCTTTCAGACGAATATCCATGGGTCTTTCCTGCCGCAAAGCCGGGGCTTGCGCAACGATTCAGGCGCGGGGATGCGCCTTTTCATATACTTCCATCAGGCGCGCGGCATCCACGGCAGTATAGGCCTGCGTGGTTGACAGCGAGGCATGGCCCAAAAGTTCCTGTATCGCGCGCAGGTCGCCCCCGGCCGAAAGAAGGTGGGTGGCAAAGCTGTGGCGCATCGCATGGGGCGTGGCCGTGGCGGGCAGGCCAAGCTGCATCCGGGCCTTTTCCATCACCTGCTGGATCAGGCGGGGGCTCAGCGCCCCGCCCCTTGCGCCACGAAACAGCGGCTCGCCGGGCGCGAGGTCAAAGGGGCACAGGCGGGCATAGCGGGCCACGGCGTCGCGGGCGGCTGGCAGAACGGGAACAAGGCGTTCTTTGCCGCCCTTGCCCGCAATGCGAAGAACATCCGGCAACGGATGGTCGGCGCCGGTCAGCCCCAGCGCCTCGGATATCCGCAGGCCGCAGCCGTAAAGCAGGGTCACCACCGCTTCATCCCGCGCCGCGATCCACGGCTCTCGTGCCTGTTCGCCGACCATGTCCAGCAGGTTCGCCGCCGCCTCGACCGAGACGGGCCGGGGCAGGCGGCGACGGTACTTTGGCCCCCGCGCCTGAAGAACGGCCGTCACATCGCCACCGTCGCGGTCGGCGATCCAGGACAGAAAGCCCTTTACCGCCGACAGCGCCCGTGCCCGTGATCGGGCCGAAAGGCCGCGACCCTGTTCGTGCGACATCCAGCTTCGCAACTCGGTTGCGGGCAGGTCGGTCAGGGTGCTGATCCCATCGGCACCGCCGCGATGACGGGCAAGGAAGGTCAGAAACCCCAGAACATCGCGCTGATAGGCGATAATCGTCTTGGCAGCAGCCCCGTCCAGTGCGCGGCGCTGGTCCAGCCAGCGGGCCAGCGCATCGGACCAGGCCGGGGCCATCAGGGTCAGGGGCGCCTGCATCAGCCCAGCCACCGGCGCATGGTACGCTCGAATACCCCTGCGAAAAACGCCAGCAGATCGGTGCCATGGGTGGGGCGGAACTGGTGGGGGTCTTCCGCGCCAAGGGCCAGCAGACCGGGAAGGCGGCCGGTGCCGAAATCCAGCTTCATCAGCGCCTCGGACCGGACCCAGCCGGCGCGTTCGCCATAGATTGCATCGGTCTCGGGCAGCACCTGCCGCAACACCACGGGGCGCAGGGGCACATTGCGCCCGCCCGAGACATAATCGGCGACAAAGCCGGGCTGCGCCACGATCAGCGTCTGGCCCAGCTTGCGGACATTAGGGTCATCGGATTCCTGAACCGATTCAAGGACAAGGCGCACGCAATCCACCCGCAGCGTTGCGGCGACATCGCTGGCGAGCGTCTTGATGAAATCCTCAAAACTCAGCGGGTCCAGCATTTGCAGGATGGCGCGGTGAATCTGGTTGGTGCCCGCAAGGTTCTCATAGGCGGCGGCAATGACGCTGCGGTGAGTATCCTCCAGCCGGTCCAGCCGCGATTCCAGCCGCTCCATCGCGATGCCGCGCAGATCGACGATGTTCGATCCCATGCGCCGTTCGTTGGCACCGATCAGCGCCGACATAACGTCGCGATCCTCCAGAATCACATCGGGTTCCGCAAGGATGCGGTCACGCAGGTCTTGGTCGATCATACTGCCCCTGACTATTCCGTCATTTTCGACAGGATAGCAGGTCGATTCGCATTTTGACAGGGTGCTTAAGCCCCCTGAGACCGCGGGGCAAAGGCGGCGGGCAGATCGGTCAGGTGACCTTCGATCAACCCTTTCAACCTGCCGATCCCGCCCGGCACGCCGATCCGCGCGGCGTTGGCGGCTTCGGCCAGCGCGGTGTCGTGCATCTGCCCGGCCAGCCCGCGGACAAAGCCCGCGACATAGCGGCCCGGCGGCACCTGGCGTGTCAGCAATTCGGCGGCGCGTTCCAGATCGTCGTGCAAGGCCAGCGGATCGGGGCGCAACGCCTCGTCCCGGCCCGGCACCGAGGACAGCCCCCGCAGCGGCATGACGGCCTTCAACTGACGGCAGAACCAGCCGACGCTTTCGATGGGCTTTTCCATGAAACCATCCGCCCCCGCATCCAGCGCCGCCGCATGTGCCGCCGCATCGCCCGAGGTGGCCAGAATCGCCTCTGGCCGGTGCACAGAGCGGGCGAGTTCGGCAATCAGGCCAAGGCCGCTGCCATCGGGCAGGCCCAGATCGATCACGGCCACATCGGGGCGATAGGTGCGCAGATGCGCCCGTGCTGCCGCCAGCGTTTCGGCCCGCCGCAGCCGCGCGCCGGTGCGCTGGCAGATCAGCCGCAGCGCGTCGCTGGCAAAACGGCTGTCCTCGACCGCCAGCACCGTCAGCCCGCGCAGGGGCAGCGGCGCCAGAATCTCGGCAGGCAGGGCAAGCGCCAGAGCGGGCGCGGAAGGCGGATCAGTGGCGGCATCGGGCATGGCAGGCACCGTTGGCTTGGGGTTGGCAGGCCCCCAGCCAAGCACGGATTGGATAACGGCCGGTAAATGCCGGGCAAATGCCGCTCTGCGACCCTTGGTCCCTTGCCGCGCCCCGTGCCATTGCCCATAAGCGGTCAACAGCACAGGAGTTGCCCCATGATCGGACGCCTCAACCACGTCGCCATCGCCGTGCCCGACCTTGAAGCGGCCTCGGCGCAATACCGCAACACGCTGGGCGCCAAGGTCGGCGCGCCGCAGGACGAACCGGCCCATGGCGTGACCGTTGTCTTCATCGAACTGCCCAATACCAAGATCGAATTGCTGTATCCCTTGGGCGAGACCTCTCCGATCGCGGGCTTTCTGGAAAAGAACCCTTCGGGCGGCATCCACCATATCTGCTATGAGGTCGATGACATTCTGGCGGCCCGCGATCACCTGAAGGCCAGCGGCGCGCGCGTGCTGGGCAATGGCGAGCCGAAGATCGGCGCCCATGGCAAGCCGGTGCTGTTCCTGCACCCCAAGGATTTCAACGGCTGCCTTGTGGAACTGGAACAGGCATGAGCATCAAGTCATGAGCATCACCGGCGCGCTGATCCTGTTTTCGGTCACCTGGTTCATGGTGTTTTTCTGTGTGCTGCCGGTGCGGTTCCAGTCGCAGGCCGACCATGGCAAGGTGGTGCCGGGCACGCCCGCCTCGGCCCCTGAAGATGCGATGATCGGCAAGAAGGCCAAGATCACCACCGCTATCGCTTTGGTCGTCTTCGCGCTGCTTTACCTGATCATCAATTCCGGCTGGATCACGGTGGACAACATGGACGTGTTCCACGTCATGGGCTGACCCGCGCGCCTGTCAGGCGATGGAACATATGGGTGAAGGTGGCGACACCCAGCACTGGCACCACCAGATTGACCAGCGGAATCGACAGCGGGGCCGCCATCAGCGTGCCCGCCAGCCAGATTTGCAGCGGATACCCGCCGCGCAGGGCCTTGGCCCCGGCCCGGCCCAGGCGGCGGGTAGCGACCAGGGTGAAATACTCTCGCCCCAGCAAAAAGCCGTTCAGCGCCCAGAAGATCAGCGGCACCAAAGGCCCGGTAAAGGCAAAGGCCAGCAGCGCCGCGATATTCACCGCGACCAGCAGGGCAAGGAAATTCGCCGCCTCGATCAGGCTGTCGGTCAGGGGCACGCGCGGCACCGGCGGCAGGCCGGGGTAATACCGGTCCTCGACCGCCTGGGCCACGTCTTCCAGAAACAGGCCGGAAAAGGCCGAGGCGACGGGCACCATCAGAAACACCGACAGCCCCAGCATCAGCAGCAGTGACCCCCAGCTCAGCAGCGTATCAAGCCCGCCGATCGGCCCGATCCACGGGATGGTCACGCTGCCCGGCGTCGCCCATTCGATCAGCGCCAGAAAACCCGCATAGACCCCGGCCAGCAAGGCCAGCGCCAGCCCGATACCCAGCAGCACGACGCGCAGAAAGCGCGGATCGCCCAACTGGCCCAGGGCGCGCAGGAAATCCGACAGGATCACGCAAGACCCCATTGTGCCACGCGGGCAAGGTCTGGTCGCGGTCGGTCGGTTGCCGGGTTGCCCATGCCGCCGATATGGATCAGCCCGGCCACCTGTTCCGCCCCGGTGCAGCCAAAGGCGCGGGCCGCAAAGGTCGCATCCAGCGCGGGCCAGCCGGTCAGCCATTGCGCACCCCAACCGGCGGCGGCGGCGGCATTGACGAGGTTCATGCACAAAGCCCCCGCCGAAAGGCGCTGCTCCCACTCTGGCACCTTGTCGGACGGTTTGGGCGAGGAGATCACCGCCACCACCAGATGGCCCAGGTCGAATTGGCCGCGCCCCTTGGCGATCTTCTGTTCATCGCCGACCATCTCGCGCGCCCGCGCCTCGGCCAAGTCGGCCAGCCGCGCCAGATCGGGGTGCTGAAGGATGATCAGCCGCCAGGGTTCCAGCTTGCCATGGTCGGGCACCCGCAGGGCGGCGGTCAGGATCGCCTCC
>DDEX01000032.1:44738-46574 GCA_002336845.1 Rhodobacteraceae bacterium UBA1943
GGGCATTGCAGTCTCCTTTGCGGGCAAGCTAGGAGGTGCGGGCAGGGGCGGCAAGGTGGGGCAGGCGATGAAACGGGGCGAATGGGCCGAGATGGCCGTGCCGGGGGCCGAGTTTTCCCTGCGCGTCACCCCCGCCGCCCGCCGCAATGCGCTGGAACTTGCCGAGGACGGCACGATCCGCGCCCATGTCACCGCAGCCCCCGAAGACGGCAAAGCCACCGCCGCCGTTTGCGCGCTGCTTGCCACCGCGTCGGGCGTGGCCAAGTCGCGGCTGGTTCTGGTGCGAGGTGCGACGAGCCGGGATAAGGTGTTTCGGTTGGAGTAGGGGTTAGGCTCCAGACTCAATCAAGTCCACCAGATGACGAGAGCGGCGATGGCGACGGCGGAAGCGAAGTTGGTTGCGAGTTTGTCGTATCGGGTGGCGATGCGTCGCCAGTCCTTCATGCGGCAGAAGGCACGCTCGATGAGGTTTCTGCCGCGATAGGCCGCTGCATCGTAGGGGATGGGCGCTTTGCGCGATCTGGTCGAGGGGATCACGGCCTCTGTCTGCGATGCCGCGAGACGGTCGCGCAGGCTTTTCGCATCATAGCCCTTGTCGGCCAGTAGGCGGCGGGGGGCGGGGCATTTGTCCAGGAGTTCCGGGGCTTGCGAGATATCGGCATGGTTCCCGGGGCTGAGGGTAAAGGCGACTGGCCGCCCGCAACGATCTGTCAGGGCGTGGATTTTGGTGGTTGGCCCGCCACGCGAGCGCCCGATGGCCTGAATCTTCGCCCCCCTTTTCCGCCATGCGCCGAGCGATGGGCGCGCACGGCGGTGCTGTCGATGCTCAGCTCGCCCGGCAGTTCCGCCCGTGCCGCAAGGGTCGCGAAGATACGACCCCAAAGACCACGATGGCTCCAGCGGTTGAACCGGTTGTAGATCGTCGTCGCAGGGCCGTAGTCCGACGGACAATCCTCCCAGCGGCAGCCGATGCGCAGCACATGGATGATGCCGCTGATAACGCGGCGGTCATCCACCCGCCGCGCGCCCGGCTGGTTTCTCGGCAAAAGCGGCTCAATCGCCGCCCAGGCCCGGTCCGAAAGCCAAAACCCTGCCGACATTGTCCCCTCCCCTTGCCTGCAAAGGAGAGTGAATCAGACAAGAAACAACAGATCAATAGGTTGATTGGGTTTGGAGCCTAGGGGTGGACCGCCAAACCGCCGCCCAGAGAATGGCCGGTAAGGATGACGCTTTTCAGCCCATCATCGGGCTGCACGGCGTATAGGAACTCTTTGGCGAGGCGGGTTTGCTCATGCAGGAAGTTCCCTGCGCCCAACGGCCAGCCTTCGGTCTGGTCGATGGCAAAGTCTGTCTCGGGGGTGAAATCCGTGCCCCGGTTGGAGATGATCGTCTTGCCCTGCAATTCTTGCGGAACATCAGGGCCGCTGCCCATCGTGTAGGCGACGGCGTAAAAGCTGGCGGCTACCTCATCAGAGTTCGCGCTTATATTGCTTTCAGATTGCTTGGTAGCACTTCCGATCTGTGTTTTCCCGTGGTTGATGCCGACCCCGTAACCCTGATTGTAAGCATCCACGGCCAAAATGGCGAGATATAGGTCCTTGGAAATGGTCACGCTATTTACCCCAAACTAGGAAATCAGAAGGATCTATCAGGTCAGCTAGACGCGCACTTGAGACCGGGCAGGCAATGCATCTTTCACCGTTCAAGCGCCATTGGCTTTTGTTGTAGTCCGCCAGCCACACCAACACCGCCTCCACCTTCCCCTCGGTCACCGGCTCGTCCGTCACGGCCAGCGTCACTGCCTTCAAACTCACCCCCGGCCCGAAGCTGGCGGCA